>NZ_DDCI01000014.1:43755-198677 GCF_002335265.1 Cupriavidus sp. UBA2010
AGGGGGAAGGGGGAAGGGGGAAGCGGCACCCGCCGCTCACCCCAGCGATTCGCGGGTCCGGGCTAGTCGGAATCGGTGAACTTGCGCAGCAGCCGCAGGAACTCGCCGAACTCCTCCGTGGAGAAATCGCGCAGCCGATGGTTGAGCACTTCGGGCGCGATCTCGGGAATGCGGGCCGCCACTTCCCTGCCCTTGTCTGTCAGGAGCAGATGAATCACCCGCCGGTCCTCGATGCTGCGCTGGCGCTGTAGCAGTCCCCGGCTCTCGAGCTTGTCGAGCATCCGCGTCATCAGGCCAGTATCGATCCCAAGCACCTTGCTGATCTCGAACGGCGTGGTGGCCACGCCGCGCGTCAGCGACAGCAGGATACCCATCTGCTGGCCCGTGATGTCGAGTGGCCGCAGTGCGGCATCCATCTCCATCAACAGGATGTTGCGTGCCCGGTTGAGATGGAATCCGATGCTTTGCGTGAGGTGGAAGTTTTCGGAGGAGTAGTGTTTCACGGCTTCGCGGCACCTTGACCCGTTCGTGAAACGCCAATGTATCTGATGCGCCAGGTCGAGAAAAGCCCTTTGGCGGGTACCGGCCTCATCCATTGCGTGAAAGTGGAGATCGGGCAGAGCTGGCGGGATTGCCCTGGCAGCCCTGTCTTCCCCTGTCTCTCAAGAGTCACCGCACTATCCGGCGAACCTGCGCCCGGCAGGCCCACCGACGCTCAAACGGTCTTCGACAGCTTCTCCACCACGCCAGCCACCTGCTTCGCGACAGCGTCGCCCACGCGCCTGGACTCCGCCGAGATGCTGTCGCGCTTCATCTCCGTCGCCCCATGCACGCCCGCACCAGCCGCGGCGGCGGTCGTCAGCGCGCCAGCGGCGGCTCCGATCCCTGCGGTCTCCGCAATTCCGGGCATATGGCCACTGTTGGCGCTGGTCTGGAACAACTCGACCGGCACCGGCGTGCCGTGCGCGGGTTGATAGAACACCTGCACCGACGCCGACACATCGCTCTTGCCCGCGCCAAGGCCAATCAGCATCCGGCGACGCGACTTGCCTTCGTCGATCTTGTCAAAGCGGCCCTCGACGATCAGCGCGTTGGCATCCGTCGGCACCGGGCCGTCGATACGCTCGGCATGCAAGCCCTTGGCCCGCAGATCGCTCACGATTTCGTCGGCTACCGCATTGCGTGCATCGAGCGCGGTCTGGTCCTGCGAGAGCGCGCCGGCATTGCCAGTCGCCATGGCCTTGACACGGTGCATCACGTTGTCATCGACACGTACCTGGTTCGCGTTCACGTCGAAGCCGCGCACGTAGATCACATCGGCCGACGCGTGGGCCAGCGTGGCCGGCACGGATGCGTCGGAGATCATCGTGGTCGCGGAAGCGCAACCGGCCATCAGCATCGAGGTAGCCGCGAAAGCGGTGAGGGTCAGGCGGCTGGCGTTACGCTGGATGGATTGAAATACGGTCTGCATGTCGAAGTCCTGCTAGTGGGTCTGCTAATGGGTCTAACTGGGGGCGGCGTGGTTTCGGCGCCGGCAGACCCAGTATCGGATGCGGCCATGCAACAGGCCAGGCAAGAACTATTTCATTCAATGTCATGCGGGCAGCGACACCACCACTTCCAGTCCGCCGCCATCGCGCGGACGGAACGCGAGTGATCCGCCGTGCAGTCGCGCGATCCGCTCGACGATGGCCAGCCCGAGCCCCGTGCCGCCCGAGTGCCCGCGCGCATTGTCGCCGCGGCTGAACGGCGCGCGCAGTTGTTCGATCTCGGCCACGCTGATACCGATGCCACGATCGCAAACGGCAACATGTGCGGCGCCGCCTTCCTTCCACGTGCGCACCATCAGTC
Source organism: Cupriavidus sp. UBA2010 (assembly GCF_002335265.1). Lineage (NCBI taxonomy): Bacteria > Pseudomonadati > Pseudomonadota > Betaproteobacteria > Burkholderiales > Burkholderiaceae > Cupriavidus > Cupriavidus sp. UBA2010. The sequence goes on from NZ_DDCI01000014.1 coordinate 45,607, forward strand.
CCGTACGGCCATAATTGATGGCGTTCTGCATCAGGTTCATCAACAGGCGCAACATGCTCGTCGGGCGATATGACACCAGCGGCAGATCGCCGAGATCGAGTTCGAATTCATGGCCGAGCCCGGCGAAGTCGGACGCAAGCTGGCGCACCAGCGCATTGAGGTCACCCGGCTGCGGCGCCTCGCGTTCGCCACTGCCCGCATAGTCCATGAACTGCTGGAGGATCGTGTCGATGCGATCGAGGTAGCCTTCCACCGACCCCACGAATGCATCGTCCGTCCCGCGCGGCAACGCCATCGCCATCGCCAGGCGCAACTTGGTCAGCGGCGTGCGGATGTCGTGCGAAATGCCGGCCAGCATCAGCGCGCGCGTCTTCTCGGTCTGCTGCAGGGCTTCGGTCATGCGATTGAACGCACTGCTGACCTGCGATATTTCGGTCGGCCCATCGGTGGGCAGCGGCGCGGGCGTCTCTCCGGCGCTGACGTGCAACGCCGCGCGCGCCAGGTTCTGCAATGGCCGGTTGATATGGCGCTGGATCAGGTATCCGGTCAGCGCCGCCAGCAACCCGAGCGCCGCGGAAAGCGCAATGGCGGCCGTGATGCCGCTGGCCTGCGCATCGGCGGTCATCGGCAAGGCCACCCACGTTGGCACCCCGGCTGCGCGAATGCGGATCCAGAGTCGCTCGTTGTCGCCCGCATCCTGCCATTGCACCGGCATATCGGGTGGCAGGGCCTTGTGCAGCTCGTCCATGAACACGTCGCGCTGCCAGGTGCGGAATGGATGCAGCGCCCGCGCTTCCATCACATCGTCCACTGCCGGCGCGTCCGTCTGACCACCCAGGCGCGCCACGGCCACTCTGGCTTCTTCGGCCGGCATGGCCGCCATCACGCCATCGAGCATCGACACATAGTGCGCGAACATCGTCGCGGCGCGCTCCACGCGCGGGCGCTGCGCGAAGTGCAGCAGCACCGCCAGCGAACACACCTGCGTGAACGCCACCAGCGCCACCAGCAGCGCGATGTTGCGAGCCAGCAGCGAGCGCGGCAGTCCGATCCGCATCACGCCTCCACGCCGGCTACCAGCATGTATCCCACGCCCCAAACCGTCTTGATGAAGCGCGGTTTGGACGGATCTTCCTCGACGATCTGGCGCAGCCTCAGAATCTGCACGTCGATGCTGCGATCGAGCGCGTCATGATCGCGGCCGCGCGCGCGGGCCAGCAGGTTCTCGCGGCTGACCGGCCGGTTTGGCGACGCGCCCAGCGCCTGGAGCAGCAGCATCTGGGCAGAGTGCACTTCCACCGGCACGCCCGCGCGGCTCAGCGTCTGCTTGCCGACATCGAAGCGGAACTCGCCAAAACTCAGCGTCTGGGCAGCCACGGTGGGATCGCCGGCGGCGATCTTCTGGCGGCGCAGCAACGCACGGATGCGGGCCACCAGTTCGTCGGGCAGGAACGGCTTGGCCAGATAGTCGTCCGCGCCGGTATCGAGCCCGATCACGCGATCGGCTGGATCGCCCTTGGCGGTCAGCATCAGGATGGGCATCGTCTGGCCTTCGGCGCGGAGCCTGCGGCAGACGGAGAGGCCATCCTCGGGCTCCATCATCAGGTCGAGCACGAGCAGGTCGTACGGCTCGCGCTGCAGGTAACGATTGAGCTGCTTGCCGTCCGCCACCGCGCGCACGTGAAAGCCATGCCCGGTCAGGAAGCGCTGCAGCATATTGCGCAACTCCGCCTCGTCATCGAGCACGATTATCCGGTTCACCTGCTCCATGCCGCGTCTCCCATGTGTTCAGCGAGCCGACATCCGTTGGGCCATGAAAGTCTCGATCTGCCGCAGCGTCACATAGCCGGCGCGCTGCTTGTCGATCTCGTCGAAATGCTTCGCCACCATCGGCATACCAGCAGCCGCCTGCGCGCGGGTCAGCTTGCCGTCATGGGTGGTGTTCGCGTTCGCGAAGCGGGCCTGCAATTGCTGCGCCGCCGCTTCGGCATGCTCGATACGCTCGCCGCCCGTCGCCCCCATCGCGCCCATCGCCATCAGCCGGCTCTGCGCATGCGCGCCTGCCGAAACAATACACAAGATAAGTACTGCCATCATCTTCTTCACGATCTACTCCGTGGATGCAAAAGTTGGGAAATCAATCTGGACCGGTGCGCACCGGTATGCGTCAGGCCCAGTGCGCGGGCACGTAGACGCGGCCGACCCAATGGGCCGGTACCCAGACAGCCACACGCGGCGGCGCCACATAGACCGGCAGCGGTGCCTTGGCCGTGACCACGACGGCCGGAGGCGGCGGCACGACATAAACGGGCCCGGCGGGCGGCGGGGGAGGCGGCGCCACCGGCACCGTCGCCACAACTGCCACCGGAGGCGGCGGCACATACGCCACTGGCGCGGCGCCGACCACGACCGTGCCCCCGGTCGACACCGCGCTGCCATGCACGACCGTCGCGCCACCGCCGGTGGTCACCACGCCGGACGACACGCGCGTAGCGCTGCCGGCGTGGGTGACGGTGCCGCCATAGCTGCCACTTACCGTTCCGGAGCGATCGCAGGTGCCGCCTGCGCAGGCCGTCGATGCCGCGTGGTTGTAGGTGTTGCCGTTGCCGGCCGTCACGGTGCCGGACGAGGTGTATTGGCCCGGCGCCTCGCGAGTAACGCTGCCGCTGGTGGTGGCGCTACGGCCATTGGCGCCAGTCATGTCGCCGCTGTGCGAGCAGGTACCGCTCGCGCAACTGGTGCTGCCATCGTGCTGTACCGAACGGCCGTTCGGTCCCACCGCCGTGCCGGCGTTCGAGAACTGGCCGGGCGCGGTGCGGGTAACCGTGCCGGTGTTGGTGGCCAGGCCACCGTAGGGGCCAACCACGCCACCGGCGTGCGAGCAGCTTCCACCGCCACACGATCCGAAGTGGGCGCCGTTGTAGGTGCCGCGTGGCGTATAGGCCGTGCCGTGGCCAGTCCAGGCGGATGCGGACGTGCTGGCCAGCAGGAGCAGTACGCCGGTGGCGGCGATCCGGGTGCGTGAAATCATCTTGAAGTCCTTTCGATTCGGTGCGCTGCAACACGACCTGGCGTGTCGACGGGCCGAACTATAGGACGACGATCCACGGGCGTCGCCCCGGAAATCATGTCGGGAAATGTCAAGGCCAGCCGCGTGACATTGGGCGAAATAATTCCCTAATGGATTCCCGGATCGCCCGCCGCTAGAGTTGCCTCACCGACGCGGCACAACCGCGCCCCGCACTGAATCCACCGAGTTCACAGATTTCACCGAGGTTCACCATGGTCATCACTGGCAAGTTTGCGATGTACGTCACCGCGTTCGTCGTCACCGTCTCGCTGATCGAGGCATTCGTCCTGTGGCGCAAGCGTCGCGACGGCGTCAAACCGTTCTCCTGGAACGAGGTCTGGCTGTCGTTGGCCGACCTGGCCGGACGCAAGCTGTCGGTGCTGCTGCCGCTCTCGCTGGCCGCGCCGATTTTCTCGTTTGCCTGGGATCACCGCCTGTTCACAGTCACGCTGAACAGCGCGCTGGCTGTCTTCCTGCTCTTCGTCGGCCAGGAGTTCTGCTACTACTGGTACCACCGTGCCGCGCACCGCATCCGCTTCTTCTGGGCCACGCACGCCGTGCATCACTCCCCCAACCAGCTCACGCTGACGTCCGCATACCGGCTGGGCTGGACCGGCAAGCTCACCGGCAGCGCCGTGTTCTTCGCGCCGCTGGTCCTGCTCGGCGTGCGTCCCGAAGTGGTGCTGGCCACGCTTTCGCTCAACCTGCTCTACCAGTTCTGGCTGCATAACGACTGGATGCCCAAGCTCGGCTGGCTCGAATACGTGTTCAACACGCCGTCGGCCCACCGCGTCCATCACGCGTCGAACATCGACTACCTCGATGCCAACTTCGGTGGCGTGCTGATCATTTTCGACCGTATGTTCGGCACCTATGTGGAAGAGCGCGCCGACGAACCGTGCCGCTATGGACTGGTCCATCCGTCCACCACGCACAACCCGATCGTCAACCAGTTCGAGCACTGGGTCAGCCTGGGCCGGGACATGGCCTCCGCCTCGAAGCTCTGGCACGCTGCCGCGTACCTGATCATGCCGCCGGGTTGGGCGCCCGATGGCAAGGGCACTACCACCGAGATCCTGCGTCGCCAGCAAGAGGAACTGCGGCAGGCCGGATGGCAGCGGCCGGGCGTTGCCTAGGTGCTGAAAACGCCGGGCCAGAGCGCCGAATCCCTCGGAGGGCTCGCGGCCCGGTGAGCAGTGGTCGTATGATGAATGCCTTCGCCATACCCTGCCCTTACGACCATGCCGATCGGGTTCCTGCGCAGTCTGACCGCCCGTCACCGTAACCCGGTCTCCAATCGCCGCCTGGCGCGCGTATTGTGTTTCGTGGCCGGCGCGGCCAACGCGGGCGGTTTTCTTGCGGTGCAGCAATACACATCCCACATGTCCGGCATCGTCTCCGCCATCGCGGACGACCTGGTGCTGCAGCGATACGGGCTGGTGGTGCACGGCATCGGCGCACTGGCGTCGTTCCTCGCCGGGGCGGGCACCACGGCGATCCTGGTCAACTGGGCGAGAAGAACCCGCCTGCGCAGCGAATACGCGATTCCGTTACTGGTCGAAGCCACCCTGCTGCTCTGCTTCGGGCTCCTGGGCAGCCATCTCAATGACATGGACTGGCTGTTCGTGCCGGCGACCGTGATGCTGCTCTGCTTCATGATGGGCCTGCAGAACGCCCTGATCACCAAACTCTCCAACGCCGAGATCCGTACCACGCACGTGACCGGCATGGTGACCGACATCGGCATCGAGCTGGGCAAGCTGTTCTACTGGAATGCTGCGGTACGCCCCAACAGCCGGCCGGTCATGGCCGATCGCCACAAGCTGCGTCTGCTCACGGTGCTGGTCGGCATGTTCCTGGTGGGTGGCATCGTCGGCGCGCAGGCGTTCAGCACGCTCGGCTACGCCGCCACGCTACCGCTGGCCGCGCTGCTGCTCATCGTGAGCCATCATCCCGGTTGCCGACGATCTGCTGACACGATTGCTGCTGCGCGTCCACCGCGCCGATTCCGCGCGCCGCGCGCGACGCTGGGGCGCGCGGGGCAGGTAACGCCATGGGCCGGCAATGCCCCATTCAGGCGGCATCGACGTAGTCTTCCGTATCCACCTCGTCGATCTGCGCGGGGTCCAGATAGCGCTGCGCGTATTCGCGATAGACGCCGGATGTCAGGAACAGGTCGAACAGTTCGCCGTCGATGTGCTGCTGCGCTTTGAGCCGGGCCATGATGCCGATCGACTCCGAGAGCGTCTTGGCCTTCTTGTAGGGCCGATCCGCGGCGGTCAGCGCCTCGAAGATGTCGGCAATCGCCATCATCCTGGCCAGCGGGCTCATCTGGTTGCGCGTCAGCCCGCGTGGGTAGCCGGTGCCGTCCATCTTTTCGTGATGTCCGCCAGCGATCTCCGGCACATTGCGTAGATGCTTCGGGAACGGCAGGCGTGACAGCATGATCTGCGTCTGCACGATGTGGTCTTCCACCTTGTAGCGTTCTTCCTCGCTCAGCGTGCCGCGCCCGATCGTCAGATTGTGCAATTCGCCGTGGTCATAGAGATAGCGTGGCACCTTGCGCTTGAAGCCCCACGGATTGTCCGGCGGCATGACATCGCGCGCCCCGCGCTCGATGCGATGATCGTCGCGATCGGCCAGCAGTCGCTCCTGCGTTGGCAATGCGCGGGCGGGCGAACGGGACTTGCGCGCGAACTCCTCGTGCGAGACGCCGAGCCGATCGTCCAGCGTCCGCGTCCAGGTGCGGGCGGCGATCTGCCGCAGTCGGTCCTTGTCTTCCTGCGACATGGACTCGCCGCCCCGATTGCATGCGGCGACGAAAGCAAAGTCGTCGTCGAGCCGCGCGATCTCCGCATCGCGCCGCGCCTGCGCGATCGGCAACGGCTCGCCCGCGGCAATGGATTGCAGGCACTGAATCTCGGCATCGCGTTTGAGTACCTCGAAGCGCATGCGCACTTCGTGAATCCGGTCATACAGCGTTTCCAGCTTGGTCGCCTTGTCGATCACGAACTCGGGCGTCGTCACCTTGCCGCAGTCGTGCAGCCACGCAGCCACGTGCAGTTCCTCCCACTGCTGCTCGCTGAGCTGGAAGGACTGGTAGGGGCCCTGGGTGACCTCGCACGCCGCCCGGGCCAGCATCTTGGTCAGTTCCGGCACGCGCGCGCAGTGACCCCCCGTATGCGGGCTCTTGGCGTCGATCGCATCCGCCAGCAGCCGGATGAATGCATCGAACAGGTCGCGCTGGGCAGCACTCAGTTCGCGGACTTCCAGCGCGCCAGCGGACAGGCCGGCGATCGTATCGACGAAGGCAAGTTGCGCCGTCTGAAGCGGGGTGTCGCGCATCACCAGCACGACGCCCGGGCATTCGTGTCGATGATTGATCAGCGGAATCGCGGCCACGAAACAAGGCATGACCGATGCCAGCGGGCCAAGCTTTGCCTGAGCCGCCTCGGCAGCCGTCACGTAGCCCGTGCGAGACACACCATCACGCACCGCCGCCACGATCAACGACAGCGCCTCCGGCAATGGCGTGGACCCGATCTCCTGAACGATGTCACGCCCCTGCGCATCAAGCGCGGCGGCGGGACGGACAGTGTCGCCATCGAGCAGGTACAGCACGCCCGCCTGCCCCGCCGCGGCGTTCTGCATCTTGTGCAACAGCAGGGGCAGCAACTTCTCGAGTTGTGATTCCGCGGTGACGGACCGCATGATGATAAGCAACTGCTGGATGGTGTTGCGCATCTTGTCCATCGTTTCGCCCAGCCGATGGACCTCGCGCACCGGCGACCAGAAACGGAACGGCTGGTCGAAATCGAAGCGGCGGATGGCCTCGGCCTCATCGGTCAACTGACACAGCGGGCGGGCCACCGCGCGCGCGACCAGCCACATCAGCGGCAAGGACAGCAGGACGACCAGTGCGGTGGCAAATATCCCGACGCTCGCCTGCCGGGTCGCGTCCCTCAGCAGTTCATCCTGCGGCGTGGCCATCACCAGGTAAAGCGTGCCGACGCCGCCGCTCATACGGCCGATACTGGTGTACCAGCCCTTGCCGCCCAGCGTCGTCAGTTCGTTGCGGACGGCTGCCTCGCTGCCACTCACCACCTTTGCCGCAAGGCTGGACAGCACCGGCAGCCCGTAATCTTCCGGCTTGCCCAGCAGGCCCGTGCGCATGGCGTCTGGCGCCGACATCCATTCCGGGGGACTCCGGTCGATGGCGACCAGTTGCCCCTGCGCATTGACGACGGCAAGTACCGATCCGGGTGTGGTTCTGTCACGCGCGAGCGCCTGCCCCAGCGTGTCGAGCCGGAAGTCGCCACCGGCAACGGCACTCCCGGCGCGCGTTGGCACGGCAATCGTCTCCCCGGCCTGGTAGTCGGAAAAAAACATGTACGGTTCGGTCCGAACCAGCTTGCCCGCCGCGATGGCCTCCATATACCAGGGGCGTTTCCTTGGGTCGTATCGCTTCACGAAATCTGGCGTTGGACGCCTGGCAAGCTCGTTCAGGTCCGTGTCGAGGAAAATCAGTTGGCCAAATGCCGCCCCTGCGTCATGGTCGATGCTCTGGATCACGTAGGCCGAGCGTGCGGGCGCCTGGTATGGCCCGCGCTCGGCGTCATCGCGCACGCGGCGTACGTAGAAGAAACTGCCATCGGCATAGCCCAGGAACAGGGACTGCAGAACCGGCGATGTGCCAAGCGCATCGCGGACCAGCGCAACACGTGCCATGCGCTGCGCGAGCGTGGTGGCCTCGCCCAGTGAGCTGTGGCTGACGAGGGTGACCGCGGCCTGGGTCGGCAGCACCATGTCCTCGACTTTCTCCAGCATCTCGCGACTGATGCGCTCGTTGGCATCGGCCATCGCATGTTCCAGCGCCGACTTCGTCATCAGGTAGTTGACGCCGCAAGCCACCGCGCCAACCAGCAGCACCAGAACGGCGAACGGCGCCCAGATGTAAGCGTGGAGCGGAAAACCTCTTCGTGTTGCCGGTGGCATACAGCCCTCCGAGGGTGAGGTGCTACACGGGGTTTCGCTCAGCGCCCGTCGAATCGGTGCGCGAGCGCTTTCTTCTGGAACGATTCCGCAATGAAGTCGATGAATACCCGCGTTTTCGGCGGCAGTAGCTTGCGGTTCGGATAGTAGAGCACGATCGGCCCATTGTCGGCATACCACCCTGGCAGGAGACGCACCAGCGCACCGCTCTCGAGCCAGGGCGCTGCATGTGGCATCGGCAGCAGCGCAATGCCGAGGCCGCTCATGGCGGCATGGGCCATTGCCTCGGGATCGTCGAGAATCACGCGCGTGCGCATCTCCGCCAGCGCCTGCTCGCCTATCTGATTACGCAGATTCCAATGCCGCAGACGTCCGGTCGAGGCCGACCGGCGCACGATGCCGTCGAAGCCCGCCAGGTCCGACGGGTGGCGGGGCATCACCCGGTCTTTCATGTACGTCGGCGACGCTGCCACCACCACGTAGGTCCGCGCCAGTTCCCGCGCCACCACCCCTTCGGTCAGTTCGATACCGCCGCCGATGGCCGCATCGAAACCACCGGCGATCAAATCGACGGTGCGGTTCTCGAAATGCCAGTCCGGCACGATGCCCGGATAACGCGCCAGGAATTCGCCAAGTAACGGCACCAGGTACTCGCGGCCGAACGCCACGCCCATGCTTACGCGCAGCACCCCGGCGGGCTTGCCGTCCTCCTGCGCGGCGCTGGCAAACGCGTCGCGCAACGTCGAGAACGGATCCGATACCTGCTGCAGGAACTGCTCGCCGCCCATCGTCAGCGTCAGCCGGCGCGTGCTGCGCTGAAACAGCCGAAGCCCGAGATGGTTCTCCAGCCGCGCCACATTCTTGCTGATTGCGGCCGGCGTCAGTCCGAGGCGACGCGCGGCAGCCGAAAAGCTGCCGGTTTCGGCACTCTGGATAAATGACTCGAGCAGGTTCAGCGCTTCCATGCGCCGAAGCTTATACCAATGGTTGAAAAAGTTGATACGGAATCATGACTACCGGTTGTAGATCGCGAAAACCATACTGCCATCACCGTCCCAACCACACAGGAACACAATCATGAACCCCACCCCCACCCCTGCCTCCGCCGCCCTCTCGAACAAGGTGGCTTTCGTCACCGGCGGATCGCGCGGCATCGGCGCCGCGGTAGTGCGCCGCCTGGCACGCGAAGGCGCCGCCGTGGCCTTCACCTACCAGAGCTCCGGCGCGGTGGCGCAAGCGTTGGCCGAATCGATCCAGGCCGCAGGCGGCCGTGCCCGTGCCTATCACGCCGACGCGGCCGATGCCGCGGCCGTCACGCGTGCGATCGACGCGGCCGCCGCTGACTTCGGCAGGATCGACATCCTCGTGAACAACGCCGGCGTGCTGTTCCTCGGTCCGGTCGATACGTTCCCGCTGGAAGACTTCGACAAGACGCTGGCCGTGAATGTACGCGCGGTGTTTGTCGCCGCGAAGGCAGCGCTGGCGCACATGGGCCAGGGCGGCCGCATCATCAACATCGGCAGCACCAATGCGGACCGGATGCCGTTCCCGGGCGGCGCCGCCTACGCGATGAGCAAGTCCGCCCTGAAGGGGCTGGTGCAAGGCATGGCACGCGACCTGGGACCGAAGGGCATCACGGTCAATAACGTGCAGCCTGGCCCGGTCAACACCGATATGAACCCCGAGGACAGCGAATTCGCCGCATCGCTGCACGGCCTGATGGCGCTGCAACGTCATGCCCACCCTGACGAGATCGCCAGCATGGTGGCGTATCTGGCCGGCCCTGAGGCTGGATTCGTGACGGGTGCCAGCCTCAACGTGGATGGCGGTTTCGCGGCTTGATGCCGCACGGAAACGCCGCGTCTTGATGCGCGGCGGCCGGATGACACTGCTTGCGCGCGCCGGTGACGCGCCCCGATGTCGGGCGCGTCACCGGCGCGCGCAACGCTTATGAGGTGGGCGGCCGACGCGCAAACCCGCGAAATGGCCGGCAACCCTGCATGTGAGACAATCGCGATCGGCTTCCAGCCGCGCTTTGCGGCGATTTTCCAGCACGTCTCCACGGCTCCCCCTTCATGTCCAGCACAACCCGTTCCGCCTCCGTCGACACCGGGACCACCGACCCGTGGTCGAACCTCGACGAAGCCGGCACCGATCTCAACGTCAACGACTTCCTGACGACGATGCTGAGCCAGCTTGTCACGGCGCTGCGCAGCAACGTGACCGAGCCGTACGCGTCCCGCTTCGAGCTGACCGTGCCGGAGTGGCGCATCCTGGCGCTGCTGGCGCACGGCGAGACGATGTCATTCGCGGAACTGGTCAGGCAGTCCACCTCTGACAAGGCGCTGGTCAGCCGGACGCTGCGGCTGCTGGAGGATCGCGGGCTGGTGACGCTCGAGTCGGAAGGCGGAACGCGCCGGCGCCTGACATGCCGGATTTCGCCAGAGGGGGCCGCCCTCCATGCGCAGGTCATCCCGCTGGCGCGTCGCGGGCAGGCATCGGTCATCCGGATGCTGACGCCAGAGGAGAGGCGCGGACTTTACTCAGGGTTGCGCAAGCTGCACGGGCTCTGCACCACCCCGAACAAGCAGTAGGAAGACTGGGGCCACGCCAGACGGGCCCGAGCCGATAGAACGAACCGATAAAAGCAAACCGCCGCCACGAGCACCTCGTCGCGGCGGTTTGCTTTTGTGGGGGATCGTCGGTTGCCGTGGCAGGCCCGACAGCCGTCCTTATCGACATTTTCGATAGATACAACCCGAAAATACCGTTGGCGCCCATATGCACTGAGGAAATATCGTTATGCAAAATTCATCTAAGAAGGTGTTTGCAGCATGGCGTCCCGACTCCTCTCCGCAAGATCCACACTCCCCGGGCTACTCCTCGTTCTCGCCCTGACCGTGCCCGCCACGCTGCTTGGCAAGGCTGTGCCACTGCTGGGAGGTGCCGTATTCGGCATGTTGCTTGGCCTGCTCTGCCGAGCCTTCCTCAAGCCATCCGAGTCGTGCAAGCCCGGCATCCAGTTCGCTTCCAAGCAGCTTCTGCAGTATTCGATCGTCGGCCTGGGGTTCAGCCTGCCACTGCATGAGGTCGTCCATACCGGATTGACGTCCTTGCCTATCTCGCTCGTCACACTGGCGGTTGCCTTCACCGTGGCCCTCGTGGCCGGGCACCTGCTGCGCATCCCGGAGAAGCTCAAGGTCCTGATCGGTGCCGGTACGGCCATTTGCGGCGGCTCGGCAATCGCCGCGATCACGCCCGTGCTGCAGCCGGACGATCACGACATGACGTATGCGTTGTCCACGATCTTCATGTTCAACGTCGTGGCCGTGGTGATCTTCCCGATCCTGGGCAAGATGCTCGGCATGTCCGATGCCGGCTTCGGCCTGTGGGCCGGCACGGCGATCAACGACACCTCGTCGGTGGTGGCAGCCGGCTATGCCTGGAGTTCAGCCGCCGGCGAGTACGCGACGATCGTCAAGCTGACACGCGCGATGATGATCGTGCCCGTCACGCTGGTCATCGCCATGCTCTTCCAGCGCAGCCAGCCTGGCGGCTCGATGCGTCGCGTGATCCCCTGGTTCATCGTGCTCTTCGTGCTGGCGTCGGCAATCAACGAATTCCTCCCGGCAGGCGTGACGCACGTCATCCAGCAACTGGCCCCGTTCCTCGTCATCGGCGCGCTGACCGGCGTTGGCCTGAGCACCGACTTCGAACGCCTGAAGCGCGCCGGCGCCCGCCCGCTGCTGCTGGGCCTGATCGTGTGGGTCAGCGTGGCGCTGAGCAGCCTGGTCATGCAGCACATCACCGGGATGCTGTGAGTCCAAGGCCACAGCGGCCAGCGTCGTTGTAATCCGCCGATACAACCGCAATACGCTGAAACGGGAAAGAACTAACAGATTGCGTGCTCTTGTGGGGAAATGCTCCCCACAATCATCAACCGGAGCCGAGACACGCAACATGAATCATCCCGCCCCCAACAAACCGCGCCACACCTTCCGTCGCCAGCCACGTATTGCCGCCTGGCTGGCGGCTGCCGCCGTGCTGGCCCTGCCAGGCGTCGCCTTCAGCCAGCAAGCGGCCTCGCCCCCGGATGGAGGCGATAACGACGCGGCCATGCGCAATATCCAGAGTAACTTCGCGCGCATGACGCCGGCGCCACGCACGATCGACACCATCAATCAGGAATTGAAGCAGACCGCGACAAAATCCCATGGCGGCGGCGGTGGCGGCTTAGGTCAGCGCGGTGGCGGCCGGCATGGACGGCAGGCGCAGCAGCAGGACAAACCCGACTCGGGGAATGGAAACACGCCAGGCACGGCGGGTACGCCGGGTGGTGGCACGGCGCCCTCCGAGTCGACCGGTTTGTCCAGCGGGCCGTCGGCTCAGTAGCAGTCTCGCTCCTCGGAACGCCACGGGGTGAACTGACTCGCGTCAGGCGCGCCTTCGTTGGCACTGGGATAAGACGTGGCACTGGAAGCCTTCTCAATCACTGTTTTTTCACAGCGTTGAGCGCGCGGCTACCCGCCTGTTATTCGAACCGTTCACGCAGGAACTCAATGAATCGCTGCGTCTTGGCCGGGAGCAGGCGCGTCTCGGTCATGGCGTAGACCGGTACCGGCGTTCCCTGCCATTCGGGCATCAGCCGGCGTAGCTGTCCCGTGGCGAGGTCATCTGCCACGATCGCTTCGGCCATCAGCACGATGCCCATGTCGAGCGCGGCCAGACGACGCGCCATCCCGACGCTGTTCAACGTAAAGCGGCTGCTCACCGGGATCGTGGTGGTGACTTCGCCGCGATGCAGTGTCCACGCACCTCCCCGCTGTATGCCCAGACATTCGTGATGATTCAGATCGGCGGGGACGCGCGGCTCTCCCGCGCGTTCGATATATCCGGGCGAGGCATAGAGATAGGTCCCGAACGACGCCAGCTGACGCGCGATCAGTTGCGAGACTTCGGGCTCGCCCGCGCGGATGGCGACATCGAACGGCTCGCTCACCAGATCCACTCGCCGGGGCGTGAGATCGAAGTCGAAGCTCAGTCCGGGGTAGCGGCCAGCAAACTCTGCAATCAGCGGCGCCAGATAGGTCACCGCGAAATCAACTGGAAATGACGCCCGGAGCACGCCCACAGGCTCCGCCAGCATGGTCCCGAGCTGTTCATGTGCCAGTCTGGCATCGCCCACGATGCGCTTGCATCGCTCGAAGTAGATCCGGCCGGCCTCCGTCAACTCGATCTTGCGCGTCGTACGGTGCAGCAGGCGCAACCCGATCGCCTTTTCCAGGGCGCTGATTCGCCGGGACAGCGTCGAACTCGGCATATCCAGAACGTCCGCGGCGCTGCGAAACCCCTTCGCCTTGACGACCTCCACGAATAAGGCCATGTCGTTCAATAGTTCCACGCCGATTGCTCCATCAGTGGATCAATGCATTGCAAATTAGCAGATTTATCTCGATCAGGAAGCAACCGATGATGGCGCCATGGAAGCGCTGATCCGCGCGATGGCGCGCGGCAGCGCCTGACCGGCATCGCAAACCGATGCCGGCAACCTGCACTGTCAAAAGAGGTCATGCACATGAGCGCACTGTTCACCCCGGTCCGCGTCGGCCGATACACCCTGAAGAATCGCCTGGTCATGGCGCCGATGACCCGTAGCCGCGCCAGCCTTGATGGCACGCCGGGCGAACTGGCGGCCGAGTACTACGCGCAGCGCGCGAGTGTCGGTCTGATCGTGACCGAAGGGACCCAGCCTTCGGACGACGGGCAGGGGTACCTCGCCACGCCCGGCATCTACACCGAAGCCCATGTCGATGGATGGAAAAACGTCACCGCCGCCGTGCACAAGCGTGGCGGTCGGATCTTCATCCAGCTCATGCACGCGGGACGCATGTCCCACCCGGACAACACGCCGCATCACCGGCAAGGTGTGGCGCCATCCGCCATTGCCCCCGGTGTGCCGATGTTTACGCTGAAGGGTATGCAGGACATTCCGGCACCGCGCGCGCTGACCACTGATGAGGTGCGCCAGACCGTGGACGACTTCCGCTTCGCCGCCCGGCAAGCGATCGCCGCGGGCGCGGACGGTGTCGAGATTCACGGGGCCAATGGTTACCTGGTCCAGCAGTTCTTCGCGCCCAATGCCAATACCCGCACCGACAAATACGGCGACTCGATCGACAACCGCGCCCGCTTCGCCATTGAGGTGGCCACCGCAATCGCCGGGGAAATCGGCGCGGACCGGACGGCCATCCGACTATCGCCCGGCACGCCGCTGTGGGGCATCGACGAAGGCGCCGAAGGTCCGGCGCTCTACCGCCACCTGGTAACGGAACTGGACAAGCTCGGCCTGGCGTACCTGCACGTCACCCTCCAGGGCAACGAGCCACAGTTGGCCGACATCCGCGAACGCTGGCGCGGCACGCTGATCCTGAACCGGCCGGGCCGCACCCGTGAAGCTGTGGGTGCCGACATGGCATCCGGGCTTGCCGATCTGGAAGCTTATGGACAGATGGTGCTGGCCAACCCGGACTTCGTCACCCGCCTGAAGCTCGGCGCGCCGATGAACGATGCCATTCCCAATGCGTTCTTTGGTGGCGACGGGCATGGGTATATCGACTACCCGGCCCTGGCCCTGACCGATACCGTGACGTCCTGAGGCACTGGCACGTGCCACCTCGCCGTCGCTGAGACCGGCGAGGCGGCAATCCCGGTCAAATCGGCGTCACGGCAAGCCAAAGCGGCTGATCCGGCCGTAACGTCACGTTCAACAGCGGCCGCGGAGGTGCCGCGCCTTCGGGCACCGACAGCTTGTACCGCTGCAGCAGCATCGCGGCGATGACCGTCATCTCGGCCGTTGCCAGGTGCTGCCCCAGGCAAACCCGCGGGCCGGTGCCAAATGGCATGTAGGCGCCGCGCGGGGCCTGGGGCGAACCTGTCGAGAAACGATCGGGCTGAAAGCGCTCCGGCTCCGGGAACAAGCGCGGATCGTGGTGCATCAACTGCAAGGGCAGCATGAACAGCGTGCGCGCCGGTAGCCGCCACGGGCCCAGGGTGATGGGGCGGGTCGCGCGACGGCTAATGAGCACCGGAGCCACCGGGTAGAGACGCATCGACTCCGTGATCGTCTGCACCACCTGGCGCAGCGCCTGACGGCTCTCCGCTGTTGGCGCCTGGCCGCGCAGGACATGCGTGACCTCGGCGCGTGCGGCGTCCTGCGCGGACGGGTTCGATGCCATGCACCAGGCCCACCACGTCAGCGTCGCCGCGGTGGTCTCGTGTCCGGCCAGGAACGTCGTCATGCATTCGTCGCGCACCGCCTGCAGCGGCCACGCCGCCGCGTCATCCCGATGCAGGCACAGCAGGCGCGAAAGCAGGTCGTCCGGCCAGGTATCCGTGCGCATCCGCAGACGCGCCTGCAGATGTCGCTCGATCAGGCTCCTCAACGTGTGAAGTGCCCGCCGTCTCGCGCGCTTCCACGGCACCCAGTCGGGCAGGCTCGCCGGCCAGTAAAAATCGGCGTTGGCCGCCTCGCTGATCGCGCGCACGGCGTACTCCGCCACGCGCGCGTCCTCACCGATCTCATCCGAAAACATCATCCGGACGATCACGTCCATGGTCAGCGACGTCAGCGCGCTTTCCACCGGCCAGTCCGCCACTCGCGTGGGCCATGTGGCGAGCCCCTTGTCGACGATCTCCACGATGCCCGGAACGAAACCATGCACGGCCTTCGGCATGAAGCCCGGCTGCAACGCCTGCCGCTTGCGCGACCATGCGTCACCCTCTGCGGTCAGCACGCTATGCCCATGCACGCGGGCGAACACGCGCGTGCCACGTTCCCAGCGGACCAGCGAGTCGTGATGGGTCACCAGAAGTTCGCGGACGAGCTGCGGGTCGGTGACGACGACCGCATGTTTCGGCCACATCCGCAAATGCACGACGTCGCCGTAAGTCCGCTGCCATTCGCCGAGCGTGCCGAGCAGATCGCGCGACATTCTCCGCAGCAGGTGCCAGCCAGTCAGGCCGGCTGCCGGACCAGGCGGCCAGGCGCCGTATGGATGCAGCAGTGGCGAGCCAGGCGGCGTCGGTGACTTGGCCGTCTGGAAGGGGCATTGGGCTTGGGATTCGGTGGTCATGTGCAGATTCCACACGCTCCCACGCGGACTGTCTTGAATCGAAACGACATCGACAGTCACGCCGCACCTGCCTATACTCGCCGCTCATGTCCTCCGGGCCCCTTTCGACGCCGATCCAATGCCCAGACCCGGCCGCGCGTGCACCACTTGCATCGCACGGCGGGCAGACCCCTCATGCGCGGCTCTATCCGGCCCCGCCATCGCTGCATGGCGCCATTGCGGCAATCGTGTGCCGGGACACGCGCGGCTTTCCGCTGACCGACGCGCAGCGCCTGACCCACGTTCCCGCATCGCCGCTCGTTTGCCTGTCCTGGTTTCCCGATCCGGGCACCGGCCTGGTGGAACGGTCATCGAACGGTCCCCTGTGGCGCCCCATCGGGGCCACGGTTGCCGTTTCCGGTAGCCAATCGTCACCACTCACGAGCTGGGTGCCGACCACCGGACGCGGTGGCATGGTGTGCTTTACCGCAGATGCGGCCAAGGCATTGTTCGATCTGGATCTGACGGCAATTCACGATCGCTTTCGATGCGCGCGCGAAGTGCTTGGCGATGGCTGGCGGCCACTCATCGAGTCCCTGAGCGATGCCGAGAGCGACGCGGAAACACTGGCGGCGCTCGAGCAACATCTCGCTCCGCGATGGCTCGCGCTTCAGCATCGGTCGTCCACGCTCGCGTCTCTGCGCCAGACGGGCCGGCGCTGGGTGGAACGCCTGGCCTTGCAGGCCCGCGAATGGCAGCGGACAAGCAGCCCGCGTCAGGTGGAACGTCGCATCAAGGCCTATAGCGGCCGGTCCTTGCGAGAGTGGCAAGCGATCGTCCGAACCGAGGGCGCATTCTTCACGGCCCGCGATCGTTACGAGGCCGGCCAGCCATTCGACTGGCCCGGGCTGGCGCTAGAGGAAGGCTTCGCGGACCAGGCCCATCTGGTCCGCACGACGAAACGCATTACCGGCTTTTCTCCGACCGAGTTCGCGCAGCGCTTCGTCGAGGATGAATCGTTCTGGCTGTACCGGTTGTGGGTCTGAACGGACCTTGGATGGAAAGTATGCGTAGAGCGCCGCTCGAGCCCGGCTGCCGCAGGCCATGCGGGAACCCGCCTCTGCCAGCCAATACCAACCAACACCAGCCAACATCAGGGCAGCAGTAGCGCAGCCCGCGCGGCAGCCAGCACCTCCCGGCTCAATCCGTCGAGCAAGCCAGACGCCGCGCGTGCGTATTGCCAGTGAAGGGGGACATCGAGCGGCGCCCCTGGCACCAGTTCGACCAGCGTGCCATTCGCCAGATACGGCGCGACGAGCGCCTGTGGATGCAGGCCCCAGCCCATGCCGGCCAAGGCCGCCGTCACGAACGCCTGCGACGACGGCAGGGTATGCCGGGGCAGCTCCACATGCCGATGGCACAAGCGGCGCGCCCACCGCACCTGCAGCTCGTCCTTGGTGTTGAACACGAGGCTGGGCGCCTCGGCCAGGGTGCCTGCGCCAACGCCATCGGCAAAGTAGCGCTGCATGAACGCCGGACTGGCCGCCGCCAGATAGCGCATGGCGCCGAGCGGGCGGCTGTTGCAGCCTGCCGCGGGCCGGCCGGTACCCGTCACGGCGGCCAGGACCGCGCCGCTGCGTAGCCACTCGGTGGTGTGGTCCTGATCGTCCACGGCCACTTCCATCAATACGGGATGCGCCGCCGCGAACGTGGCGATGGCGGGCGCGGCCCAGGTGGCCAGGCTATCGGCATTCACCGCCACGGGCAACGCCACCCGTGTCACACCCTCGGGCGCCAGCGCCGGCAGCGCCCCCTGAAGCTCCTGCTCAAGCAAACGCACCCGGTCCACGTGCTGGCACAACCGCCGTCCGGTCTCGGTCGCCCGGCAAGGCTGGTCACGCACCACCAGCGCGCAGCCCACGCGCTCTTCCAGCAAGCGGATGCGCTGCGAAATCGCCGATGGCGTCACGTTGAGCGCGCGAGCCGCACGCTCGAAGCTGCCCTCGCGAATCACAACAGCCAATGCGGAAAGCGCGGCGTAGTCCAGCATCAATTTAGCTCAACTTAATTAGATGAAGGAAAGATAGTTTGTCTTCATCCAGAAAGACAGGCAAGCTCCCTCGGATGATCACCGCCCTCCCCGCCCCATCTCCCGCTTTTTCCGTTTCGCTGCAAGGCATGGCCTTGAGCTTCGGACTGATCGTCGCCATCGGCGCGCAGAATGCCTTCGTCCTGCGCCAAGGGTTGCGACGCGAACACGTGGGCAGCGTGGTGCTGTTCTGCGCAGTGGCGGACGCCTTGTTGATCACGGCAGGCGTCATGGGCATGGCCCAGGCCCTTGGCGAAAGCCCCGGCCTTGCCCGCGCGTTGGCGGCAGCCGGCGCCATCTTCCTGGCGATATATGGGTGGCGGGCCCTGCGGCGCGCCCGGGAATCGCACCAGCTAAGCGCCCGCACCAGCGGCCAGGGCCTCGGCCGAAGCGCCGCGCTGGCTCAGGCGGCAGCCTTCACGCTGCTCAACCCGCACGTCTATCTGGATACGGTGCTGCTGGTCGGCAGCATCGGCGCCCAGCAACCGGCGGCACTACGCGGCTGGTTCGTGGCAGGCGCAAGCTCCGCCAGCGTGGTCTGGTTCGGACTGCTGGGATTCGGCGCCCGCTGGCTGGCGCCGTGGTTCGCCCGCCCCAAAGCCTGGCAGGCGCTGGATGCCCTGGTTGGAGTAACGATGCTGGCGTTGTCGTTGATGCTGGTGTGGCGGGTGGTTGGCAGTTTCTGACTTTGAAGTCAATGTAAGGCTGGCTGTCCAACAGGGGCTACTCCACACAACACAACCCCGCCAACGGGGGAGCTTGCGCCGCACAGGCAGTGCCTCTATCGTCGCGTCACGCGCGCCGTGGCTCCGTCACCGGGAATGCCACTCGAGATGACGCGAAACTTGAATCCGTTTCGGGAAGAACGATGGAGCAATCGCAACGCTGGCGGCGAAGGGCCACCCCTGCCCGCCCGATAGGCGCCTTCTATGTGCGCCAGTTTGGCGCGGCGCTGTTCATGCGCCTGGTTTTGTGGGCCATCTTTGGGGGCCTGGCTGCGCTGATGCTGGTCATCATGCGCGGAAACGCCGGCTCCGTTCTGATGAGCATGGTGCTGCTAGGCATCCTGATCCTCTTTGAATGGGGATGGGGACGCCACGCGCCGCTCGGCAAACCATTGCTGACCATCGATGCCAGCGGCATCGGTTCCACGGCATTCCCGCGCAAACGCCGCCATCTGCGCTGGCGAGACATCGCGGGTGCGGCAATACGCGACGTGCGGGGCGCGGGCGAGACCCTTGTCATCGAATCGGTCGAAACGAAGCCCGGCGGCCGCCGGAAAGCGCGTCGCGCCTATCAGGTGCGACTGGCCATGCTGCGCAAGCCGGATCAGCAACTCGTTCAGGCACTGGTGGCGCACCACATGCGCGTGGCCGGCATCGCGCCGTCCGCCGACGTTGTTGCCGAGCGGGCCTTCGTGGCGCAAATGCAGGCGCTGCCCCGCACCTGGGGCCTGTACAGCGTGATCGCGGTGAACGTGCTCGTCTGGCTCATCATGCTTTCGCGCGGCGCCGCGCTAGATGGCGCCGCGCCAAAGATGCTCATTGACTGGGGCGGCAACCTTGGCGCGCTGACGCAGGACGGTCAGTGGTGGCGGCTGCTGACGGCCACCTTCCTTCACGGCAGTCTCAAGCATCTGGCCGCCAATATGGTGGTGCTCTACCTGCTCGGCAAGCACGTAGAGCGATTCTTTGGCACGCGCAGCTTCCTGCTGATCTACGTTGGCGCCGGCCTGCTCGGCAGCGCATTGAGCCTCTATTTCGCGGCGCAGGCCTCGGTGTCCGTCGGCGCCTCGGGAGCGGTGTTCGGCATCGGCGGCGCGCTGCTTGTCGCGGCACTGCTGCATCGCCGCGAACTGCCGCAGAGCATTCACAAGCAACTCGTCAGCGATGCCGTGATCATGATCGGCTACTCGCTCGCACAGGGCTTCCTGTCGACGCGTGTGGATAACGCCGCGCATGTGGGTGGCTTGATCGGCGGCGCGCTGCTGGCGTTGTGCCTGCCCGTCCGGCTGTCGCCGGAGACTTACCGCAAGAAACTGCGGCGTGGCACGTTGATGGCCACCGTGACGGCCATCGTCGCCGTGGTCGGTGTGGCCGCGTTCGCGCCGCCTGCACCGCTGACCCTGCGAGCCCAGTTGGCCGGTTCCCGCCAGTTCGAAGTGGCCGCCGATCGCTTCATGACCGCGCTTCGGGCGACGCAAGCCGATATCGAGGCCATGAAGGCCGGCAAAATGCCCGAGCGCGAGGTCGACGCGCGTACGCGAACCCTCCACGCGCCCGCCTTCGAGCAGGCGCTGTCTGGTCTGGTGCGCGTCACGCTGCCGCCCGGCGATTCGCGCGCGCCCTTGCTGCAGGACATGACCCTGCTGGCGGATGCCATGCACGAGTACCTGCGCATGGATTCCGTCTGGGACGCCAGCGCCAACAGACACGTCCCCGCCGATGCCGCGCGTGGCGACGCATTGAATGCCGATATCGAGCGGCTGACGCAACGGATCAACACGCGCCTGGCGGAGAAGCGCAAGAAATAGGCATTCACTAGGCAGTCATTGGGCAGTCATCGCGCGACGCCAGGCGGGCCGGACTCGTACTGTAAAGTACGGCCTATCTCCGATCCGCCTGGGCCCACGCCACTCCCTATGAACACCACCCCCCCCCAAGTGGAGGCCACGCCTCCGCTGCGTCTCACCAGTTTTTCCCACGGGGGCGGTTGCGGCTGCAAGATCGCGCCCGGCGTCCTGTCCCAGATCCTGCGCTCCAGCGCCGCGTTGCCGGTCCCCAAGGAACTGCTGGTCGGGATCGAAACGTCCGACGATGCCGCGGTCTATCAGCTCAACGAAACGCAGGCGCTGATCGCCACCACCGATTTCTTCATGCCGATCGTCGACGATCCGTTCGACTTCGGCCGCATTGCCGCCACCAACGCCATCAGCGACATCTATGCGATGGGCGGGCGTCCGATCATGGCGCTCGCACTGGTCGCGATGCCGGTCAACCAGTTGCCGCTCGAAGTGATCGGCCGGGTGATGGAGGGCGGTCAGAGCGTTTGCCAGGCGGCGGGCATCCCCATTGCCGGTGGCCATACGATCGACTCGGTCGAACCCATCTATGGCCTGGTGGTGATGGGGCTGGCGCATCCGAAGAAGATCCGACGCAACCGCGACGCACGCGCCGGTGACGTGCTGGTGCTCGGCAAGCCGCTCGGCGTAGGCGTGATGTCCGCCGCGCTGAAGAAGGAAAAGCTCGATGATGCCGGATACGCGCGGCTGATCGACACCACCACAAAGTTGAATACGCCCGGCATCGCCCTGGCCGAACTCGACGATGTCCATGCGATCACCGATGTCACCGGCTTCGGCATCGCGGGCCATACGCTGGAGCTTGCGCGCGGCGCCGGCTTGCGCGCTGTGCTGGAATGGCCTCGCATTCCCTTGCTGCCGAATGTGATGTCACTGGCGGAACAGGGCTTTATCACCGGTGCATCGCGCCGCAACTGGGAAGGCTATGGCAGCGAAGTCGAACTTGCCGCTGGCCTGCCCGAGCTTGCCCAACCGCTGGTCACCGACCCTCAGACCAGTGGCGGCCTGCTGATCAGTTGCGCGCCAGACGCCGTGGACAAGGTACTGGCCGTCTTCCGCGAGCAGGGCTTCGCGGAAGCCACCGTGGTGGGCCGCATGGAAACCGGTGAACCCGGGCTGACGGTCACCCCATGAAACCAGTCGTAAGAGTCGAGGACCGCCACGCGTTCGACACGATCATCGACGCCCGCTCACCGGCGGAGTTCGAGATCGACCATATTCCCGGCGCCATCAACTGCCCGGTTCTCGATAACGAGGAGCGCCGCATCGTCGGCACGCTGTACAAGCAGGTCGGCGCATTCGAGGCACGGCGTGTCGGCGGTGCCATGGTGGCAGCCAACCTCGCCCGCCATTTGCGCGAGCAGTTCGCCGATCGTCCGTCTGGCTGGCGGCCGCTGGTGTATTGCTGGCGCGGCGGGCTGCGCAGCGGCTCGATGACGACGTGGATGCGCATGGTGGGCTGGGATGCCCAACAGCTTGCCGGCGGCTACAAGGCCTGGCGCCGCCACGTCATCGACGTGCTCGACTCGCAGGCCGCGCGCCTGCCGCTAGTCGTGATCTGCGGCGCCACGGGCAGCGGCAAGACACGCGTGCTTCATGCGCTGGCTGCGCAAGGCGAACAGGTGCTCGATCTCGAAGGGCTGGCCCGGCACAAGGGATCGCTGCTCGGCGCATTGCCCGATGTCGCCCAGCCTTCGCAGACCGCGTTCGAGACCGCGCTGGCGGATGTGATCGAGCGCGTCGATCTGGCCCGGCCGCTTTATGTGGAAGGTGAAGGCGCGCGCATTGGCAAGCTCAATCTGCCGGTGCCGCTGGTTGCCCACATGCGCGACAGCGCCTGTGTGGAGATCGACGCATCGCCAGAAACGCGACTCGCGTTCCTGCTGCATGACTATGCATATCTTGGCGATCGGCCCGCCTGGCTTGCCGAGCAGCTTGGGCGGCTGAAGGAACTGCACGGCAAGACCATCATCGCCGCGTGGCAGGAGATGGCGACCACAGGAAACCTGCGCCAGCTGTTCGGCGAACTCGCGACCGAGCACTACGACCCCTCCTACGCGCGCTCGCAACGCAAGCATTTCCACAAGTGGGAGGCGCGGCGCGTGGTGCACGCGGACAGCCTCTCCGCGCTGGGCATAGAAGCGTTGGCTACGTCGATCGTGCAAACAGTGGCGGAGCAGCAACCCGCCTGAGTCCAGTCGCTACGCGTCTCATACGGACGGGTAGCGTCGACATGCGGAATTCGCGCTTAGTGACGCGGGCGGGATTGGTTACTCTGAACGGCCCAGAGCAACCCTCGCCGATTGGCGCAGAAGCCCGTACCGTGACTACAGAAGCTGCACTTCAAATCGTCGCACCTGCAGATGCGACAGGATCCAACCACCCGCATCCCACGCCGCCCGGCAATGCACTACCGCCGGCCACGGATGTCGCCATCCTGCGTCAGCGCGCGCAAGCGCTACTGCCCCGGATTGCCGAAGGCGCGGCTATCCGCGAGCTCCGGCGCGAACTGCCCCACGCTTTCGCACGAGAGGTCGCCGACGCCGGCCTGCTCACGTTCCGCATTCCCAAGGTCTACGGCGGGCCGGGCGGTACGTTGCGCGATGCCATCCGCTTCGTGATGGAACTCGCGACCGTGGACTCCAATCTCGCACAGGCGCTGCGTCCCAACTTTGGCCTGGTGGAGGGTCTGCTGGCCGCGCACGACAACGAAGCCGATCGCAAACGCTGGTTCGGCCGTCTGCTGGCCGGGCATATCTTCGGCAACGGCGGCGTGGAGCGCGGCGGCAAGCAGGGCGCCATCCAGGCCACCATCGTGCGCCATGGCGACCACTACCTCGTCAATGGCACCAAGTACTACAGCACCGGTGGGCTCTATGCGGACTGGGTCAGCTCGATCGCGCTGGACGAAGCCGGCAAGGAAACGCACTTCACCGTGCCGCGCGAGCGTGCGGGCATGGAACTGGTGGACGACTTCGATACGATCGGTCAGCGGCTGACGGCCAGCGGTACCACGCGCTTCACGAACATGCGTGTGGAGGCGGACGAGGTGCGCGGCAGCTTCCTGCCGCGTGATCGCCGCAACCCGGTTTCGCCGGTATTCCAGCTATTCCTTGCCGCCACCGAGGCGGGCATCGCACGCAACGCGCTCAACGATGCGGTCTGGTTCGCGCGCAACAAGGCCCGCCCGATCAAGCACAGTTCGGCAGAGCGCTCGGTGGACGATCCCTACGTGCAGGAGACCATTGGCCAGATCTCTGCCGAGGTCTTTGCCGCCGAAGCCGCGACGCTACGTGCCGCCGATACCATCGACGCTGCCTGGGCCGACAACCTGAGCAACGCATCACTGACGCAGGCATCGATCGACGTTGCCCAGGCGCAGTACTTCACGGTTGCAGCCGCACTCAAGGCTTCGGAGCTGGCCCTTGATGTTGGCGGTGCTTCCTCGTGCGACCGCCAGTACAACCTGGACCGTCACTGGCGCAACGCCAGGACCGTGGCGAATCACAATCCCCGCCAATGGAAGGCAGCGGCAGTAGGCGCCTGGCTGCTCAAGGATGAGCCGCCGCCCACGACCGGCCTGTTCTGATCTTTTCCGATCGCGAATGGAAGTCCCCACGTTTTCACGTGGGGACTTCACGTTGCCTGCTATCTGCGATGGTCGAACTGACGGGCCAGCCGCTCTCCGCTGAACTGCACCAGCGTGACCAGCGCCACCAGGATCACGATCACGTTGAACATCACCGCTGTTTCATACCGTTCATAGCCATAGCGGATGGCAAGGTCGCCCAGCCCGCCCGCACCGACCGCGCCCGCCATCGCGGATGCGCCGATCATCGCGATCACGGTCACGGTGGCACCGCCGATCAATGCAGGTAGCGCCTCGGGCAGCAGCACGTGGCGCACAATATGCCAGCGGCGGCACCCCATGGCCCGCGCGGCCTCGACCAGCCCGGAATCGGTCTCGTTGAGCGCCACCTGTGAAACGCGGGCGAAAAACGGAATCAAGTGGGCGCTCAATGGCACCACGGCGGCCCAGATGCCCATCGTGGTACCGACGATCATCCGCGTGACCGGAAGCATCGCCACCAGCAGGATGATGAACGGCACGGACCGGAACATGTTCACCAGCACGGACAGCGTGCGATGCACGCGTGGTCGTGGCGCCAGGCCTGCAGGCGCGGTGACCGTCAGAACGAGCGCCAGCGCGAGGCCGGTGACGAACACCACCGCGCACGCGCTGGTCGTCATGATCAGGGTCTCGCCCAGCGCCTTCATGTACTTCTCAGCCATTGGCAACACGATCGACAATCTCCGGAGAATGAGCCTGCGCTTGCAGGCGTTTGCGCAGCGGACGCAGCAGCGCGATGGTGGCGTCGGCCTTCGGTTCGCTGAAGACACGCCAGACCGGGCCATGCTCCATCACATGGCCGTGATCGAG
Source organism: Cupriavidus sp. UBA2010 (assembly GCF_002335265.1). Lineage (NCBI taxonomy): Bacteria > Pseudomonadati > Pseudomonadota > Betaproteobacteria > Burkholderiales > Burkholderiaceae > Cupriavidus > Cupriavidus sp. UBA2010. The sequence goes on from NZ_DDCI01000014.1 coordinate 70,891, forward strand.
TACCAGCACGCGATCGCACGCTTCGTCGATCACCGCCATATCGTGCGTGATCAGCACAATGGTCAGCGCGAATTGCCGGTTGATGTCGCGCAGCAGCGCCAGGATCTGTTCCGTGGTTTCGGGGTCCAGCGCCGACGTGGCCTCGTCGCACAGCAGGATTTCCGGTCGGTGCACGAGCGCGCGGGCGATGCCAACGCGTTGCTTCTGTCCACCGGAGAGCATCGCCGGGTAGGCATTCGCCTTCTCCGCCAGCCCTACCAGCGCCAGCAGCTCGTTGACGCGCGACGCTGTCTCCGCTCGCCCCACCCCCGCTACACGCAGCGGCAATGCGACATTCTCGAAGACGGTCTTGGCCGACATCAGATTGAAATGCTGGAAGATCATGCCGATGCGCCGACGTAACGCGACCAGTCCATTCTCGTCTAGCCTGCCGATATCGACGCCGTCGACGCGCACATGTCCCTCGTCAGGGCGCTCGAGCATGTTTATCGTGCGCAGCAGCGTCGACTTGCCCGCGCCGCTGCGCCCGATGATGCCAAAGCGCTCGCCACGCCCGATCGAGAATGACACGTCGGCCAGCGCCGGCGTCGCCGCGCCGGGATAGGTCTTGCCAACCTGCTCGAACACGATATGGGCGTCGCGCGCGTGCAACTGGGATACGGTGTGCATTGCCAGTCTCCCTCGTCAGAATGCCGGGATGATCGATCCCTGATACTTGGTCAGGATGAACTTGCGCACGGCCTCGGATTGATATGACTTCACGAGCGTTGCGACCCACGGCGCGTTCCTGTCCTTCTCGCGCACCGCGATCACATTGACGTAGGGATTGTTCTCCCGCTTTTCGACGGCAATGCCGTCGCGCGAGGAAATCAGCCCGGCCTGGTACGCGAACGTATTGATGATGGCTGCGGCATCGAGATCAGGCAGCGCGCGCGGCAGTACCACCGAGGCGCTTTCAACGAGATCGAGCTTGCGCGGGTTGGCCGTGATGTCCGCCAGCGATGCCGTGCCCGTGGACGGATCGAAACCGTCCTTGAGCTTGATGAGACCGTGATCGCGCAGGATGACCAGCGCGCGGGTCTGGTTGCTCGGGTCGTTCGGAATGCCGATGCGCGCGCCGTTCGGCAGCGCTTCCAGCGACTTGACCTTGCGCGAGTAGAAGGCGATCGGCGAGATCAGCGTGGTGCCGACGTTGACGATCTTGTAGCCGCGCTGGCGGATCTGGTCTCGCAGGAAGGGAATGTGCTGGAACGAGTTGGCATCGAGGTCACCATTGTTCAGCGCCTCGTTCGGGCTGGCGGTGCCCGTGATGATCACGGGCTCCACCTTCAGGCCGTTCTTCGCGGCCTCGCGCGTGACAACCTCCCAGATCTCTTCATCGACCCCGCCGCGCACGCCCACCTTGAGGGGCTTGCCCGTCGTCTGGGCGTGGACGGTGCCGATGGAAAATGCGGACAGCGCGATGGCCAGGGCTGCCAGGGAAGCAAGTGCGGGGCGTCGTTTCATGGAGCAAGGTGCGGAAGTATTGGGAAGCACCAGTCTATGAAGGCCGCTGCCTCGGGTCCAAGAAGGAATACGAGGTAGCAAATGCAAAGTACGGCGACGATGTACCGTGGGCCGTGCCGCTACGCCGCTATGCCGCGGCCTGCTCGCGCGTGCGGCCGGCGGGTCGTGCCAGCCCCATGTGGTCTCGCAGGGTGCGTCCCGTGTATTCCGTGCGGAACAGCCTGCGCCGTTGAAGAATCGGCACCACACCATCGACGAAATCCTCGACGCCACCGGGCAGCACGTCGGGCATCAGATTGAACCCGTCGGCGGCCCCATGACGGAACCAGTGCTCGATATCGTCGGCGATCTGCTCCGGCGTGCCGACGATGACGCGGTGACCACCACCACCCGCCAGCTCGCGTATCAGCGCACGCACGGTCAAACCCTCGCGCTGGGCCAGCGCGAGGGTGGCACGGAAGAAGGTGTGATTGCCGTTTGCAGGCAATTGCAGATCGTTCGGCAATGGCGCATCGAGCGATAGACGATCCACAGCAATGCCAAGCGTGCCCGCCAGCCGGTTCAGGCTGTAGTCCCACGGGATCAGGTCGATCAGATCATCGCGCCGGCGACGTGCCTGGTCCTCGGTAGCGCCGATGATCGTGGTCAGCCCCGGCAGGATCTTGACCGCGCCGGGCCCGCGCCCCAGTGCCTCGGCACGCTGATTGATGTCTCGACGGTAGGCCAGCGATTCCTCGAACGACTGCGAGGCGGAGAACACCGCCTCGGCATGGCGCGCGGCCAGTTCGCGTCCGTCCGACGATCCGCCAGCCTGGAACAGCACCGGATACCCTTGCGGCGTGCGGGGCAGGTTCAGCGGCCCATGGACGTTGAAGTACTGGCCGTGGTGGGCAATGGGCTGCAGCTTGTCGGTATCGACGAAGCGCCCCGTCGCCCGGTCGCCGACGAAAGCGTCGTCCTCCCAGCTATCCCAGAGCGCCTTGACGACGTTCGTGAACTCGTCGGCGCGACCATAGCGCTGCGCATGATCCGGCGGCGCGGCGCGACCAAAGTTGCGTGCGGAACCTGCATCGGCCGTGGTCACCACGTTCCAGCCCGCGCGCCCACCGCTGACATGGTCGAGCGTGGCAAAGCGGCGGGCGATGTTGTACGGCTCGTTGTAGCTCGTGGATGCGGTCGCCACCAGCCCGATATGCGTGGTGGCCGCCGCAACGCAGGCCAGCAGCACGGTCGGCTCCAGCGCGGTGATTGGGCGAAAGTTGATCTGGTCTGCGATCGACGCGTTATCGGCCAGAAAGATCGCATCGAACTTGCCGGCCTCGGCCACCTGGGCAAGACGGATGTAGTGCTGGACATCGACGAATGCGCGCGGATCGCTTTCCGGCAGGCGCCACGCGGACGGCACAAAGCCGGCGTGCAGCGCGTTGAGATTCAGGTGGAGTTGGCGGGGTGCCTCGGGAGTGGTCATGGTAGCGGTCTGCTGACGGGCATTCCGGCGCCTCGCGCCAGCCCGGTGGGTGGATACCTTGGCGTGACAGCATAGGGATGCGTGCCGGAGGAAGGAACGAACGAAAGCCAATATCGTTATGCCCTCCCGCCCGGAACATCCCTGGGCACCTTCCCGCCTCACCCTCGTTATTTCTCTCTTGACAGAAATAACTGAACGAATAGAATGCAACGCATGGAACTGAAACCGATCGCCGAACGCTTCGTGCTGCACTGGGGGGAAATGGGCTCGCGCTGGGGTGTCAATCGCACCGTGGCGCAGGTTCATGCCCTGCTCTATCTGGCCGCACGCCCCATGGACGCCGAGGAAATCACGGATACGCTGGGCGTGGCCCGCTCCAACGTGAGCAACAGCCTCAAGGAGCTGCAGTCCTGGCACCTCGTCAAGGTGGTGCATATCAAGGGCGAGCGCCGCGACTTCTTCGAGACGTCGACCGACATCTGGGAGCTGTTCAAGCTCATCGTGGCCGGCCGCCGGCAGCGTGAGATCGATCCGACGGCCGTTGCGCTGCGGGAATGCCTCGACAACCCGGCAATCGGCGAAGAAGACGCTGGAACGCGCGAACGTATCGAGGAAACCCTGAAGTTCATCGAAACCATGAGCACGCTGGCCGATGAAATGCTGCGGCTGAAACCGGAGACGCTGATGAAGACACTGGGCTTGACGGCGAAAATCAGCAACGCGGTACGCAAACGTAGCTAAGGCTCCCACGGGAAACGGGCATCGACCCGTTTCTTTTTTACCCGATTATTTCTGTCTTTACTGAAATAACTGTATGAACAGCGAAGAGAAGGAAGCGGCAGGGATGGCGGATCACAGGCGGCTCAGGGTCCTGGTGTGCGGCGCATCGGGCCTGATTGGCGCTGTGCTGTGCAAGCGCCTGGAAGCGCAAGGGCATGAGGTGATTCGCGGTCTGCGCAGGCCGACATCGGCCCGTGACGTCGCCATGGATTTCGGGACCGATACCACCATCGAGCAATGGCTTCCGCGCGTGCAAGGCATGCACGTCGTCATCAATGCCGTCGGCATCATCGTCGAAACCGGCACGAATCGCTTCGACGCCGTCCATCACCTGGCGCCGGCAGCCTTGTTCCGCGCCTGCGCGAAGGCCGGAGTGGGCCGCGTCATCCAGATCTCGGCGCTTGGCGCGGATCGCGGCGACACGCCCTACTTTCGCAGCAAGCGCGCGGCAGACGACGTGCTGCGTGCTTTGCCCGTGCAGTGGCAGGTCCTCCATCCATCGCTCGTGTATGCCCAGGACGGCGACTCCGCCGCGATGTTTCGTACCCTGGCGAGTCTTCCGGTGATACCGGTGCCAGAACTTGGCGAGGCCAGGTTTCAACCGGTTCATATCGACGATCTCGTGGAGACCGTCGTCACTGTCATCGCACCGGCGATTCCCCCGGGCCAGTGCATTGAGGTCGTCGGCGCAAGCCGCATGTCGTATCGGGCGATGCTGGACACCTATCGCCAGCGAATGCAGCTGCCAGCGCCGATGTGGGCGACCATTCCCGCTCCGTGCATGACGATGGCCGCGTATGTGGCGCGTTGCGTGCCGGGATCGAAGCTGACCCCCGACACGTGGCGAATGCTCCGGCGCGGGTGTCATGGCGATGCCGCGCCGCTGACGCGCCTGCTCGGGCATCGGCCACGCGCCATTGGCACTTTCATCGCACCCGGTGAAGCCGAATTCCTGCGCCATCGCGCCGTTGGCGCATGGCGTATGCCGATGCTGCGGATCGTGATGGCCCTTGTCTGGCTGGCCACGGCACTGGTCACGCTGTTCGCCTACCCGCTTGCCGACAGCCTGGCACTGCTCGGCGCAGTCGGATTGCATGGCACGCCCGCCATCGTGACGCTATACGCCGCGGTCTTCGTAGATGCGGCGATGGCCGTCGGATGCCTGCGCTATCCGTCACGCCGGCTATGGGCGCTTCAGGCTGCGCTTGTAGCCGGCTACTCGCTGATCATCGCCGTCGCGTTGCCGGAGTTTCTCTGGCATCCGTTCGGGCCGGTGCTCAAGAACCTGTCGATTCTCGCCATTCTCTTCATCCTCTACGCGGAGCAGGAATCATGGAATACCTCGCCATCAAGGTGATTCACATCATCTCGTCCGTCGTGCTGGTCGGCACCGGTTTCGGGACGGCCTTCTACCTGTTCTTCGCCAACCGCTCAGGCTCGACCGAAGCCATCGCCGTAGTCTCGCGTCTCGTGGTGAGGGCGGACTGGTGGTTCACCACGCCTGCGGTCATCGTCCAGCCTTTGTCCGGTGCCTACATGCTTCATCTGGCCGGATATCCGCTGAACGCGCTATGGATCGTGGCATCCGCCGCGCTCTATCTGTTCGCGGGCGCCTGCTGGCTTCCGGTGGTGTGGTACCAGATCCGCATGTCCCGGACGGCAACGGCCGCGCACGAACGTGGCACGCCGCTGCCGACGTCCTATTGGCGCGATGCGCGCCGCTGGGAATACCTCGGCTATCCGGCATTCGCCGCGATGGTCGCCGTGTTCGCGCTGATGGTGTTCAAGCCAATGTGAGCGGTTGATATGCGCGGATGCGTTGAACGACAAATGGAGGGCGACCAGATGAACGCGCTGGTTCTTTACTTCGATGGAAAATGCCCGTTCTGCACCGCCGAGATGCGGCGCCTGAGCGAATGGGACACACAACACCGGCTGGCTTTCGTCGATATCGCGCAAGAGGGTTTCGATTGCTCGCCGCTGAACGTGGATCTCGCCGCACTGAACCGCGAGCTGCATGGCCGCACGCCCGATGGCCGCCTGCTCGTCGGCATCGACTGCATGATCGCGGCCTACACGCTGGCGGGGCATGGCTGGCTGGTGTTGCCGTTGCGGGTACCTGGGCTGCGTCGTGTACTGGCGAGCCTGTACCGCGCCTTTGCAGGCAATCGCTACACGCTTTCACGCTGGCTGGGCTACGGCACCGCAACGGCCTGTGACGGCGATGCCTGTGGCACCGGCAATCCGTTCCTCAGCGGCAAGGGATCAACCGATGCGACTGAGGACCGTCCCGCTCGGCAAGATTCCCGCCAATTGGCGGTTCGCTGGATGTATGCCGCTGCCATCGCGCATCTGCTTGTCGGCGCCGCCATGCCGTGGGCGGCAGACGCAACGCTCTTTGATACGTACCACCGCATCGTCGAGCAATCGTTCTGGTCGGGCGCGGCGCCCGCGCAGGCCAGAGCGCAGCAGGTCTGGTGGATCGCGCTGTTTGGCGCCACCCTGCAATGCTCGGCGATATGGATGCTGGCGCTGGTGCATCTGGGCAACCGAACGCGACACCGGATGGCATGGGGGTGGTTGCTGGTCGGCCTGCTGGTCTGGGCGCCGCAAGACTTGTTGATCTCGCTGCAAGCGCACGTATGGCCGCATGTGGTGGTCGACGCGGTGGCACTGCTCTCGATGCTTCCACCATTACTCTATTTGTGGCGAAAGGACGCAGCATGAACACCACCTTGCCGGCCCTGGACTGGGCCATCAATCTCCTGATCGTGCAGGCGCTGATGGGCGCCTTCGACACGCTCTACCACCACGAGCTGACACAAGGCCTGCCACACAGCCCCCGCGCGCGGCGAGAGCTGTCCATCCACGCCATCCGCGCCGTGCTGTACGGCGTGCTGTTTGCGTCGATGGCTAATCTCAAGTTCTTTGGCATCTGGACATTCGCCATCGCCGGCCTCGTGGTGGTGGAAATATGGCTGACGCTCTGGGATTTCGTCGTGGAGGATCGAAGCCGCAAGCTCCCGGCCACCGAGCGCGTGCTTCACACGCTGCTGGCCATCAATGGCGGCGCGCTGTTTGGCTTGTACGCGATTCAGCTTGTCGAGTGGTTCCAGGCACCCACGGGACTGGCAATCACAAACTTCGGCTGGCGCGGCTGGCTGTTGAGTCTCGCCGCCGCAGGGGTGACAGTGTCTGGCATTCGCGATGGACTCGCCGCGAGACGCATGAGTCGTCGCGGCGAGTCCATCAATCCCTTCGCCGGACAATCACACCTGAGCATTCTGGTGACGGGCGGCACCGGATTCATCGGTGAGGCGCTCGTGACCCAACTGCTCGATGCCGGCCATACCGTCACGCTGCTGGCACGCGACCCGCTGCGCGCTGCATATCAGTTCGCTGGCCGCGCCCGCAGCGTGACGTCCCTCGATCAATTGCACGCACAGGAACGGTTCGACGCGGTAATCAATCTGGCCGGCGCCCCAGTACTGGGGCCGCGCTGGAGCCCGCGGCGGCGTGCGCAGTTGCTGGCCAGCCGCGTCGGTGTCACGCAAGCGCTCGCGCGCTGGGCTAGTCATGCCACGCACAAACCTGCCATCTGGATCCAGGCATCCGCTATCGGCTTCTACGGCGCACGCGATGCCGATCAACTGCTGGACGAGCACAGCGCGCCCGGGGGTGGCTTTATGTCCGAGCTATGTCGGAGATGGGAAGAATCCGCCGAGCCGGTGCGCGACTACGGCCTCCGCATGGTCGTGCTGCGGCTCGGCGTGGTCTTCGGCCCCGGCGGCGCCCTCCCATCGATGATGCTGCCGCACTACTTCGGCATGGGCGGGCGACTGGGAGACGGCAGCCAGGTGATGAGCTGGATTCATCGCGAGGATCTGCTGCGTATCCTCGCGCGGGCGTTGTCGGACCCGGGCATGAGCGGCGTCTACAACGCGACCGCGCCGGGCTGCCTGACGCAAGCAGCGTTCGCTCGTACTGTCGGCAAGGTGCTTCGCCGGCCCGTGTGGTTCCATCTGCCCGCGGCGCCACTTCGGTGGGCAGCGGGCGAGATGAGTGAATTGCTACTTGCAGGTCAGCGGGTGATCCCGGCACGGCTGCTACGGGAGGGCTTCGCGTTTCGCTTTCCTGCCGCCGAATCGGCACTGCGCGATCTGACCGGGGATTGAGCTTCGCTCCGGCACTAGCTCCGGAATTAGCTTCGGCCCGCCCGTGCCGCCTCGATCGCGGCGATATCGATCTTGCCCATGGTCATCATGGCATCGAACGCCCGTTTGGCCGCCGCACGATCGGGGTCCGTGATTGCAGCCAGGAGCGCGCGCGGCGTGATCTGCCAGCACAATCCCCACCGGTCCTTGCACCAGCCACACGCGCTTTCCTGGCCACCGTTGCTGACGATTGCGTTCCACAGCCGGTCGGTCTCAGCCTGATCGTCAGTGGCGATCTGAAACGAGAACGCCTCGCTGTGCTTGAAATGCGGGCCGCCATTGAGACCGACACAGGGAATGCCCGCCACGGTGAACTCCACCGTCAGGACATCGCCCTGCTTGCCATCGGGATAGTCGCCAGGTGCGCGGAATACGGCGCCGACGGCGCTGTCGGGGAAGGTCTTGGCATAGAAAGTCGCGGCGTCAAGCGCATCGCCGTCGTACCACAGACAGATCGTGTTCTTGCTGGACATCTCGTACCTCCTGACACGTCAGGCACCGGCGTCCACAAGCCCGGTGCCGTTCTCGGGAAACGACAATGTCTCACAGTATGAGGACCGACGCAGGTATTGATGACACCACCGCGCACGAAAGGAGAAGTCAGCCAGTTCGCTGCTTTGGCTGCTATCTTGTAGGGAGTGCCTTGCCCAGATCCAACTGATCAACCGGAGATTCCCCATGGATGCCCCGTTTCACCAGTTCTCCGACCTCTTCGCGCAGCTCGGATTGCCATCGGACGAGAGCGATATCCGCGCATTCATTGCGAAGCATTCGCCGCTTCCGCAGAACGTCGAACTTTGGGACGCTGCATTCTGGACTCCCGCCCAGGCATCGCTGCTGCGCGACGAGATCGCCGAAGATGCAGACTGGGCGGAAACGGTGGACCAGTTGAACCTGGCGCTACGCGCCCCCGCTTAGCTAGCTTTAGCAAGCTGGATCGACACCCCGGCACTCGACACCGGGGGCAGGGACAAGAGGCGAGCCATGACATCGCACGGAACAGACACCGTCTTCGCAGGCTCCGTTCCGGAGTTGTACGACACGCTGATGGTCCCGTTGATCTTCGAACCATACGCGGCGGACCTCGCCGCGCGTGCTGCTGCACTTGCGCCGACACACGTGCTCGAAGTTGCTGCGGGAACTGGCGCGCTGACACGGCGGCTGGCAAGTGCCCTGCCCGACGGCACGTCGATCGTGGCCACCGACCTCAACCGACCGATGCTGGATCGCGCCGCCGCCATCGGCACCTCGCGGCCGTTGACGTGGCAGCAGGCCGACGCCATGCAGCTACCCTTCCCCGACGCAAGTTTCGATCTGGTGATCTGCCAGTTCGGGGCGATGTTCTTTCCCGAGAAGCACAAGGCTTTCGCCGAAGCGCGCCGTGTGCTGAAACCCGGGGGCGTGCTGCTCTTCAACGTGTGGGATCGCATCGAGGAAAACGCGTTCGCGCATACGGTAACGCAAACGCTGACCGGCATATTTCCGGACAAGCCGCCTGTGTTTCTCGCGCGCACGCCTCATGGTTATCACGACCCGGCGGTCGTGGCGGCCGATCTGAGACTCGGCGGCTTTTCCGAAGCCTCCACATGCGCGACCGTCGCCGCCGAAAGCCGTGCCGTGGACGCCAACACGCCTGCCATCGCCTTCTGCCAGGGAACGCCGCTACGCGGCGAACTGGAGGCATTCGGACCCGATGCGCTGGTGAATGCCACGCTCGCCTGCGCAGAGGCGTTGACGAGGGAGTTCGGTCCCGGTCCGGTCAGCGGAAAGATTCAGGCGCACGTGTTCAGCGCCAGGGCTTGATCGTCATGCGTTGACGGCTCGGGCTGCTAGTGCAGATGCCGCAGCTTGTCCGGATTGCGCACCACATAGATCGCCGCGATCTTGCCGTCCTCGATCTCTAGCGCCGTCGTCTGCAGTTCGCCGTCGGACTCGCGCGTGACGATGCCCGGTAACCCGTTGATGAAAGCCGCGCGGATAAAGGTCGAGCCATTCTTCAGGAAGTATTTCGACAGTTGTTCATGCACACGCATCACCTCGTCGAAGCCGAAAACCGGATGGCCAATCGCGGGGCGCTGGCCGCCACCGTCCGCATGCAGGCTCACATCGGCCGCCAGCATCGTGCTGAGCGTACCCATGTCTCCGCTGCGTGAGGCGTCGAAGAATGCCCTTGCGAGTGCCAGGCCCCGCTCCTTCTCGACCTGAAAACGCGGACGGGATTCCCTCACATTGGCCCGCGCCCGCGCCGCGAGCTGCCGGCACGCGGCCGGCTCGCGCTGGATCGTCGCGGCCACTTCATCGAACGCGAGGCCAAACACGTCGTGCAACAGGAACGCCGCGCGCTCGAGAGGCGACAGGCGTTCGAGCGCCAGCATCAGCGGCAGCGTGACGTCGTCCTGCTCCTCTTCCTCGACGACCGGGTCGGGCAGCCATGGACCGATGTAGGTTTCGCGCCGGTGACGCGCCGACTTCAGCTCATCGAGGCACATCCGCATCACCATGCGCCGCAGGAACGCCTCGGGCACGCGCACCTCGGCGCGCTCGGCGTTCATCCAGCGGATGAACGCTTCCTGCACCACGTCCTCCGCATCCGCGACCGAACCGAGCATCCGGTACGCGACGCGGATCAGCTTGGGCCGCAGCGGCTCGAAGCTCGCCGCGGCTTCCGATAAGCCGGCGTCCGCCACCATCACGCGGCTGCCTTGGCCACGGCCTTGGCAGCCGCCGGATCGACCCAGAGGCCAAATCCGACCGCGAGCCGGTTCCAGCCGTTGATCACGTTGATCATGAGCGTAAGCTTCACCTGCTCCTCCTCGGTAAAGTGTTCCTTGAGCGTCGCGCTGACACGGTCGAGCGCGTGCCCTTCGGACAACCGGGTCATGGCTTCGGTCCAGCCCAATGCCGCGCGCTCGCGATCGGTGTAGCAAGGCGCCTCTCGCCAGGCGGACAGCAGATAGAGGCGCTGTTCCGTCTCCCCGCGTTCGCGTGCCTGGGTCGTGTGCATGTTAATGCAGTTTGCGCATCCGTTGATCTGCGACGCGCGGACTTCAACCAGCGACACCAGGCTCGGCTCAAGGCTCCCGGCTATGGCAATGGATGTGCCCATCCAGGACTTCATCTGGACGGGAGCGGCGGCGAACGGGTCGAGTCTTGCAGTCATGGCTTCATCTCCTTGCGTGGTTGACGATGACATGACGAACGAGCCCCCCTGCTTGTGACATCGACGCGAAAAATATTTGCGAGCGAGGCCGAAAAGTGCGCCTTGCTACAATCGAACGCCCACCTTCCCCTCCCCCACAATACGACCGGCATGAAGATCCTGATTACCGGCGCAGCAGGCTCCGGCACGTCGACCCTGGCCAACGCCATCGCCGAAGCGACCCAGACGCACGCCCTCGAAACGGATGACTACTTCTGGCGCCCCACCAACCCGCCGTATCAGGTGAAATTCGAGCCCGAGGAACGTTGTGCCCGGCTGCTGAAGGATCTGCGCGCGCGCCCCGAAACCGTCGTGGCGGGGGCGGTGATGGCGTGGGGGGAAGCGCTGGAACACGCCTTCGACCTGGTGGTCTTTCTGTACGTACCGACGCCGATCCGCCTGGCGCGGCTCAAGCTGCGCGAAGAGCGCCGCTTCGGCAAGGCCGATCCGGATTTTCTCGAGTGGGCCGCCCAATACGATGCAGGCACCGCCGAAGGCCGTAGCCTCGAAAAGCATCGGCAGTGGCTGCAGAATCTGCGTTGTCCGGTACTGTATCTGGAGGGGGATGGGACCGTCGAAGCCAGGCTGCAGAGCGTGCTGGCGGCCCGGAACGCGATCATCGAGGGCGCCGGCCCCAAATAGGTCCGGCGCCCGCCACACGCTCAAGGCGCCGCCACCCCCTGAACCTTCGCGGTGTAAGGCGTATAGAAGCTCGACCCCGCCCATGCCGCCGTCGCGACGTTGTACAGCGGACCGCCGCTGACGTAGTTCGCGCCGTCATGCCAGTCACCGGAACCCTTGTACATGGCCACCGCCGGATACGGATAGACCGGGCGCGACGCCGTGACATTGCTGGACGTGTCGGTCTGGTACGTCATGACGCTGCTGGGCCCCGTGCCCTGCTCCACCCAGGCCGTGATCCGCGATACCAGGTCGATGTTCGGATTGCCCTCCCCACCGCCGCAATGGCCCACGCCAGGCACCAGGTACAGCCGCGCGAATGCATCCACGGCCGACGTACCCATCGTGTTCTGCATGGCTTCGTAGTAAGCGATCGTGAACAGCGGCGAGATATGCTGGTCCGCCCAGCCATGCCACAGGATCAGCTTGCCGCCCGCCTTCTGGAAGGCCGACAGGTCAGGATTGGTGGCATCGTTGAGTGGATGATTGGCGGCCAGGTAGTCGGTATAGAAGTTGCCATCGTGATAACCGAACGTATTGATGTTCGGCATGGTCGGCGAGCCCGTGAAGATCAGGTTGTAGGCACCCGTCACGATCATGTTGCTGAACAGGCTGGTTACCGGCGCCGGCGCATCGGTCGAGTTCGAATTCGGCACCTCCACGCCGATCCAGTTTGCCTCGGACCCGAATTGCGGCGAGCCCGCGAGCATCCGCTTGCCGGTGGTAGTGTCCGTCGGGCCGCTGTAGATCCGGCTTGCCGTGGTGACTTCGGCCGCCGTCAGGCAATTGCTGGTGTCCGTCGCGCCAGCGGCGCACTGGATCGAAACCGGATTGAAGTTGCACGTACGCGGATCTGCGAGCAGGCCGTCCGGCGCGCCGCTGGTTCCACCACAGGCCGCGACCACGGCCTTGTGCAGTACCTTTGCCTTGTCCGCATACAGCACGACGTTGCCGGTGTTATCGCCGGTCGTGCTGTTCGACACCACACTCCAGCCGTGATACAGCGAGTTCTGCGTCTGGAAATGGGCTGCCGGGGCGCCAGCGACGATCCCGTTGTAGTCGTTGGGATAGCGCTGCGCGGCCATCAGCGCTTCGCGTCCGCCATCCGAGCAGCCCACGAAGTACGAGTACTTCTGCGCCTGCCCATAGTAGGACTTGATCAGCTTCTTCGCCGCGAGCGTCGTGATGTGCTGGCCGCGATAGGCAAAGTCAGCCTGCTTCTGCGTATCCGATGACCACGTCGCATCCGAACCGGTATGTCCCATATCGGTCGCTGCCGTGACGAACCCGCCCTGCTGCACCAGCGGGCAGTTGTAGCTGAAGCTGAACGAGCTTTGCTTGGTCGGATCGCTCACGTTGCCGCACAAGCCGCCGCATCCGAGTTCGGCGAACCGTTGCGTCCAGGTACTGACCGGAAGCGCCACTGCGAAAGTGTTCGACGGCGCCAGCGTTCCCTTCACCGTGCAGAGCTGCACGTTGGCACCGTTGATGGTGGTGGTGGTGATCGTCGCCGACGCGATCTTGCTGCCGGCACCGCCGATGTCCGTGATGTCGACCGAGGCCAGTTGCGAGCAGTCGATGACCGGCGCGACAACCTGCAGCGTGGTGGCCGTGGTGGTGGAGCCGGTGCTCGTCGAGGTGGACCCCGAGGACGTGCTGGTGGTGGCACTGGAACTGCCATCGCCACCGCAACCGGCGAGACTGACAGCCGCCACGCAGATGGTGAACGACGTGAGGAATGAAGTGGCGCCCAAATAGGCGTGCGCAAACAGCCCGGAACGATGCCGAGAGCTCATGGATATCTCCTGGAACGGTCTTCTCTAGTGAATTGGAATGGAAGAGCCTTTGCCCCTCCTCAACGTCAGAGGGGGAGCAGGTTCGCTGGCAGGCGCAGCGTGCTTCATCGCTCCATACACGCGGCGATGTCGTGGGGCGCAACTACATGCCAACGGCACGAAGCTTGCGCCGACGACGCGCGCGCGGGGTTCCAAACTGGCTGGCAGCCCGTTGCTGTCTGCTTATTGGTTGCTCCGGGCGTTGCGCCCGGAGAATCGGGCCGGACGCGTGTCAGCGCCGGTCAGCGATGAAGCGGTCGCCCACCGTTTGGGCTGGATTGCTTGCGCTGCCGCTTCTCCCGGTACATGGCGGCGTCCGCCAGTTCCAGCGCCTGTTCGACGGGGACGGGCCTGACGGCCACGACACCGGCGCTCACGCCAGCGTAGTCAATGGTGACGCCGGCCAGCGTGTAGACACCGCGAGTCGCCGCCAACGCACGCTTCTGCAATTGGTCGGCCAGGCTATGCGCCTGCGTTGCAGACGCCGGAGCGGGTGCCACCAGCGCAAATTCGTCGCCACCCACGCGGGCCAGCATGTCGGTGTCTCGCACAATGCCGGAAAGGCGCTTTGAACATTCGCTCAGGAACTGATCTCCGACCACATGTCCGTATGCGTCGTTGATGCGTTTGAAGTCATCCAGATCGATGATGCCGACGATGACGTGGGATTCGTCCCTGGTTGCGCGCGCCAGCAGTCTGCCAAGCTCGCCGTGGAGCGCCCGTCTGTTGGGCAGGCCCGTCAGGGCGTCGGTCAATGCGAAGTTCGCGAGGTACTCGTTCGACCGCCTTAGCTCCTCGAGCAATCGTTCTCGCTCGATATGGTGTCCGATCAGCTTCGAGAAAATGTTCAAGGCGCTGAACGCCTGCGGCCCCAGCGGTTGGCTGCGCTTGCTCGCCCCGCACAACGTACCAATGATCTCCCCATCGCTCGCGCGAATGGGGGCACTGGCGTATGTCTCGATGCCAAGCGCCCTCGCGGCCTGTGAATCCCCCCAGATCTCGCTCGCGTTCGATGTGTAGCGGCGACCCTCTTCCAGGCAACGCTTGCAGAGGGTGTCGGACCATGGCACGGACAGCCCCTCGGGGATCACGAGTTCGCCCGCGTTCCTGACAAAATCGACGGACTGCAAACCCGCCTCTTCATCGATCGACGTCAGGTACAGGGACTCAAGGCCGGTGATCAGTTCCAGCATCTCCAGCAGCGGTCTCGTGAGTTGCTCCAGACTCTCGGCCGTGGCAACGGACGCCGAAAGCCGTTCAAGGATCAACTCCATGGGTTTTGTCTCCTCTTTCATGCTGTGCTTTCGCTCCAGAACATACCGAACAGGCGCTTGCCAGCCAACTCGGCTGAGTGAGGAATCATATCGTTTTACTGAACGATTTCCTCGTTGCTATCGACAGGCGGGAAGCCAAATCGTCCTTCCACCGAGTCAAGCTATGGCTCATAAAAAAACCGGGGCCAGAGCCCCGGTTTTTTCTACGTCCCGACTGTCAACTTGCTACATGCTCAGGCAACCGGCCGTCATCCCTGCCGCTCGTGTCCGGCTCGTCCGGCCATGAGCGGCCAACCATCCATTCGTAGAGCGTGGGCAGCACGATCAGCGTCAGCAGCGTGGCCGTAATCAGGCCACCGATGATCACGATCGCCAGCGGCCGCTGCGTTTCCGAGCCGATGGCGCGCGAGATCGCCATCGGGAACAAGCCCAGCATGGCCAGCATCGCGGTCATCAACACGGTGCGCAGACGATCCATCGAGCCGGTCAGCACGGCCTGGCGTACTGGCATGCCTTCGTCGCGCAACTGGTTGAAGTAGGTCACCATCACCACGCCGTTCAGCACGGCCTGCCCGAACAGCGCGATGAAGCCAATTGCCGCCGAGACCGACAGCGGAATGCCGGTCAGGAACAGCGCAAACACGCCACCGATCAGCGCGAACGGAATGTTCGAGATGATCAGCGCCGCGCTCTTGAACGACTGGAACGCGTTGAACAGCAGCAGGAAGATCAGCAGCACCGACAGCGGCACCACGATCGACAGGCGCGCCATCGCGCGTTCCTGGTTCTCGAACTCGCCCGACCAACTGATCTTGACGTCCTCGGCATTGACGTTCTTCTTCACCAGATCCTGCATGTCCTTCACCACGCTACCCATGTCGCGGTCGTGGATGAAGATACCGATCGACGTGGTGCGCTGGCCGTTCTCGCGGCTGATGTTCATCGCGCCCGAAGCGGCCCGGAACGTCACCAGCTGCGACAGCGGCACCTGCGCGCCATCGGCGGTCTGCATGAAGATGTTCGGCAGGTTCGGAAGTTCGCGCTCGCCCGGCTTCAGGCGTACCACCACGCTGAAGTGCTTCTCGCCTTCCCACAGCTCCGTTGCGGCCTTGCCGCCGAGCGCGCTTTCCATCAGGTCCTGCACGTCAGCCACGTTGATGCCGTAGCGGGCAGCCTGGGCGCGATCAAAATCAAGCACGTACTGCGGCAGTTCGCCGTCACGGTCGATAAACGCGCGCATCACGCCGCGTACCGACTGCACGTTGGCCAGGATCTGATCCGCCACCTTCTTGTTGTGCTCGAGGCTGTCGCTCTGCACCTTGATCACGATCTGGCCCTTGATCTGCGAGATGCTCTCCAGGATGTTGTCGCGCACCGGCTGCGAGAAGTTAGGCTCGATGCCCGGCATCTTGCGCAGGTTGCGGTTGATTTCCTCGATGATCTTGCGCTTGTCGAAGCCAGCGCGCCATGCCTTGTCGCTCTTCAGGTCGACCAGGATTTCCACGGTGTTGATCAACTTCGGATCGGTACCGTCGTCGGGACGGCCCACCTTGGAGATCGTCGTGTTGACCTCGGGCGTGGTGCGAATCACGTTGCGCAGCAGACGCGCCTGATCGCGTGCCTCGTCCAGCGACACCGAGGCCGGCAAGTCGAAGCTGACCCACATCGAGCCTTCGTCGAGTTCGGGCAGGAATTCGCTGCCCAGGAACTTGCCCACGCCGACGGTGGCCACCAGCAGGCCCACGGCGATGGCCACGACCTTCTTCTTGTTCTCGAGCGCCCACGCCAGCATCGGCTCATAGAGGCGCTTGCACTGGCGCACCACGAAATTGTCCTCGTGCGCGATGTTCTTCTTGAGCAGCAGGTGGCACAGCAGCGGCACCACGGTCAGCGAGACGATCAGCGAGCCGACCAGCGCGCCCGTCACCGTGTACGCCATCGGCGCGAAGATCTTTCCTTCGTGACGCTGCAGCGTGAAGATCGGGATGTGCGCGGCGATGATGATGATCATCGAGAACACGGTCGGACGCCCCACCTCTGTCGTGGCCTGAAGGATCGCGTGCATCCGCGCCTTGTTGTCCTTGATCTGCTGTTCCTTGAGTTCGCCCAGCCGCTTGAAGATGTTCTCGACGACGATCACCGCGCCGTCGACGATGATGCCGAAGTCCATCGCCCCCAGCGACAGCAGGTTGGCCGGAATACCCACCCAGGTCAGGCCGATGAACGTCGACAGCAGCGCCAGCGGGATCACCAGCGCCACGATCGCCGCCGCGCGCACGTTGGCCAGGAACAGGTACAGCACGGCCATCACCAGCAGCGCGCCCTCCACCAGGTTGCCGAACACCGTGTGCAGCGTCTTGTCGATCAACGTCGAGCGGTCGTAGTACGGCACCAGCTTCACGCCCTTTGGCAGAATCTGGTCGTCGAGCAGTTCGATCTTCTTCTTCAGCGCCTCGAGCACTATCGACGGGTTCTCGCCCTTGCGCATCACCACGATGCCCGAGACGATGTCGTCCTCGTCGTCCTGACCCATCAGGCCCTGCGGCGGCGCGGCGCCGATCTTGACCTCGGCAATGTCCTTGACCAGGATCGGCGTGCCGTTGTTCTCGGCCACCACCACGTTGGCGATGTCGGCCGAGCTACGGAAGCTGCCCAGCGAACGCAGCAGGTACTGCTGGCGTCCATGCGCCACCGAGCCGCCGCCGGCGTTCGAGTTGCCGCGCTGAAGCGCCGTGAACAGTTGCGACAGCGAGATCTTGCTGTCGCGCATGCGGCCCAGATTCGGGTTCACCTCGTACTGCTTGATCGAGCCGCCGATCGTGACCACGTCGGCCACGCCCGGCACCTGACGCAGATTCTTCTCCACGACCCAGTCCTGCAGCGTGCGCAGTTCCTGCGGCGTGTAGCCCTTGCCGCTCAGGCGGAAGCGATAGATCTCACCGATGGCAGTGGACAACGGCGCCAGTTCCGGCTGCACGCCGTCGGGCAGGTCAACGCTGCGCAGCCGTTCGATGATCTGCTGGCGCGCGACGATGTCGGTGGCCTTGTCATTGAAGGTCACCATCATGAACGACAGGCCGAACTGCGTATGCGAGAACACGCGCACCGAATTCGGCGTACCCGCCAGCGCGGTTTCGATCGGAATCGTGACCTGGCGCTCCACTTCCTCGGCGGCCCGGCCCGGGTACAGCGTGATCACGTTGACCTGGATGTCCGAGACGTCTGGGAACGCTTCGATCGGCAGGTTCTTGAAGGCGGCCAGGCCGCCCGCGACGAAGATGATCAGGCCAAGCCAGACAAACAGCTTCTGGTGCAGCGCGAAATTGACGATACGTGAAATCATGTGGCTGCCGTCCTTAATGCTTGGCAGCCGCACGCGCGGCGTTCACCGCGGTGGCATCGCGCAGGATGTCCTGCAGATAGAGATTGCCGTCGGTGATCACCACGTCGCCCTCTTTCAGGCCTTCCACCACCTCGGTCGTGCCCGGAATCGTCACGCCGAGCTTGACCTCGCGGCGCTCGAACCTGTTGGGCGTGGTGCGCACGAACACATAGTTCTTGTTATCGGCCAGGAACACGGCCTTCGACGGCACCGAGATCCCCTGGAACGACGCGGCCTGCATCTTCGCTGTAACGAACATCTCGGCCTTCAAGCGGCGGTCGGCGTTCGGCACGGACAGACGCACCTTGACGCTGCGCGACGACGGATCAACGTAATCCGCGATCTTGACCACAGTGCCCGTGAACGTCTCGCCGGGGTAGGCGGCGCTGGCAAGCTGCACGGTCACGCCGGGCCTGAAGTGGCCAAGGTCCGCCTCGGCGGCATCAAGCTGCGCCCACAGCGTGGTGGGATCGGTAATCAGGTACAGCGGCGCGGTGGGCGGCTGGTCGGGACGCAGTTCCATCCCCGGATTGATATTGCGCTCGACCACCAGGCCGTCGATCGGGCTGCGCAGCGCGAAACGCTGGTTCACGCCGTCATTGCCGGAAGCGCCGTACATGCGCAGCGCTGCCTGCGTGCGCTGCTGGTCAGCCGCGGCGCGGGCGTTGTCCGCCTGCGCCTGCTCCAGATCCTTCTGGGCGATGATGCCGGCCTCATACAACTCGCGCTGGCGCGCCAGCGCCTTCGACGCCACGGCGCTATCCGCGGACGCCTTGCGGGCATCGGCCTGGGCCGAGCCAAAATCGGGCGACGTCAGCATCGCCAGCGGCTGGCCAGCCTTCACGGTGACGCCGGGCTGCACCAGGATCTCCATCACACGGCCAGCGAATGGCGAAGCCACGCGCACCGTCTTGTCTTCGTTCCAGACCAGGCGGCCGGGCATGCTCAGCATGCGATCGCCGCCGCTCTTGACCGGCTGGCCGACGACGCCGGGCAGCGACTTGACGTTCGCCGGATACTCGATGACCTGACCAGCCACCTTCGGCTCGTCATCGTTCTCGGGCGCTTCCTTCTTGCCGCAGGCGCCCAGCGTAAGCACGCACAGTGACAGCACAGCCGCCAGACGCGCGGCGCCGGCACGGGTGAAGCGGGAATCGCGGGAGATGAGCGGCATATCAGGGATGCGATGCATCGGTTCGAACCTGGGGAAGCTTGTTGATATCGGAAGTGGTGGCCTGCAGGGCGGCGCGGTACGCGGCCATGGCCTTGGCGAAGCTGCCCTGCACGTCAACAGCGTCCAGACGCGTCTGACGCAGCGCGCGGCGCGCGTCGAGCAGGTCGAGCACGCCGGTGGCACCCTTCGTATAGGCGAACTCGGCACTCTGCGCGACGTTCTCCGCCGCCGGCAGCACGGCGGTCTGCATCTGCTGCAGCGACGCGCGCGCCGACTCGAGCTGGCTGCGCAGCCGTTCGATGTCGTTCTGCGCGGCCAGCAAGATACGGTTGCGGTCGTCGAGCGCGGCGTAGTAGTCCACCTCGGCGCGGCGCGCTTCACCGCCGAAGCTGTGGCGCACGAACAGCGGAATCGAAATGAACACGCCGTAGCTGTTGCCGCTGCCGGTGGTATTGGCCTCGGAAACCGGATAGTGCTCGTACTGGGCGCCGACGGTCACGTCGGGCACGCGGCCGGCACGCGCCAGGTCACGCGCCGAGGCGGCGGCGGCCAGCCGGGCTTCGGCGGCCGTCACATCCGGGCGGCGCTGCAGCACCTCAGGATCGACTGGCGGCACCGGGGCATCGAGCGCAGGCCAGTCCGGCACGAGCCGGTTGTCCAACAGCGTGCCCGGAAGACCGATTGTGGCGGCCAGTGCTGCTTTGCTGGTGGCATAGTCCGACTGGGCGGCGCGAAGGTCACTCTGGGCCCGCAGCGTTTCGAGCTGGAGCTTGGTCACATCGGCGCGTGCCACGTCACCAGCCTTGAGCCGTGCCTCGTTCGCTTGTTGAGTCTTGCCATAGAGACCGACGGTTTCGGTCAGCACCTCTACCCGGCTCTGGCTGGCTACCGCGTCGTACCACGACTGTTCCACGGCACTGACCTGCTGGGCCACCACCGCCTGCGTCTGCTCGCCGGCGGCGGCGCTGGCCTTGCGGGCCGCGTCGGTACGCAGGTTGCCCTTGTTGGCGGTCTCGATCACCTGGTCGACGCGCACCGTCGAGTCCACGGTCTTGCTGCGCCAGTTGCCGGCACCTACACCAAGATTCGGGTTGATATTGGCCACGCCCAAGCTCAGGACCGGGTTCGGGCGTTGGGAAGCAATCTGGATGTCGGCCTGGCTGGCTTCCTCGCCACGACGGGCCGAGATGATGTCGCGGTTGCAGCGCAGCGCGTCAAGACGTGCCTGCGCCAGGGTCAGCGCGGCCTTTGCCGGCGGCGGCGTGCAGGGGCCATCTGGAGGCATGGGTCCGCTGGCGGCTTGCCCGGCCGAGGCGGCAATGGAGCCCACGGAGGCCATGGCCAGCAACGTCGCCACGGCGACTCGGGAAACAGAAGAATGCACGGTCAGTCTGGCTCGTTTCGACGTGATCGGAAGTTAATTAACGATCATGTCCGCCAAACGGTGCACCGGGAAGACAGCTTTATTGTCTTAGGCCCAGGACATTCATCTTCGTGTTCTCCCGCATAGCGTGCATGATCTCGCGCGCCTATTCAGCCTGAACATCATTACAAATACCTTTCACACCGATGGCAAACCGGCGGGTTTTGCAGCAATCCCACGCTCAGGGAAAACACGCATTGGCGCTCCATTGACACCCCATCGGCGCCAATTCGGGGGGGGCCGAAAGCGTCGTCAGACGCCACCCGCCGCGACGATACGCTGTGCGCGTTCGAGCACTGGACGATCGACCATCTTCCCGTCGACGGCGATCGCAGCGCCCTGCGCGGCGGCCGCCTGCTCGACCACACGACGCGCCCAGGCCAGTTCTTCGGCCGATGGCGCCAGGGCGGCATGGACACCCCCCACCTGATTCGGATGAATCAGCAGTTTGGCCCCAAACCCGAAACGCCGTGCCCGCGCGGTATCGGCGGCCAGCGCGTCGGCATCGCCGATGGCCGTGCAGACACCGTCGACCGGCGCCGGCAGTCCGGCCGCCCGGGAATGCATGACCAGTTCGCTACGGAAATGGTGGAGCGGCGCGTCGTCGTCACCCACATCGAGATCGAACATCAGGTCGATGCTGCCGAACAGCAGTCGCGATACGCCTGGCGCGCGCGCCACATGGGCCAGATCGGCAAACCCGGCCGCGCTCTCCAGCAAGGCGCAGCACGGCGTCTCGGGCAGATCGGCACGCAGCGCGGCCAGCGCCGCCTTGTCGGCCTTGGGCAGCACGATCTCGCGAACGCCGCATGCGCGGCAGAAGCCCACGTCTTCGGCAAAGTACGAGGTGTCGGCACCATTGATGCGGAGCAGCAATGCTACGCCAGCGGCATCCGCCTGGGCCTGCAAGTCGCGCCAGGGCTCGGCCAGGCCGGCCCGCGCCGCCGCCTTGGCATCGGGCGCCACTGCGTCCTCGAGATCGACGATCACGGCGTCGGCGCCAGCCGCGATGGCCTTGCCAATGCGCTCCGGACGCGATGCCGGAACGAACAGATAACTGCGCGGCACTCGGGTGCTTGTCATCGCCCGCCTCCGTCAGACCACGCCGTCGGCATGAAGCCGGGCGATCTGTTCGGCGGTGCAGCCGGTCTCGGCAAGGATCGCGTCCGTATGCTCACCTACCGCCGGAACCGGGTCCATGCGCGCGTCGGTCATGCCGGGCGGCAGCAGGGCCGGAATCTGCCCTGCCGGGGTATCGACGGTGCGCCAGCGCTTGCGGGCCGCCAGCTGCGGGTGCGCCCAGACGTCGGCCATCGTGTTGACATTGGCGTTGGCGATCTTTGCTTCCTCCAGCCGCTCCACCACCTGCGCGGCGGTCAGCCGCCCGAACGCCTCGACGATGCGGGCACGCAGTTGCGCGCGGTTGGCGCTGCGCAGGCTGTTGGTGGCAAACGCCGCGTGGGTGGCCAGATCCGGCTCCTGGAGCACCACCTTGCAGAACACGGCCCATTCGCGTTCGTTCTGCAAACCAAGCATCACGGTCTTGCCGTCGCCGGTCGGGAACGGTCCGTACGGGTAGATCGTGGCGTGCGACGCCCCGGCGCGCGGCGGCGGTTCGGCGCCATCGAACGCGTAGTACATCGGGAAATTCATCCACTCGACCATCGATTCGAGCATCGACACGTCGATATGCTTGCCGCGGCCGGTCTGGCCCCGCTCGATCAGCGCGGCCAGCACGTTGCTGTATGCGTACATGCCGGCGGCGATGTCCGCCACCGAGGCGCCGGCCTTCACGCCCTCTTCCGGCGTGCCAGTGACCGACACGAAGCCCGATTCGCTCTGCACCAACAGGTCATAGGCTTTCTTGTCGCGATAGGGACCATCGCCGCCGTAGCCGGAGATATCGCAGACGATCAGGCGTGGAAAGCGCTTCGACAGCGTCTCGTAGTCCAGCCCGAGGCGGGTCGACGCGCCCGGCGCCAGGTTCTGGATCAGCACATCGGTCTTGGCCAGCAGGGCCTCCAGCACCGGGGCGGCGGCAGGTGCCTTGACGTCGAGCGTCAGGCTTTCCTTCGAACGGTTGGTCCAGACGAAGTGGGACGACAGCCCGCGCACGCGGCCGTCATAGGCACGCGCGAAATCGCCCGGGCCAGGCCGCTCGATCTTGATGACGCGCGCGCCGAGATCGGCCAATTGACGGGTGCAGAACGGCGCGGCGATGGCCTGCTCGAGCGAAACGACGGTGATGCCTTCAAGGGGTCGGGACATGACGGTGTCTTGGGTAGGTAGCGCAATGCCGCCAATCTACCCGCCTGCCTCCGACCTGTGAAATAGGGATTGCAGAAGGCTCCATAAGTAGAATCAATAGCCTGCACCCCCGGTGCGTCCCCCATGCACCCTCTGGAGAACCCATGGACATCCGTGCCATGCGCTATTTTGTGGCCATCGTCGACCAAGGCAGCCTGACCCGCGCCGCCGAGGTCGTCTGCGTGGCGCAGCCCGCGCTGTCGCAGCAGCTTGCCACGCTGGAAGACGAATTCGGCGTGCCATTGGTGCACCGCAGCGCGAAAGGCGTGCGGCCCACCGAAGCCGGAAAAACGCTTTACCGTCACATGCGCAATATCCTGCGACAGGTGGAAATCGCGGGCGCCGACGTGCGCGTGGCCGGCGCCGAGGTCTCGGGCACCGTGGCCATCGGCCTGCCCACCACGGCTGCAGCGGCCTTCGGCATGGCGCTGATACGCACCGTGCGCCAGCGCTACCCGCAGGTCCGGCTGCAACTCTTTGAAAGCATGAGCGGATATATCTCCGAGCTGCTGAACCAGAACCGGCTCGACTTCGCCATCCTGTTTCGCGACACGCCATCGCGCGCGGTGGAGCCGGAGCCGCTGGCCAGCGAACCGCTCTACCTGATCGGCACGCCACCCGTGACCGCGCCGCGCCCGGGCAAACGGGGCGGCGCCACGGCGGATACGGTCCCGCTCAAGGCGCTCGACGGTATCCCGCTGGTGCTGCCAAGCGGCTCGCAGGGGTTGCGCGAGGTGGTCGAGCGCACGTTTGCCAAA
Organism: Cupriavidus sp. UBA2010; assembly: GCF_002335265.1. NCBI lineage: Bacteria > Pseudomonadati > Pseudomonadota > Betaproteobacteria > Burkholderiales > Burkholderiaceae > Cupriavidus > Cupriavidus sp. UBA2010. The sequence goes on from NZ_DDCI01000014.1 coordinate 94,892, forward strand.
GCCGGCATAAACCTGAATGTGGTGGCCGATCTCGATTCCCTGCCTTTCCTGCTGGCGTCCGCCCGGGAAGGATTGGCCTGCACGATACTGCCAGCGTCGTCGCTTGGCGATGGCGATGCGGCCGTGCCTCGGCGGCTGATCGTTCCGGAACTCCGACGCACGCTGTCCCTGTGCTGGCCGCGCGCGCTGCCGCGCTCGAATGCGGCCGAGGCGGTGGCCGATGTGTTGCGGGAGATAGTCGGAGAACGGATTGCCCTGGGCGGGTCGCTGGCGCCAGCGGGTTGATGGGAGCGGCGACTCCTGGTGTCGGCGTATGGGTGGATGGGTGGATGGCCGGCCCGCCGCGCCCGGTCCGATAAGAAAACCTTATGCCCATAGTCACCGATTGAATTTCTCCTTGGCGGATGGCTCCGCTAGAGTGGGCGCCACATTAGCGGGCCTCCAAGTGCATGGGCCCGCCAGAAGCCACCGAGGAGACATCATGCTTCGTACAATCCGCGCCATCGCCGGTATCGCCATGGCCCTGTCCGTTGTCGGCCACGCCCAAGCCGACACCTATCCGTCCAAGCCGATCCAGATGATCGTGCCGCAGGCGCCGGGCGGCACCAACGACATCGTCGCCCGACTGGTGGCGGCCGACCTGTCGCAACGCCTTGGCCAGCAGGTAGTAGTGGAAAACCGCCCGGGCGCTGGCGGCAACATTGGCACCCAGACGGCGGCCCGCTCCGCGCCGGATGGCTACACGCTGCTGATGACCATCAGCAGCACGCAGGCCATCAACCCGTCGCTCTACCGCTCGATTCCGTTCGACCCGATCAAGGACTTCGAGCCGATCGCCCCGGTAGCTACCGTACCGAACGTGCTGGTGGTCAACCCCGCCTTCCCGGCCAAGTCGATGTCGGAACTGATCGCGATGGCCAAGGCCAAGCCCGACTACTACCGCTTTGCCTCCGCCGGCAACGGCACGCTGAACCATCTGCTGGGTGAGATGCTGAACAGCATGGCGGCCATCAAGCTCGAGCACGTGCCGTACAAGGGCGTCGCCCCGGCGCTCAATGACGTGCTCGGCAACCAGGTGCCGATGGCCTTTGCCAGCCTGCCCTCCGTGCTGGCGCATATCAAGGCCGGCAAGGTCCGCGCCCTGGGCGTGAGCTCGGCCAAGCGCTCGCCGTTTGCCCCGGACATCCCCGCCATCAGCGAGACCGTGCCCGGCTATAGCGGCGACCTCTGGGTCGGCCTGTTCGCAGTGCGCGGCACGCCGAAGGATGTCACGCAGAAGCTTGCCGCCACGATGCAGACCGCGCTGGCCGACAAGACGCTCCGCGACAAGCTTGCTGCCCAGGGCGCCGAAGTGCTGACGGGCACGCCGCAACAGTTCTCCACCATGCTGCGCGGCGATATCGACAAATGGGCGAAGATCGTCAAGCAGTCTGGCGCGCAGGTCGACTGACCGCGTCGGTCAGGAGTCGGCACCTGCGGGTGCCGGTCTTCCACCCGATCCGCCCGACGCACCACAGCCATGTAATACCCATGTCCGCGTATGATCGCGGACTTGCCTTTTCTGAAGGCCGCTTCTCGTAACCCCGCCCCCGATTCACCATGCCCGACCACTCGCTGCTGTCCGCCCTGCTCATCTTTGGACTCGGGGGACTCCTCGGCGGCGTGGGCGGCCTGTTTGGCATCGGCGGCGGCCTGATCGCCATCCCGGCCCTCGGCCTGCTCTATGGCATGGACCAGCAGCTCGCACAGGGCACCTCGCTGGTGATGATCGCGCCGAACGTACTGATCGGATTCTGGCAATACCGCAAGCGCGCCGATATCGAGCTGAAGACAGCCATCGTGCTTGGCTTGTCTGCGGTGCTTGCCACCTACGCTTCCGCAAAGTTCGCCACGTCGATCGACCCGGCACTGCTACGGCGCATCTTCGCCATTTTCATGATCGGCCTGGCACTGTACTTCCTGTGGCGACTCCTGCCGGGCCGCGCCACCACACAACCGCAGGCACGCCTGTCTCCCTCGTGGATTCCCGCCGTGGGCGTGGTCGGCGGCGCGTTCTCCGGATTCTTCAGCGTCGGCGGTGGCGTGGTAGCCGCCCCCGCGCTTGTGGGGCTGTTCGGGATGCGCCAGGCCGCCGCACAGGGCCTGGCTCTGGCACTGGTCACCCCCGGCGCGGTTGTCGCGCTGTTCACCTATGCCAACGCCGGCCACGTCGACTGGTACAGCGGCATCCCGCTCTCGCTGGGCGGCATGCTGACGATCTCATGGGGCGTGGCCCTTGCCCACCGTATGCCGGAACGCAAACTGCGCGCGGCGTTCGCGCTGTGCTTGATCGCAACGGCGGTGGTGATGCTGGTGCGAGGGTGAGTCGCACCGGCGCAGCCTCGCGCGCTGTAGAGGCGCTATCAAAATGAATCTGGCGTCGTTGCGCGGCCTCGCCGTACTACTTGTACTGTCTGTGGCCGCGCGTCTAGCCAGCACCGCTTCGCTTCATTTTGATAGCGCCTCAGGCAGTCGACACGGATCGTCGAGAAGCTCACCGTATGTGGGCAAGTCCCCGAAACGTGCCGTATCGATCGTTACCGATTCTCTCCACCTGCCAAGATGGCGGGAATGAACCGCGAGTGCGGCATGGTTGCGAAGGCGCCTTGATGGATAGCGAATGCCAATCGCACCTGTCCGATTGAAAAGCGCTTCGAGCACAGGGTGCATCTCCAGACCGAAATGCCTGCACCATTGATAGTCTGGGTCTGACAACCGATCATAGATTCCGAGTCTGACGGCTGTCGTCCCGCCAATCTCGAGGAAATTCAGATCCGACTTCAGCCGCATGGTGACCAGGAGGCCGTCACTGGCAGCCTCGTTGAGTCTGAAGGCGCCCGGAAATCTCTCGACCTTCTCGCAAAACCGGCCCTCCCATATCGCGGTGTAGGCATCTTCCGCGACATACAGCCAATGGAAAGGAAAGCGGCCTGCCGCCTGCCTGCAACTGGCCGGCGGCCCCCATCGGTGGGTACGCGTCGCGAAATCGGGCAGCGCCGTCGCCGCGTTCCAGGCGGCTCTGGTCAGCAACGTCCCACGGTTCAGCGTGCAAACGCTCGAGGCCATCACATCCGTGACCAATCCACGCGGCGGCATCTGTGCCGCGACGTCTGCCGGCATAACGGTGGCGCCCAAGGACAACTCCAGATCGCACCTCACGGGCCGGCTCGCAACAACCGGGACGGGAGCAGCTCCAGTGCCGCCATGACCGCCGTCTGACGTTCGGCATCGGGCCGCTGCAAATGATGCATCTGCCCGATTGACACCGACCCTCGGGTACAAAGCAGCCTTCCGCATAGCACTTCAGCCGGAGTGAGATCATTCAACTCTTCGTAGGCGATCATCCAGAAAAAGGGATCTTCACCTGACGGCTCGTTGCGGAGCGCCATGATGATCGGCGTGATCAGGGCCAGCGCAGGCGGCACGAACTGCCAGGCCGGAAGTATTGTGGGCATTCCGGCGGGATCGTAGCCCTCGGCGTAGAAGTGGCCCGCCTCGATGGCGCGATGCAACTCGAAAGGCGTCAGGTTCACGAGTCCTTGCGCCGAAACCTCCGCGACCGTCAGATGGCCAATCGGCAGCCGGCTGGACCCGAGCACGGCACACGGGGAGTCCGAAAATGGCAGTTGGCCGGGGCGGCCACCTTGGCGCAGCCTGCTGTGCGTATTGGCTTTTGGCAGCGGCTGCAAGCCTGCCATGAGATCGAGATACATGCTGAACCTCGGGTGCAGTGACGTGACGAGGACAGCTTATGCAATGGCCCGACACGGCTCAATCACTGCAACGGCGAAAGCGCAATCCGACACGGATTCACAGCATTGTGTGGCTACCGCCCCTCACCCTGCGTATGCACACCCGGCGCCCGCGGTTTACACCCCACCCACGTCACCCTTCCCGAGGCTTCTGAAAATGCTCGCGCACAAGCCTGGCCGCTTCTTCCCAAAGCACTGGCGAGCCGCGCTCGATCGGCGGGCCGTAGCGTGCCATGGCCTGTTCTTCGGTGACGTCGCACTCCACCCAGCTACCGCCCCCGGTCGCTGCGTTGTGGAGTAACGGCTGCAGACGGTCCAGCGATTTCGCGAACCGTGCGTCGTCGCTCTCCCCCGCTTCGAACTCGGACCACAGGCTCCGGAACTCCGCTGCCTGCGCGGCCGGCAGCAGCGAGAAGATCCGTTCTGCCGCCTGTTCCTCCAGCGCAGCCTGACCGGCTCTCGCCGCCGGGTCGTGAAACGGCACGTCGCCTGCGTCGATTTCCACGATGTCGTGGATGAGCAGCATCTTCACCACGCGCAGGGCGTCGACAGGTGCCGCCGCATGTTCCGACAGGACGAGGGCATACATGGCCAGGTGCCACGAATGTTCCGCGCTGTTCTCCCGGCGTGACTGATTGATAAGCGGCGTCATCCGGACGACGCTCTTCAACAGGTCGATTTCCCGGAGGAAGGAAAGCTGGCGTTCCAGGTTGGACAGATTCACGTTGAATGCAGATAGACAGTGTTTCGCGGCGAAGTTTAGCAGCCCTACCGGGCCGCGCGGGGCAGTGCGCCAGCCGCCGCTCACGCCTGCCTGCGAAACACCAGGCTGAAGTTGTTGGCCGGCATCTGAATCGGGGCATCGCACCTCAGGCCGTGCGTCGTGCCGAGTGCGATCACGGCTTCCATGTCGCGCACGCCCCAGTCTGGATCGGCCGAGTGCAACTGGCGGTCGAACGCCTCGTTGCTTGGCGCCGTATGCGCGCCTTCGCGGCGGTAGGGGCCATAGAGGTACAACACGCCGCCCGGCGCCAATCGCCTGCCCGCGCCCTCGAACAGCGCCTCGGCCGCCGCCCACGGCGCGATGTGGATCATGTTGATGCAGACGATGGCGTCCACGGCATCGATGCCCCACGGTTCCTGGCGAACGTCGATGGCAAGGGGTGGGAGAACGTTCTGGACCTGCGTATGTTCGGTCCAGGCCGCAATGGACTCGCGGTGCGTCACATCCAGATCGCTCGGCTGCCACGTCAAACCCGGAAGCGCCGCCGCAAAATGCACGGCGTGCTGCCCGGTGCCGCTGGCGATTTCCAGTACCGTGCCCGATCGCGGCAGTACGTTGCGCAGCACGGCCAGGATCGGCTCGCGGTTGCGGTCGGTGGCGGGCGCCATGCGGCGCGCGGTCGGATCAGCGGTCATGGGGTTTCTCGTGGGGCTGCCACCCGGTCGGATGCCAGGCGCGCAGCCCACAGGTTAGCAGGACCGGGCGGAACGCGGCGTCAGGCCCGCTTGCCGAGGCGGATCGCTGCCGGCGTCGCCGTCAGGTAGCCCACCGCCGCGCCAAACCGGTCCTTGTAGTTGGCGCGGACCAGCGGGTCGAGCTGTGCCTTGACCTTGTCGTGCAGGCCTGCTTCCCAGTCGCCAGGATGCTGGAAGTTGCTCATGATGTACGTCCAGCCATTGATCTCGTCCACCGCGTGCAGTCCGGTCGATTCCGCGCCGGCCGGGCACGACAGCACGCGCGACAACTGCTTCGTGTCGACGTTGTACGCCCACAGGAAGTTGTTGACGTGCGTGTTGCTGTCCTCGCCGACGAACAGCGTGCGCAGCGACTCCGAGAACTTGAGGTTGTCCGGCGTGGCCACCTTGTCGGGGTTGGCGAAGTTGCCAAGCGCATCCTGCGCCTTCTTGGGTCCGCCGCCGAGGTCTTCGGATACCAGTGCCGGCACCGGCGCCATGTCGACCGGCACCCATTCGCTGTCGATGCGCGCGCCAGCATGGTCGGTCTGGGCGCCACTCAGGTTCAGTTCGTACACGGCGCCGGAGTAGGGACCTTCCACGCGGATATCGCCCGCGTTCGCCGCGTTGCCGGCCAACATGCTCGATTCGATACGCGAGATCGCCGAGTACGCCTTGCGGTCCGCGATATTGACCGTCGTGCCTTCCATCTTGGTGAAGCCCAGGCTGCCACCCACGAGCGCCGCGTAACGATGGGTCTCCAGGAACGCCGCCGCCTTTTCCTGGCCCGGTGCCACCTTTACCCAGTTCGGCTTGCCATCGATCAGGATGCGCGTGTAAGCGCTATCTGCCGGGTCCTTGGCCTTGACGTCCATGATGTCGGGGACCTTGATGCCACTATCCACCAGCTTGCGGATCTCGTCGCTCGTCGCGCTGCCCAGCGCGATCCACGACAGCGTGGCCGCGCCCGGCCCCGTGCCGGAAGTCTGGTGCCACTTGGCCACATAGAGCTTGCCCGACGACAGATCGCGCGGACGATCGGCGATAAACATGAACAGGCCGCCGTTGGTGGCATCATCGCCCATCAGTACGGTGCGTTCGTCCGGCATCACCTGCACGAGTTCGTGCGAGATGCGGCCCAGGCAGTAATGCTTGCGGATCGAACCCGTGCCGTCGGCGTGCACGGTGACTTCGGGCAGATGGCCGTAGTGATAGGGATTGGCGCGGTCTGCGTCGCCATACAGGTTCTGGCTGAAGCCACGCAGGCGCTTGTCGGTGGCGGCCTTGACCGCATCCGGCTCGTACTCCTCGCTCGACAGGTGCGTGTTCCACGGTGACAGGCTCGCGCCGCAGGTGATCCACAGGCCGTTCACCGCCGAAGTATCCACGTTGTGATAGCGCACCGGAGTGAGCTTGCCGGTCTTCGGGTCCTGGTCGAGCGTGATGACGGCGATCGGCGACGGCAGCATGCCGTACATGTCACCGTTGGCCTGGTCGCGCGTGGTGTATTCGAACTGCACCACGGCGAACACCGTATTGCCCTTCACGCCATGCACGCGCGCGCCGCGCACGGTCAGCAGCGAGCTGCCGTCCGGGCAGTCCGAGAAGAACTGACGCGTCTTGCCGGGCACCGAGGTATCCATGATCGGGCGGTTATGGATGTCGTAGTAGCCGCCTGCCAGCACCTTGCCGCCCTTGCCATCGGGCAGCATGTCGCCGGTGACAAAGAAGGGCTGGTATGCCAGCGCATATTCCTGCGCGCTGTCGTCGCTGTAAGACACCTTGATCGACGAGCCAACCGTCGTCGTGGCCATCGCAGCCGGATTGTCGAGCGACGGCGCGGCCATGCCCGTGAACGTTGCCGACGTAAATGCCGCGCCAGCCTTGCGCCGGGGCGCGGCGGCGAACGCGGCCTCCATCGCGGTCATCCCACCCGCAAGACTCGCGGCGGCCGCGCCGATCGGGAGCATCGGGGCTCCACCAAGGATTTTCAGGGCACGGCGACGGGCAACGAGGGGTTGGTCGGACATGATGGTTTTATATGGGTGGATAGTTATGCGAATCGGGCACCGGGGCAATGTGGACGGAACGCCCCGTGGCGGATGATAAGCACCCAGCATGACAGTTTTTTGACGGTCAGCGAGCTGTCATGCGGCCTGGTTTCCGTAGCCAACCGTCGGCCTGCGCTACACTCGCCATCCTGCCCAGCGACCACTGCATTTCCCCGTCTTGCCTACCTACACGCTTGCCGCTCCAGTTCACGCCGACATCGAGATCCGCAAGAGCCGCTTTATCGCGCTGGCCGTGCCGGTGGCCGATCGTGACGCGGCGATGGCCGTGATTCAGGATCTGCGGGCGCAGCATCCCACCGCCACCCATGTGTGCTGGGCGCTGCTGGCGGGCGGACAGTCGGGCATGTCAGACGATGGCGAGCCTTCTGGCACGGCAGGCAGGCCGATCCTCGAAGTTCTTCGCCATCACGACCTCGACGGCGTGCTGGCGGCCGTGGTGCGGTACTACGGCGGCGTCAAGCTGGGCGCGGGCGGCCTCGTGCGGGCCTATACCGACGCCATCGCCAGCGCGCTCAAGGACGCCGAGCGTATCGAACGCATTGCGTACACCACGTTTGCCATCGAGATCGACTATGCCGACGAATCGCGCGTGCGACGCTGGCTGGAGCTGTCAGCCGCCGAAGGCTGCACGCTGGTCGACACCCGATATGACGCGTTGGCGACGCTGCTGATCCGCCTGCCCGCCACGCTGCGCGATGGCGCGATTGCCACGCTGCGCGACGCCACGCACGGCCGAGCCCGATTCCCGGATACCGAAGAGCAGGCATGACTGGCGACGGGAACACCTTCGACGACACCGAATACACGGCGTGCGTCCTGCCCGCAAATACACGGTTTGCCGCGCCGGCTTCGTTGAGTCTGCTTGAGGCGGCGCTGCTCGATGGCGTGTCGCTGCCCAGTTCGTGCCGCAATGGCACCTGCCGCGCCTGCATCAGCAAACTCCACGCGGGCAGCGTGCGTTACCGCGTGGAATGGCCAGGCCTGAGCCGCGACGAAAAGGAGGATGGCTACATCCTGCCCTGCGTGGCGTGTCCGACCAGCGACGTCGTGTTCGAACCCGTTGGCGCGGCCTGATCGCGCCATCATCCACGGGCCAAGCCCTGCCCACGCTCTATCTGCGCTCTATCTGCGCTCGATCCGCGCGCTACCCACACTCAATCGTGACGGCCGTTCACCGAGAAGAACCGTAGCGCGATCTTGAGTGCATCGGGGCCGGTGGGGTCGGCGAACGCCTGCCCCGGCGCGCCGCCGCTCCAGGCGTGACGCAAACCCTCCACCTTCACGAGCCGCAGGTACGGGCGTGCCCCGCTCTGCCAGTCGAGCACGTCCATCTCCCTGCGCGTGCCGCGGCGCACGCGCTTTGGCGGCAACGGGGCAGGTGCATGCACGCCATGTGGCACGAGGTCGAGCCACATGGCAGCCGTTGCCGTGGCGTTGTCGTAGGACACCACCGCATCCTCGTCGCCATGCATCAGCAGCAGCGGCGGAGGCCGACGTCCAGCCAGCAGCAACCGCGCCGCGTCAATGTCAGGCGCCCGCTCCCCACGCATCGCGCGTGACGCCTGCGACGCGTTGCTGGCACTGAACGGCGCGGCGCCGGAATGCGATCCCACGGCGGCAAAACGATCGGGATAGCGCAGACCCAGCATCATCGCCATGGCGCCGCCAGCAGACAAACCGAACGCGCAAACCCGGTCGGCCAGAACCGCGTAGCGCCGGCACGCATGATCGACCATCGACATCAACAGCGCCGCCTCCGATGCGCCGCGCTCAGCGGGCCGGAACCAGTTCCAGCAGCGCTGGGCGTTGCCTTGCAGCGATTGCTCCGGCATCAGCACCACCCAGCGGGCGTCGCGCGCCACGGTGGCCACGCGGGCGCAGGCCGCAAAGCTGGCGGCATCCTGGCCGCAGCCGTGCAGCAACACCAGCAGCGGCGCTGGCCGCGCCGCGCTGACACCGGGCGGCACGAACACGCGATAGCGGCGCTGCGCCATGCTGCCGATACCGAGGCTGAAGCCCCACAGCCCTTCCTCCCAGATACCGCCGCCCTTGCTGACCGGGGATGGGGCTGGAGTCACAACCCCTGTGAAGGCCTGACGCGCGGCCTTGCCAACGGCACGCCCCATGGCCTTGCCGACCGCCTGGCCCTGCTGCCTGGCCACGCGCAACATCGGATTTGTCACTGTCTGCGCCACGGTGCGCTGCAGCCGGCGCGCGCTCTGCGCCGCCTGCCTGCCCAGCGTTGCCAACAGCCTGGTACCGCCCGTGCGCCGCTTCATACCGCATCGCCCTTTCGTGTCCGGTGCGGCAAGGCCATGCTAGCGCCGCGATCTGGGAGCCAGTATGGCAGGCGAATATGTCAGGAATCCTCGGCGGATGGGGTCAGAATGCTCCGCGTAGCGCCAGATCGACGCCAAGCAACAACAGACCACAGAAGAACAGGCGGCGGAAGCGCTCCGCGCTGATCCGGTGGCGCAGCCACTGCCCGAAGAACATGCCCCCGAGCGCGGGAACCAGCGCCAGCGCCGAGGCCCCCAGAACCGGCGTGTGCAGCAGCGCGCCGTCCAGCGCCAGGCTGACCGCCAGCGCAATGGTAGACACGGTGAACGACAGCCCCAGCGCCTGGACCATGCTTTCCTTGTCCAGCCCAAGCCCCTGCAGGTAAGGCACGGCCGGAATCACGAATACACCCGTCACCGCCGTGATGGCACCAGTCACCAACCCGACCAGTGGCGCCAGCCAGCCTTCCGCGCGTGGCGGAACGTGCAGCCTCACGGCGGCCAGCCCGACGATCGCGTAGAGCACCAGCGCCACGCCCAATGCGTTGGTGGCATGTCCGAGAACCCGGGCCGGCACCAGCGCCGCGCAGATCCACGTGCCCGCGCAGATCGCCACGAGCATCGGCCAGAGCCGCTGCAGTAACGTGCCAAAACGCGGGCCGCTGAATAGCTGGACCACATTGGTCACCATCGAAGGCGCCACCAGTAGCGCGGCGGCCTGGGCAGGCGGCATGACCAGCCCCAGCAGGCCCACCGCCACTGTCGGCAGGCCCAGCCCGACCACCCCCTTCACGAAGCCGGCCAACAGAAATGTCAGGCCGATGAATGCAATCTCCTGCCCGATATCGAACGACGTCATTCGCATTGGCTCCGGGGATCAGGGTTGCGCCGCGTCGTGCACCGCGCGGCTGTCGGCCGGCGCTTCGTCGCGTTCATTCATGCCGTAATCGCGTATCACCTGCGCCACGCGCAGCCGATAGTTGGCAAACACGCCACCGCGCCCGGCCGCCTGCGCCTTGCGGTGGTCGAGCGTGTTGCGCCAGGCGATCACGGCCGCCTCGTCCCGGAAGAACGACAGCGAGAGCAGCTTGCCCGGCGTGGTCAGGCTCTGGAACCGCTCCACCGAGATGAATCCATCAATGGTTTCCAGCGTCGATTTCAGGTGCGCGGCAATCTCGAGGTAGGCGTCCTGACGCCCTGGCGCGGGCTCGACTTCAAAGATGATGGCGATCATGGTTGGGGGCTCCATTTAGTTGTTGGATGAAAAGCTGGGAATGCGCGCGTTGACGGATGGCCGATAGCGCACGCTGGCAGCAAGCCGGTCCGGGTGCACGTCGCGCGCGAGCAGCGCCTCGATCGTGCACGTGGCCAGCACGCGAGCCAGCGCATCGCCTGGGCAACCGTGCCGGCCCGCGCCAAAGGTCCACGCGCGATCGTCCACGGGGGCGGAAGGATCATGCGCCGCGGCGGCTAGCAACACCAGCACCGCATCGCCCGCCTTGACCTGCTGACCGCACAACATCGCATCCGCTGCCATGAAACGGCGCGTGTTCTGCACGGGTGGATCGATCCTTGCCACCCGATCTACGCTCGCTGCGATATCGGCCCCTTGCCAGCCAGATCTGCCGAGATAAACGAGCGTGTTGCCGATCAGCCCGGCCGTCGCTTCGCACGACTGGATCATCAGGCCGATCGCGTTTGCCGTCAGCGTGGCCGGATCCAACTTGCTGTCACCCCCTGCCTGCGCCAGCGCGACCAGCAAGCCGCTGCCTGCCGTAGCGCGATCGCCGGCGGTTTGCGCCAGGCGCGTCAGCCATTGCGCGGCAGCAACGCCAGCCTCAACATCCGCAGCGGATGCCAGCGGCGACATGGCCGTGGCAAACGTGGCAACGAAACCGGCCACCCGCGTCGAGACGTGACCGTCCGCATCGCGCTCGAGTGGAAGGCCCAGCAGATCGGCAATGGCAAGCACCGGTAGCGTGAACATCCAGCGATTGGCTTCGTGCGCGTCGTCGTGGTCCACGCGGGGCAATGCCGCTGCCAGCGCGCGGGCGCGACCGCGTACATCGGACAGATCCAGCGCCGCCATCTGCCGCGCCACGATTGCCTTCAACGGGGCATGGGGCACGCCGTCGTTCATACGGATCAGCCGTCCGAACAGGTCACCTGCGGCAGATCCGGCGAGCGACGGCGGAACGGGCTGCGCGACTGGCCGCACGCGACCATCGGCATGGTCCAGCACTTCCGCGACAGCCGCCGCACTGGCGGCGACCCACAGCTTCAGTGCGGGATCGAAGTGGAAGGGGCGAGTGCTCGCGAGGTCACGATAGTAAGGATAAGGATCGGCGTGCGTGACGGCTGCAATTGGATCGGCGGGGGCAAGGGAAGCGTTGGGGGGCATGGCCTGCTCGCATCTTGTAGATGCCACCCAGTATGGTTCGGCATCTCACTGGATGTTTCACGGCGACGCGAAATGTCGATTACAGCGCCAAGGCACCAGCACGGCACCAGCACGGCACCACCAAGCGCGGCTAACCCGCCACCAGCCCCTTCTGCGCCAGCCATTCGGCGTTGAACAACCGTGCCGAATACAAGCTGCCACGATCGCACAGTAGCGTCACGATGGTGTGACCCGGCCCCAGATCCTGCGCAATCTGCACCGCGGCCGCCACATTGATGCCCGTCGACCCGCCCACGTACAGCCCTTCCTCGCGCAGCAGGCGATAGACCATCGTCACGCAACGCTGGTCATCGATGCGCACCGCATCGTCGATTGGTGTGTCCGCGAGATTCGCCGTGATGCGGCTCGACCCGATCCCCTCGGTGATCGAATTGCCTTCGGCCCGGATCTGCCCGGTCTTCACGAAGCTGTACAGACCACTGCCGTGTGGATCGGCCAGCACCGTTCGCACCGCCGGGTTCTGCGCCTTGAGAAAGCGGGCAACGCCCGCAAGCGTCCCGCCTGTGCCGGTGGCGCAGACGAAAGCATCGACCTTGCCGTCGGTATCCCGCCAGATCTCCGGCCCCGTGGTCTCGTAGTGGGCCTGCCGGTTGACCGTGTTGTCGAACTGGTTCGCCCAGATCGCATTGTCGAGTTCCTGCGCCAGGCGCCCTGCCACCTTCTGATAGTTGTTGGGGTCGGCGTAGGGCACAGCCGGCACGGTGCGTACTTCGGCGCCGAGCACGCGCAGCAGGTCCATCTTCTCTTTCGACTGGGTCTCCGGAATCACGATCACGCAGCGATAACCACGCGCGGCACAGATATGCGCCAGGCCGATGCCGGTGTTGCCGGCTGTGCCTTCGACCACGGTGCCGCCGGACTTCAGCGTACCGCGCCGCTCGGCGTCGGCAATGATGTACAGGGCGGCGCGGTCCTTGACCGAGCCACCCGGGTTCAGGAACTCGGCCTTGCCGAGGATCTCGCAGCCCGTTTCCGCGCTGAGCTTGCCGAGCCTGATCAACGGCGTGTTGCCGACTGCGCCGATAAAACCGTTCCGCGTTGCCATCGCGCCTCCCGCATGCCCGAACCGTGCCAGTCATCCCTACAGCTTAGTCCGGGCATACGGATGGCGCGGATTGCGGGCCGGAAGCATCGTCCGGCGCACAACCGTCGGCCGGAGTCGCTACGTGAAGTCCGCGCGCAGCACGTGCTTCATCAGCTTGCCCGTGGGGGTACGTGGCAGCGTGTCGCGAATCAGGAACTCGCGCGGCACCTTGTAGCGCGCCAGCCGCTCGGCGGCGAAGGCCTTGATGTCCTCCGGGTCCGGCTGCGTGCCGGGCCTGGGCACCAGCACCGCCACCACGGTCTCGCCCCACTGGTCGTGTGGCCGGCCGATCACGGCAACGTCCTGAACGTCGGGGTGCGCCCCCAGTACGTCCTCGACTTCCTTCGAGTAGACGTTCTCGCCACCGGTAATGATCATGTCCTTGGTGCGATCCACCACGAACAGGAAGCCGTCGGCGTCCAGCCGGGCCAGATCTCCGCTGCGATACCAACCATCGCGCATGACTTCACGTGTGGCCGCTTCGTTATCGAGGTAGCCCAGCATATTGGAGTCGGCCTTGATCCAGATTTCGCCAATCTCGCCGGGGCCAGCATCGGCACCGTCCGTGCGCACCACGCGCATGTCCAGACCCGGCGTGGCCACGCGGCCAATCGAGCCCGCCTTGGCAACCTGTTCCTCCGGGTACAGCACGGTGCCGGACGGCCCGGTCTCGGTCATGCCAAATACCTGATAGAAGCGATCGCTGCGATATAGCTGCGCAAGCTGGCGGGCGGTGTCCGCGCCGATCGGGCCGCCGCCATAGATCCATGCGCGGACCGACCCCAGATCGAACGCGGTAACGTCGATCTTCATCTGCAGCGGCAGCAGGTATGACACTGGCGCGCCGAAGTACAGCGTGGCGCGCTCGTCCTGCGCCGTCTGCAGGAAATGCAGCGGGTGGTACTCGCGCAGCAAGATAACGGTGCCGCCGACGTACAGCGTGCCGAGCATCCAGTTGTTGAGCGGCGACGAGTGCCACAGCGGCATCGCCATCAACGTGCGCTCGTCGCGCTGCATCGACAACGCCAGCGCGGCGGTCATCCCTGCCATGCACACGGCCCGATGGGTCAGCACGCAGCCCTTGGGCCGGCCCGTGGTGCCGGACGTGTAGAGAATCTGGGCGATGGCGTCGTCGGCCGGCGGCGGCGGCGCATCGTAGGTGGCGGCCGCCGGCAATTGCGCGTCGAACGAATCGAACCCGGCCGCATCGGTGTTGGTGGCCAACAGCTTCACTGGCGTCTGCAGGCGAGAGACCACGGAAGCCAGGCTGCCGTCGAACACACACACCTTCACGCCCGCATGTTCGAGGATGTAGTCGACCTCCGCCGTCTGCAGCTTGTGGTTGACCGGCACCGCCACCGCGCCGAGCCGCCACGCACCGAACATCGCCGCCACCATACCCGGCGTGTTGAAGCACAGCACGGCCACGCGGTCACCCACGCCAACGCCGTGGTCGGCAAGCACGATGGCGGCGCCGCGCGACAACGCATCGAATTCCGCATAGGTGATCGACTGTCCGGCATACCGCAGGAACGGCTTGTCCGGATACTTGCGTACGTTGCTATCCAGCAAGGCAACGATGTTCATTGGGGCGTCTCCACGTTCTCTTTTGTATGTTCTCTTGTTGGCCGGCCTTGTGCTGGCCTTGCGGCGCCTTACTGCGTCCAGGCGCGACCCAGGATCGCGGCGTGCGCCACGCCGTCCGGCAGCATGCCGAACACGCGGCCCCATTGCGCGTCGAACCGGCTGGCGATAAACGCATCGGCCACCGCCGCCGGCGCATGTTCGCCGAGCAGGCGGGCCTGCACCAGCAGCACCAGAAGCTGCGCATGGCGGCGCGCAAGCCATTCCGTCGCCTCGCCCTGGGTCCGCAGCCCCGCGACCAGCGCCGTGGCCGCATCGCTCAGACGCGCGTCCTGACGGCAGAACGGCGCCAGGTCTTCCAGCAACGCCTGCATGGCCTGCGGCTCCCGGCTGATGGCACGGATCATGTCCAGCGCCATCACATTGCCCGATCCTTCCCAGATCGAAATCACTGGTGTTTCGCGATACAGGCGGCCCATCGGGCCTTCATCCATATAGCCGTTGCCGCCAAAGACCTCCATGGCCTCGCCAGACAGTTCCACGCTGCGCTTGGCCAGCCAGAACTTGGCCGCCGGCGTGACGATGCGCTTGTAGGCACGCTGCAGCGGATCTTCATCGGCCAGCGCGAAGGCCTCGGTCAGCCGCATCATCATCAGCGTGGCGGCTTCGGATTCGAGCGCCATGTCGGCCAGCACGTTGCGCATCAGCGGCTGATCGATCAGCGTCTTGCCGAACGCGCTACGGTGGCGGGTATGGTGCAACGCCTGGACCAGGCACTGGCGAATCAGGCCGGTGCTGCCCATCACGCAGTTCAGGCGCGTGAAAGTGGCCATTTCGATGATGGTGGGAATACCACGGCCTTCCTCGCCGATCATGCGCCCCCAGGCACCACGGAATTCCACCTCGCTGCTGGAGTTGGAACGATTGCCCACCTTGTCCTTCAGCCGCTGAATCTGCACCGCGTTCTTGGTGCCATCGGGCCGGTAGCGCGGCACGTAGAAGCAGGCCGGGCCGCTTTCCGTGCGGGCCACCACGAGGTGCGCGTCGCACATCGGCGCCGAGAAGAACCACTTGTGGCCGGTGATCAGGTACTCGCCGCCGCGCCCCTCGCCACGCAGCGGTTCAGCGCGCGTGGTGTTGGCCCGCACGTCGGAGCCACCTTGCTTCTCCGTCATGCCCATGCCGACCAGGATCGAGTCCTTCTGTTCCAGCGGGATATCCCGCGCATCGTACGTGCGCGAATAGAGCTTCGGCGCGAGCGCCGCGAACAGTTCGGGTTCGCGCTGCAATACCGGGATGCACGCGAAAGTCATCGAGTTCGGGCACTGCGAGCCCGCCTCGATCTGCCCGTGCATCGAGAATCCGGCCGCATAGGCAGCCCATGCGCCGGGACGTGGATCGGCGAACGGCTGTGCCACCAGGTTCTGCTCGCGCGCCATGCGCATGATGCCGTGCCAGCTCGGGTGAAACTCCACGCGGTCGATACGGCGGCCCTGGCGATCGAACGTGTGCAGCTCGGGCTTGAAGTGGTTGGCCTCCTCGGCCATGCGGATCGTCTCGGCGCTGCCAAGCCGCGCGCCGTAGGCGGATAGCTCGGTTTCGTGGGCACCCGCCCCCGCGCGGCGCACCGCCTCCTGCAAGGGAAGATCGGTGGTGTAGACGTTATAATCCTGCAGTTCCGTCACCACGTTGGTGACCTCGTGCGTGCTCCATTCCATGGGCATGTCTCCGTTGCGCCGGCTCGTCAGTCAAGCCGGTCTTGTCGACAACCAGTATAAGAATCCGTCCATCGCAAGGTGTTCGGGTTTCTCAGACATGAAAGCAGCGCGCCCCAAAGCTCCCACCACCCCCAATCCACCGAACCCGTCCGGCGCCCGGCGCCGCAAGCCAGCGCAATCGCGGGCCCGCGCCACGGCCGACGCCATCCGCGACGCGTTCTTCCAGCTTCTGGCCGAAAAGCCTTATGACCGCATCTCCATCCGTCAGGTGATCGGATTAGCCGGGGTCGGCATTGGCAGCTTCTACGAGTATTTTTCCTGCAAGGACGCGCTGGCGGCGGTCTGCATCCATCTGCGCGTCAAGGCAATCGCGGCCACGATGCGCGCCAGCATCGACGCCCACCGCACCGAGCCCCTGCCCGCACGTGTGGATGCCCTGATCGACGCCCAGTCGGCCGCGCCGCTGGCCGAACCCGAACACTGGGCGGCGCTGTTTGTGGTCGAGCGCAAGGTGTCCGGCATCGAGGCGTTCCGGAACATGTACGCGGAGTTCGTGCAGCTCTGGATGGAAACGCTGTCCGACGGACCGGATTGGCCCGCCGATGCGCCGCTAGGCGCCACTGCCTTTGCCGTTCACGCGATGACGTACAGTCTGGTATCGCAAACCTTGATGACCGCGACGCGACCCGTCGATGCCGTGGCGCTTCGACGCGCGGTGGGCAATGCGGTGCATGGTTACCTGTCGATTCAAGCGCCGCTGGCTTACCGGATGCACCGCTTCGAGCCCGGCTGAACATCAGGCAGGCCGAATAGATTGCGCTAGATCGCGCCAGATCAAGCGCGCCCGCGAGCCGACCTTCGTCTTCGGATACGATGCCATCGTGAGCCTCTCTCTCAAACTTCCGGAATGCCGATGACCGCCACCGCAGTTATCTCGACCCGTCCCTCGACCCCCCACCCACGCCGGAAACGGACATGGATGCGAGCCGCGCTATGCGCCTGGTTCATCGGCGCCGCGACGTCCGCCTGGGCGCAGCCACTGTGGTTTGCCAACGGGCGCCCGACGCAAGCCGCGCAACAGGCCGTGGCCGCGCTGGCGGATGCGGGCGCGGATGGGCTGGAACCCCGGGATTACGACGCGGATGGCTTCAAGCGGGCCATCGCGCAGGCCGATTCCGGCACGGCCCTGGCGCCGGAATCGTTGGATCGGCTGGACAACGCGCTAACCGTGGCGATGCGCCAGTACCTGTCGGACCTGCACAAGGGGCGTATCGACCCGCGCCAGATTCACGTGAACTTCTCGGTAGCGGACGAAACACCGTTCGACCCCGACAGCTATCTGCACGCCGCCGTCGCCGCGAACCGGCTGCCCGCGGCGATTCACGAGGCGGCGCCATCGTTCCCGCTGTATCCGACGTTGCGCGACGCGCTGAGCCGCTATCGGGCCCTGGCCGCCCAGCCGCTCTGGAACACCCCGCTGCCGACGCCGCCGGGCAACAAGCTGACCATCGGGCAGCCCTATGACGGCCTGGCGCAAATGGCGCAGCGTCTGGAGGCATTGGGCGATCTGCCCCAAGGCACGCCGGTTCCGAAAAAGTACGAAGGCGCGCTGGTAACCGCGGTCGAGTCATTCCAGAAGCGGCATGGTCTAGATGCCGACGGCGTCATCGGACAAGGCACGCTGGCGCAACTCAACACAACACCGTCCGAACGCGTGAAGCAGATCGCGCTGACGATGGAACGCCTGCGCTGGACACCGTTGACGGCAGGCCCCCGCGTCATCGTCGTCAACATTCCCGAGTTCATGCTGCGCGCCTACGACTACGTCGACGGAAAGCTGGACATCAAGCTGGAGATGAAGGTCATCGTCGGCAAGGCGCTCAACACCCGCACGCCGATGTTCCGCGAGGACATGCGCTATATCGAGTTCAGCCCGTACTGGAACGTACCGCCATCCATCGCGCGCAGCGAGGTGGTGCCGAAATCGCGGCGCGACCCCGGGTATTTCACGCGACAGGGCTTCGAGTTCGTCTCGGGTGGCCAGGCGATTACCACGCTGTCGTCGGCCAATCTCGATGCGGTGCTGAACGGCCAGATGCGCATCCGGCAACGGCCCGGCCCGCTGAACGCGCTGGGGGACATCAAGTTCGTGTTCCCGAACAATCAGAACATCTATTTGCACCACACGCCGACCCCGCAATTGTTCCAGCGCGGCCGCCGCGATTTCAGCCACGGCTGCATCCGCGTCGAGGAGCCGGTGCAGTTGGCGCAGTTCGTGCTGCAAGACATGCCCGAGTGGACCGAGGAGCGCATCCGGCAGGCGATGAGCAAGGGGAAATCCAACACAATTGCGTTGAAGCAACCTTTGCCTGTTGTATTGGCGTACGGCACCGCCATTGCCAGAGCCGATGGACGTGTATATTTTCTGCCTGATATCTACGGACAGGACAAGCTGCTGGAGCAGGCGCTGCGGCAGCGCAACCCGCCGGCCACCGCACGCGCCGGCAAGCTCGCGCAGACCACACCATGACGCAATCGAAGACTCCCCCGCGCCGCCGCTTTCTGCACCGCGCCAGCGGCCTGATCCTCGGCACCGGCATTGCAGCACTTTCGACCGGCGTGGCACGGGCCAATACGCCGGACAACACACCTGAGAACACACCTGACAGCGGCCCCGGCAACCCGCCGAATGCCCGCTCGCTATCGTTCCATCACACGCACACGGGCGAGAACATCTCGCTGGTGTATGCGATGGGTAGCGAAGTGCTGCCACAGGCACAGCTGGCTCTGAACCGCTTCCTGCGGGATCACTATTCGGGTTCGGTCGGCACAATCGACCCCCAGCTTTTCGGCCTGCTTTTCTCGTTGCGACGGGAGCTTGAGACAGACACCCCGTTCCAGGTCATTTCCGGCTATCGCAGCCCGGCCACCAACACCCGTCTGCGCAACACGCGGGGCGGCGGCGTGGCCAAGCACAGCCTGCATATGGACGGCATGGCTATCGATATCCGGCTGCCCGGCGTAGCGCTGGCTGATCTGCGCGATGCGGCCACCTCGCTGAAGATTGGCGGCGTCGGGTTCTACCAGCAAGAGGATTTCGTGCACGTCGATACCGGCCGTGTGCGGCACTGGGGATAAGGCGCCGGGATGAAATGCCAGGGCTAGGGCTGGCGGCAGCCAGCCCTCAATATGCCCTAAGCGTCTCATCATGCGGCCTTGATGGGCGGTATGCCCATCGGTCCCATGGCGCGAATAGTAGTGGTCTTGCTACACTTCGGGAAAACCCTATCAGGGAATCCACCAAGGATAACCAAGGGACCGACCAACCTGACCACGCCATCTGGCGCCCAGACCATGTCCACGCAAGTCGAAACCGTCTTTCTGCCCTACGGCGCAGCCTTCAACAAGACCCCTTCCAGCAACCAGGACAAGTCGTCGTGGTGGGGCAGCTACTGGGCCGGTGGCTGGGATCTGTACCTCGACAACGCCCGTGTCGTAGGCGAGGCGTTCAAGCCCGCGCAGCAGGACAGCTGAACGCCGCCGGGG
The DNA here is from genome assembly GCF_002335265.1 of Cupriavidus sp. UBA2010. NCBI lineage: Bacteria > Pseudomonadati > Pseudomonadota > Betaproteobacteria > Burkholderiales > Burkholderiaceae > Cupriavidus > Cupriavidus sp. UBA2010. The sequence continues at coordinate 114,885 of NZ_DDCI01000014.1, forward strand.
GCTAGTCCGCCTTCAGTCCCAGACGCTGGACCATCGCCCGCTCAACCGAGATCTGCTCCGCCACGAAACGCTTGTAGGCGGCGCCATCCATGTACATGAGCGCCTGGTCCTGCCGCTTCAGCGCCGCGAGGTGAACCGGATCGACCGCCGCCTTGTGCAGCGCGTCTTCCAGTATCCGCACAACCGGCTCCTTCATGCCCTTCGGCCCCGCAATGCCGTAGGGGGATGCCGATACGATATCCAGCCCGAGTTCGCGCAGCGTTGGCACATCGGGCCAGCGCGTGGAACGACGCTCGGTCCAGAGGTTCAGCCATCTCAGCTTGCCGCTGTCGACCAGCGTCCCGGCAGAACTGCCCGCCGCGCACATCGACACGTGACCGCCAAGCAGCGCGGGTATGCACTCGGCATCGCTCTTGTACGGAATCGCATTCAGCGAGATGCCCGTCTTCGCGCCGATCTCGAGCATCGTGACATGCGGCGTACTGAACTGCCCCGGCGAGCCATATGAATACTTGCCGGGCTCCGCACGCGCCGACTTCAGGAAATCACCCCAGGATTGCCATGGCGAGTCCGCACGCACCACGATGCCGAACGTGTAGCCCGAAATCCGTGCGAGGTATGTGAAGTCGCTCGCCGGATCGTAAGCCGTCTTCTGGATAAACGGCTGACGGAATACCGTGGCCGGAATCATGGCCAGCGTGTATCCATCGGGCTTTGCCCGCAGCAATGCCTGGGCGCCCAGCGTTCCCGACACGCCGGGCCGATTCTCCACTACCACCGATTGCCCTAACGCCGTCTGCAACGCCACGGCGTACTGACGCGCGACGACGTCCGTCGTGCCACCCGGCGCATAAGGGACGATCAGCGTGACCGGGCCAGACGGGAACTTGTCTTCCGCCGACACGGCGCTCGCGCACAAGGCGAGCGCGAGCAGGGCGATGGGCCGAATGAATCGGGTGGATCGGGTGCTAGCGCGCATCCGGCACCCGCTTGCGCAACAGGTACTTCTGCGTGCCTTCCATGACGCGCACGTCGTTCTGGTTACGGATCTCGGATTGCATCACCAGCACGCCGGTGGTGCGGCCCGGAATCAGCTCGCTGACCGTCAGGCTGCAATACAGCGTGTCCCCGACATAGACCGGCGCCAGAAAGCGGCTGCTCTGCTCGATAAACCCCTTCAGCGATTCCTCGACCATATGCGGAAACAACCCGGCGCCCGCTGCGGTCTGGATCAGCACCTGGAAGCCATGCGCCAGCATATGGGGCATGCCATGCGCGCGGCAGTACTCCACGTCATAGTGCACCGGATGGTTGTCGCCACTGGCCAGCTGAAACGCGGCGAACAGCGCATCGGTCATGGTCCGGGAGGGCAGGTTCATCCGCTCCCCGACTTCGAAATCCTCGAAATAGCGCTGGGCGCAGAGTTCGTGTCTGATCATCGTTCGGTCTTCCTTTTCCTGCGGCGCGACGTCAGTCGGCCTTCATGTTGGCGGCGACTGCCACGGGCTTCCACTTGGCGATCTCCGCGCGCACGAACTGCGCGAGCGCCTGCGGTGTTGGATTCGTTTCCAGCTGCAGCCCGAGATCGACGGCCTTGGCCTGCAGCGCGGGCTCCTTGAGCGTTGCGCCCAACGTGTCCGTCAGCTTGCGGATAACCTCCGGCGGCGTGTTGGCCGGCGCAAACACGGCATTCCATGTATAGGCCTCGTATCCGGGCACAACTTCAGCCACCGCGGGCACGTCGGGCGTCTGCGGCAAGCGGGCAGCCATGGTGGTGGCGAGCAGCTTCACGGTACCGGCCCGGACCTGCGCCAGTCCGGTCGGCGCGCTATCGAACATGAAGGCCACGTGGCCGCCTATCAGGTCGGCCATGGCCGGCGCGCTACCGCGATACGGCACGTGAACGGTCTTGGTGTCGCTCATGTAGTTGAGCAGTTCCGCGCCGAGATGCGGCGCGCTGCCCACCCCGGCAGAGCTGTAGTTGACCTGGCCAGGATGCGCCTTCAGATAAGCGATGAACTCCTTCAGGTTCCCCACCGGCAGCTTCTTGTTGACCACCAGCACCAGTGGCGCGCGCGCGGCCAGCCCCACCGGGGCGAAGTCCTCGATAGTGCGATACGGCAGTGCGTCATGGATGCTGGGATTGACCGCGTGCGCCACCGTGGTCAGCAGCAGCGTATAACCATCCGGGGTCGCCTTCGACACGTACTCGGTACCGACCAGCGTGCCCGCACCGGTCCGGTTCTCGATCACGATCTGGGCTTTCAATTGCCGGCTCCAGCCCGCTGCCAGCGCCCGCGCGAACGTATCGGTGGGGCCACCCGCCGCGTAGGGCACCACCAGGCGGATTGGCTTCGCGGGATAGCCAGCGTCAGCCGCTGCCGGCGTTGCGGTGGCCAGGAGCGCCCCGGCGCAGATCAGCGCTGCGCCAAGCCGGTAAAGCGATGGAATCATGAGGTTGTCTCCGTCCGGTTCTGTGGTGACCGGTAACGTCGTTGCAATGTCGCCATGCCATGGCGCGAGCGATCACTATAGAATCGACAACGCGGCTCGGGCCAGTCGAAAAGTACTGAGCCCCCTTAGAAGAATTCGAACCGCGATGCCTGAAGCGCCCCTGGCCCCACGGCACCGATCGGCGCCGTGGCAACAGGAGACAACCTTGCGATTTGAGTTGACCGACCTTCGGGTCTTCGTGGCCATTGCCGAGGCGGGAAGCCTGACGATGGGTGCTTCCGACATGCATCTGACCGCGCCCTCCGCCAGCTATCGGCTGAAGAATCTGGAGCAGACCGTCGGCGTGCCGCTGTTCAATCGCACGCAGAAAGGCATGGTCCTGACGGCGGCCGGCGAGACCATGCTGCAGCACGCCAGGACGATTCTGGACAATGTGGAGCAGTTGCAGATCGGCATGCGGCGCCACACCGATGGCATCGAAGGCCACATTCGCGTTCACGCGAACAGCAGCACGATGTGCAACCTGCCCGTGGCCCTCAGCCGCTTTCTGGCGGCCTATCCCAATGTCAATGTCGACCTCGAGGAACACCTGAGCGCGGACAGCGTTCGCGCGGTGCTGGAGCAACGCGCCGATATCGGGCTGGTGGCGGGCGCCATCGACCTGCATGGCCTCGACTCCATCCTCTATGGCGCCGATGAACTGCTGTTCGTGGTGCCGCCACGTCATCCGCTGGGCATGCGCGATAGCGTCTCGCTGGTCCAGGCGTTGCGCCACGAACTCGTATCGATCGGCAGCAAGAGCAGCAATTTCCTCTATCTGCAGGATATGGCAACGCGCGCCGGCATCGTCCCGCATGTGCGCGTCCATGCGCCGAATTTTCCGGCCGTGATCCGCTGCGTGCAGGAGGGCGCCGGCATCGCACTGGTACCGCGTTCCGTGGCGGAGCCGGCCATCGCGCAAGGGCTCGTCGAGGGCGTGGTGCTGGACGAACCCTGGGCCATGCGCGAGCAGCGCGTGGTCGCGCGCAGCCTTCAGAGCTTGCCGGACTACGCGCGTGCGTTCATTCGCTTTCTGACGGAATCCGGCGAGTCACTCCCTGCCGCCGCCCTGCCACCACCCTGCGTTAGATGAGTTGGAAGCCGTGTAAGGAAATATCGACTGGCTTCGTCACACACGTCACTCCATACTCGGCCATCCCACGCCTAATGGAGCCCGCCGTGCCCCCTGCAGTTCTTCCCCTGGAAGGCGTCACCGTCGTCGCGCTGGAACATGCCGTCGCCGCCCCGTTCGCCAGCCGTCAGCTTGCCGATCTCGGCGCGCGCGTCATCAAGATCGAACGCCCTGGTGTCGGTGATTTCGCGCGCGGCTACGATAAGACCGTGCACGGCATGTCGTCGTTCTTCGTTTGGGCCAACCGGGGCAAGGAAAGCCTGTCGCTCGATCTGAAGCATCCCGACGCGGCAGACATCCTTCAGCAATTGCTTGGCGAGGCTGACGTGTTGATCCAGAACCTCGCGCCCGGCGCCGCCGATCGGCTCGGACTAGGCTTCGACGCGCTGCACACCCGCTTTCCAAAGCTGATCGTGTGCGACATATCGGGCTATGGCGACCACGGCCCCTATCGCGACAAGAAGGCCTACGACCTGCTGATCCAGGCGGCGGCTGGCCTGATATCGGTCACCGGCGGTGAGGACGCGCCGTCGCGCGCCGGGATCTCGATCGCCGACATCGCGGCCGGCATGTACGCCTACTCGGGCATCCTCTCGGCGCTGCTGCTGCGTGCCCGCACCGGCGTGGGCGAGCGCGTGGAAGTCACCATGCTGGAAGCGCTCGGCGAGTGGATGTCGTATCCGCTGAACTTCGCGCACTATGGCGGCACACCGCCCGCCCGGCATGGCCTGGCACATCCCTCGATCGCGCCGTACGGCCACTATCGCACCGGCGACGGCGGCAGCGTGATCTTTGGACTGCAGAACGATCGGGAGTGGCAGCGCTTCTGTCTGAACGTTCTGGACGATGCGGCCCTGGCGAACGACCCACGCTTCACGACGAACCTGGAACGCGTGAATCATCGCGAGGCGCTGGACGTGGAAATCGGCAAGCACCTGAACCGGATGACGCGCGACGAACTGATCGAACGTCTCGATCAGGGCGGCATTGCGAACGCACCGCTGAACGACATGCACGACGTCTGGAACCATCCGCAACTGGCAGCGCGCCAACGCTGGCGTGAGGTTGCGACGCCCGCCGGATCGATCCAGGCCCTGTTGCCGCCCGCCACGCTGGCAAACGCGCCAGCGCGCATGGGTGATGTGCCGGATCTCGGAGAACACACTGCCGCCATTCTGGGCAAGCTTGGATACACCGAGGCGCAACTGGAAGCGCTACGCCAGCAAGGGGCGATCTAGCACCACACACAAAAAAAGACCGGCAGTGCCTTGCACTGTCGGTCTTTTTTTAAGGCTTGTTTTACAGAATACCCTTGGCGCGCAAGTTCGCGACTTCGTCGGAACCAAGCTTGAGATTGTCGCGCAGCACCTCGTCCGTATGCTGGCCGAGCCCCGGTGGCGCGTAACGCACCGTCGTGGGCGTCTCCGACAGCCTCAGCGGGCTGGCCGTGCTGCAGATCCGGTTCACGCTATCCGACGGGGGACATCCTGCCTCCCCGTAGCGCTCCTGCTCGACGCGCAGCCCGCGATGCTGGACATGCTCGTCGGCAAATGCCTGGGCGATATCGTTGATCGGACCGCAAGGCACTGACGCAGCCTCCAGCAGACGAATCCATTCGCTGGTCGGCCGGGTCCGCGTGACCTCGCTCATCATCGGAATCAGCGTCCGGCGATGCGTGACCCGGGCGCTGTTGGTGGCGAACCGCTCATCGCGCGCCCAGTCGACATCGGCGGCTTCGCAAAAACGCACGAACTGGCCGTCGTTGCCGATGGCAAGCAGCATGTCGCCGTCCTGTGTCGGGAAATCCTGATACGGCACGACGCTCGGGTGCGTGTTCCCCTGGCGGGTCGGCACGACACCCGCGTTCAGGTATCCCGCGCCCTGATTCGCCAGGACCGCCATGGCAACGTCGAGCAGCGCGACATCGATATGCTGGCCTCGGCCGGTGAAGTGCCGTGCCTCCAGCGCGCCAAGAATGGCCGTGGTGGCGTACATGCCCGTGAACACGTCGATCACGGCGACGCCCACGCGCACCGGGCCCGCGCCGGGCTCTCCGTCGGCCTGGCCAGTGATGCTCATCAGGCCGCTCATGGCCTGGATCAGCAGGTCATAGCCGGGACGTGCCGCGTAGGGGCCGGTCTGACCGAAGCCCGTGACCGAGCAGTAGATCAGGCGCGGATTCAGCGCGCTGAGCGAGTCATAGTCGAGCCCGTAGCGTTTGAGGCCACCGGTCTTGTAGTTCTCGATGACCACGTCGCTCTGCATCGCCAGCTCACGGATCAGCTTCTGCCCTTCCGGCTTGGCGATGTCGATCGTCACCGAGCGCTTGTTGCGATTGCACGCGGCAAAGTAGCTCGCCTGGCTCGTGGGCCCATCTTCGTCTTGCAGATACGGAGGCCCCCAGTGCCGGGTGTCATCACCCGCGCCGGGCTTCTCGACCTTGATCACGTCCGCGCCCATGTCGGCGAGGTTCTGCGTGCACCACGGCCCAGCCAGCACACGCGATAGATCCAGCACGCGGATATGGCTCAGGGCGCCGGTCTGCCGGGACGGCAGCGGCAGGCCGGTGGTCGAATCGGAGGGTGTCGTCATGGTAATTCGTTGGGTATTCAGGCGATCTCCGCCCAGCCATGGCTGAGCACGACCTTGTCGCGCTCCAGCACCTTGGCGCGCAACTGGAACTGATTTGGCTGAGCGGGATCGCGCCAGATCTCGGTGACGAGCGTTTCGCCCGGAAACACCGGTGATGCGAAGCGGATATCGAACGCGCGCAGCCGTGCCGGGTCATGACCCGCGCATTGCCGCAGCAGCGCATGCGCAACAAGGCCGTAACTGGCCAGGCCATGCAGGATCGGCCGCTCGAATCCCGCTGCCGCCGCCACGGCAGGGTCCGCGTGCAGCGGATTGAAATCGCCCATCAGGCGATACAACAGCGCCGCTTCAGGACGCGTCGGCTGCGTATCGACAAAGTCAGGCGCCCTGTCTTCAGGTGTCGGCCGCAGCGCGGGCAGTGGATCATCGCTCGGTTGCCCGCCTTCCGCCTGACTGTAGCCGCCATCGCCACGCAGGAACGACACCTGCTGGACGGTCGCCAGCAGTTCACCCTGTGCGGTTTCCAGCTTCCGCTCGGTCACCATGATGGCTCCCTTGCCGGCGCCCTTGTCGGTCAGGTGCGTGATGCGGTTATGACCGACGACCTCTGCCTCTGCGGGCAACGGACGGTGCAGCCGCAGCCGCTGTTCGCCGTGCAGCAGCTTGACCCAGTCGATACCGGTATCTGGCTCGCGTGCCCAGAAGCCGGGATAGCCCAGCACCACCGCTTGCGACGGCAGCGCGCGCAGCCCGCCGGCAGCGCCTTCGTAGACAAAAGGCAATGCCGATGCATTCATCGGATCATTGCCCAGGCCCAGGCTCAGCGCGTACAGCATGGTGTCGCGCGTGGTGTAGTGCTGACGGACCGGCGCGAACGTCCGGTTCCGCAGGTGCTGGTAGCTGATCGGCATCCTTCCCTCTGGTTCAGACCGGTGCGAAGACAGGGACCGGCGCGCCGCCGTCGGTCTCGGCGAACCGCACCTTCACGCGCTGGCCGATGTGTACGGTATCGAGATCGGTGTCGACGATATTCGTCATCATCGTCACGCCGTCATCAAGCTTCACATAGGCGATGCAGAACGGATTGGGGCCGGCGCGACGCGTGATGCTGAACGAGTAGATCTCGCCCTGCCCGCTGGCGGTCTTCCACTCGGTGTCCCCCATGCAGAACGGGCACAGCGTGCGCGGATACCAGTGCGGCTTGCCGCAGGACTTGCATTGGCGCACCAGCAGTCGCCCCTCGCGGGCGGCCTGCCAGAAGGCGGTGTTGTCAGGCTGCTCGTCGGGAGCCTTGTACGGAGTGGGGACGTAAGGAGTCGTCATCTGTGGCATCCCTGTTATTCGCGTTCGAGGATCAGCGTGGCGGAACCATGGCGTGAGCCCATGTAGCCGCCGGTACCCTGGGCCAGCGCCAGGTCGCAGTTCTTCACCTGCACCGCCGGGTGGGCCTCGCCGCGCAACTGGCGCACGGCTTCGATCACCTTGGTGATGCCACCACGGTTGGCCGGGTGGTTGTTGCACAGACCGCCGCCATCGGTATTGAACGGCAGCTTGCCCACGCCGGAGATCAGGTTGCCGTCCATCACGAACTTGCCGCCTTCGCCCTTCTTGCAGAAGCCCAGGTCTTCCAGCTGCATCAGCACGGTGATCGTGAAGCTGTCGTAGATCGACGCGTACTTGATGTCTGCCGGGGTGACGCGGGCTTCCTCGAAGGCTGCAGCGCCGGAGAAACGCGCGGCGGACCACGACAGGTCCACCTGGCCGCCCAGCAAACCCTTCACGTGCTCGCCAGCGCCCAGGATCTTGATCTTCGGGCGATTGAGCTTGGCCGCGATTTCCGGGCGGGCCACGATGAGGGCGCCGCCACCATCGGACACCACGCAGCAGTCCAGCCGGTGCAGCGGGTCCGAGATCATCGGGGAGTTCACCACGTCCTCGACGGTGACAACTTCGCGCAACATGGCGTTCGGGTTGTACTGGGCGTGATGCGACGCGGCCACCTTGACCCACGCGAGCTGCTCGGGCGTGGTGCCGAATTCGTACATGTGCCGCTGGGCGACCATCGCGTACAGGTTGACCGTCACCGGGTTGAACGGTGCCTCGAACGGCTGGTCCGGCAGGTTCGCGCCCCAGTTGCGTGCCTGCGTGCCGCTCGAACCTTCCGAACGCGGACGGCCGGCCAGCGTGATCAGCGCTACGTTGCACTTGCCGGCGGCGATGGCCTGCGCGGCGTGCGAGACGTGAGCGATGTAGGAGGACCCGCCCATTTCGGTCGAATCCACATGGCGCACGTTCAGGCCGAGATAGTCGACCATGTTCACCATACCGAGGCCCGGGGCGTCACCGGCGCAGAAGTAGCCGTCGACGTCGGCCAGTGACAGGCCCGCATCCTCGAGCGCGCCCTTGGCGCTTTCCGCGTGAAGCTGGGCAACGGTCTTGTCCGGTGCCTTGCGGGTCGGGTGCTCGTACGCCCCGACGATATATGCCTTGCTATTGATGGTCATGAACAGTCATCCGTTATCGGGTCTTGTCAGGCCGCCATGGCTTCGCCGTAGCGTTCCAGGTGGAGGTCGGTATCGCCCAGCAGGACGTCTACCATGGTCAGCGCCTTGAAATAGTCGCCAACCTCCAGTTCATCGGTCATACCCATGCCGCCGTGCAACTGCACCGCCTGCTGGCCGGCGAAGCGCGCGGCCTTTGCCGTGACGACCTTCGCGGCGGACACCTTGCGGCGGCGCTCGGCCGCATCGGTGGCATCGAGGCCCTGCGCGGCCACGTAGGCCATCGACAGCGCCAGTTCCTTCTGCAGCAGCATGTCGGCCACGCGGTGCTGAAGGGCCTGGAAAGATGCCAGCGGCTTGCCGAACTGCTTGCGGGTGCCAAGGTACTCGGCGGTGATCTCGATCAGGCGTTCGATAGCGCCGGCCGCCGCCGCGCATTGCGCGGCAACGCCGTGATCGAGTCCAAGCTCCAGGGCCTCGAGACCGTTCGTCGTGACCAGCGTGGCGGGCACGTCGGCGAGTTGCAGGTCCGCGCCCGACAGTCGGTCCATGGTCGGATAACCGGTTACCGTCAGCCCCGTCGCGTCGCGGCTCACCAGGAACAGCGCCAGCGCGCCGTCGAGCATCGCCGAAACAATGTACGTATCAGCCACCGCGCCATGCCAGACCACTGACTTCCGGCCATTGAGCACATAGCCGTCGGCACCGGCCTTGCGGGCCGTCGTCCTGGCAACTTCTGGGCGATAACGCGAGTCCGGCTCCAGATAGGCCAGCGTGAAGATCTTGTCGCCACTCGCGATGGCGGGCAGCCACTCGGCCTGCAGGGCAACAGGCGCGTGATGCGCGAGGATCGCCGTGGCGATGACACCGCTCGGGATCACAGGCTCCTGCACGAGCGCGCGGCCCAGTTCACGCTGCACGACAACCTGGCTGGCCGGGCCGTGGCCAAAGCCACCGTGGTCAGCCGGCACGGCCAGCCCGAGCACGCCCATTTCCGCCAGCGACGACCAGATGTCCCGGTCGAAACTGCCGTGTTCGCGCGCGTTGCGGCGGCGCTTCTCGAAGGTGTACTCGGATTCGACAAAGCGGCGCAGGCTGTCGGCGAGCATCCGCTGTTCTTCGCTATACGTGAAATCCATGCTTGTCGTCCTTTCGCCTAGAAACCGATGATCATCTTGGAGATGATGTTCTTCTGAACCTCGGTCGAGCCACCGTAGATCGTGGTCTTGCGCATGTCGTAGTAGGTCGAGGCAGCCGGTGCCGCCCATTCCGCGCCACTAACGGGCTGAGGCGCGCCCAGCTCCATCCAGTCCGTCGAGTAAGGCCAGCCGTTCGGGCCCGCCACTTCCATCTGGAGCATGGCGATGTCCTGCTGCAGCTCCGAGCCACGGATCTTGACGATCGACGCTTCCGGGCCGGGGGTGCCCGCGGCCTGCGTGGCCACGCGCAACAGCAGCATTTCCAGCGCCATCAGATCCATCTCGAGACGGGCGATCTTGTCGCGCATACGCACGTCGTCGATCAGGCGGCCACCACGGCCATCGGTGGTCTCGGTGGCGTACTTCCGGAGCAGGCGCAGTTCGCGGTAGCAGTGCCCGATGCCGGCGATGCCGGTACGCTCGTGGCCAAGCAGGTACTTGGCGTAGGTCCAGCCCTTGTTCTCCTCGCCGAGCAGGTTCTCGACCGGTACCTCGACCTCCTCGAACCAGGTCTCGTTCACGTCGTGGCCGCCGTCGAGCGTCTTGATCGGTCGCACGGTCACACCGGGCGATTTCATGTCGATCAGCAGCATCGAGATGCCTTCCTGGGCCTTGGCTTCCGGGTCGGTACGCACCAGGCAGAAGATCCAGTCGGCGAAATGCGCCATCGTCGTCCAGGTCTTCTGGCCATTGACGATGTACTTGTCGCCACGGCGCACGGCGCTGGTCCGGAGCGAGGCGAGATCCGAACCGGAACCGGGTTCGGAATAACCCTGACACCAGAACTCTTCCACGGTCGGGATGCGTGGCAGGAAGCGCTCCTTGTGCGCGGCGCTGGCGTACTTCATCAGCACCGGGCCAATCATCGTGAGACCGAACGGCAACATGCGCGGGGCGCCAGCCCGCAGCGTCTCGATCTCGAAAATCAGGCGCTGCAGCGCGTTCCAGCCCGTGCCGCCCCATTCCTTCGGCCAGGTGGGGGCGCCCCAACCATGCGCATGAAGGATGCGGTGCCACCGCACGTAGTCGTCCTTTTCCACACGCCTGTGGCCCAGTACCTTGTCGCGAATATCGGTCGGCAAGTTGGCCTGGACAAAGGCGCGGACTTCCTCTCGGAAGGCTTCTTCTTCCTTGGTGAAACGCAGGTCCATGAATCTGTCTCCGGTCTAATGAACAGATTCTATGGGTGGCCGGGCCGGGCTGGTTCAAGTTTGCCGAATCCTGCCTTTGACAACGCGAAATGCACACAGCCGACCGTTTCAGCGCCTCGAAGCCGCCCCTTGCCATTTACGAATGGCGCCGGCCAGGCTTTGCGGCGATGCTGGCCGGACTTTTCCCCCGCAACACAAAGGACGGCAATTCCCGTGACCACCCGGATTCATCACTTGCTAGACCGCTGGCTGACCGAGTCGCCCGATCAACCGTTCATCCATCTGCCGGACGGCCGCAGCCTGACCTTCGCCGATCTGGGCGCGCTGACCACCGCGGCCGAAGCGGAATTGCTGGCGCTCGGCGTCCTGCCGGGTGACCGCGTCCTGGTCGTGGCGGAAAACTGCCCCGAACACGCCGCGCTGATCCTCGCCTGCAGCCGTGTGGGGGCGTGGTCCTGCGGCGTCAACGCGCGGATGGCGCCGGCCGAAATCGACGCTTTCGCCGCCAAGGCAGATGCCCGGGTGATCTACTTCACCGCGGCGGCGTCACGTGCCGCATCCACCCATGCACGCCGGTTCGACGCCGTGCCTTCCGCGCTGAACGGCATGGAGCACAGCCACGTCCGCGCCGACGCCATGCCGGAAGGACAGCCGCTGCAGGACCAGGTGGCCGCGCTGATCTTTACCTCCGGCACCACCGGCGAGCCCAAGGGCGTGATGCTCACGCACGATGCCCTGATTCACTTTGCCCGCGTGACTTGCGAGGCCCGCGCGCTGAGCCCGGTGGACCGCAGCTATGCGTTTGTGCCGATGACCCACATTTTCGGACTCGGCACCGTCCTGCTCAGTTCGCTGCTGGCTGGCGCGCAACTGGTCATGCGCCCGCAGTTCGATCCAGCCGACCTGCTGGATGCGCTGGCGCACTGCGGCGTGTCGCAATTGCAGGGGCCGCCGACGCTGTATTCGCGTCTGCTGGCGCATCTGCAACATGAGGGCATCACGACACCCTCGGCGCCCGCGCTGCGCTACCTCTACACCGGTGCCGGTCCGCTGGATCTGTCTCTCAAGCAGCGTGTGGAAGCCACGTTTGGCCTGACGCTGCACCACGGCTACGGGCTGTCCGAGTACGCAGGCTCGGTGCACGTGACGCGGCTTGGCGACCGGCGTGCCGATACCAGCGCGGGTTATGCGGTGGCCGAGGCCGAAGTGCAGGTCACCGACCACGTCACCGGCACACCGTTACCCCTGGGTGAACGCGGCGAGCTGTGGCTGCGCGGCCGAGGCCTGATGCCCGGCTATTTCCGCGATCCGGATGCCACCGCGAAAGCCATGCGCGAAGGCGGCTGGTACGCGAGCGGCGACCTTGGCGAAATGCACGCGGACGGCGCGCTGTTCGTGGTGGGCCGCCTGAAGGAAATGATCATCCGCTCCGGCTTCAACGTCTATCCGGCTGAGGTGGAGACCGCGCTCAACACGCACCCCAGCATCCAGCGCTCGGCGGTGGTCGGCTGCCGCGAAAGCGATGGCAACGAGGAGATCATCGCCTTCGTGGAACTGCGCCCCGGCGCCACGCTCGACGTTGCCGCGCTGCAGAACCACCTGCGTGAACGTCTGGCCCCGTACAAGCGCCCCGCGCGCATCGTGGCGCTGCCAGAGCTGCCAACGAATAACAACGGCAAGATCCTCAAGCGCGAGCTGCAGGAACAGGCCGCATCACTGCTGTCATAGGAGACTCCCCATGCAAGCCCCCCGTTCCTTCGCCATGCGCAGGCGGCTTCTGGCCGCCGGCCTGCTCGGCGCCGTCGCGCATCCGCTTTCCGCGCTCGCGGCCGATACCTGGCCGTCCAAGCCCGTGCGAATGATCGTGCCATTTCCGCCTGGCGGTCCGGTGGACACCACGGCGCGCATCTTCGGCCAGAAGCTCGGCGAGATGTGGAAGGTCCCGGTCGTCATCGACAACCGTCCCGGCGCGGGTGGCGTGATCGGGGCGACCGTCGCGGCGAAGGAACCTGCCGACGGCTACAGCCTGTTCGTGGGCGCCATCCATCACTCGGTCAATCCGTCGCTGATGGGCAAGCTGCCCTATGACATCGAGAAGGATTTCGCGCCGGTCAGCTTCGCGACGATGTATCCGATCTTTGTGGTGGTGCATCCGTCCGTGCCCGCCAACAACATCAAGGAATTCATCGCGTACGCAAAGAAGAGCGACAAGCCGCTGGCGTTCGGCTCTTCCGGCAATGGCGGCGGTACCCATCTGGCAGGCGAACTGTTCAACATGGAAGCCGGCACAAAGCTGCAGCACATCCCCTACAAGGGCAGTGCCCCAGCCATGAGCGACCTGCTCGGCGGACAGGTGCAGGTAATGTTCAGCGACGCCCCGACTGCCCTGCCGCACATCAAGACGGGCCGCATCAAGGTGCTCGGCGTGGCCAGCCGCCAGCGCTCGGCCATCCTGCCCGACGTGCCGACCGTTGCGGAATCGGGCCTGCCCGGCTACGAGGCCTACTCATGGGCCGCGCTGTTCGCGCCGGCCCACACGCCGCAGCCAATCCTCAACAAGCTCAACGCCGATTTCAACGTCGCCATGAACGACCCGGCGGTGCGCCAGCGCATGGTGCAAGCCGGCGCGGATGCCGATCCGGGCACGCAGGAACAGATGCGCCAGCGACTGCACAGCGAAATCGAGAAATGGAAGAAGGTCATCCAGACAGCCGGTATTACGGCCGGGTGACGGCTGGGTGACGGATGACCCTGAGGGTGACGTGAGACCGGGGGCGATGCCCCCGGCAGCCATCAGTCCCGAGATCAGTCCCGAGGCGCCGCAGGCCAGCGGAACAGCGGCGGCTCCTTCTCCTTGAAGCGGCGCACAGCTTCGCGGTGGTAGCTGGTGGTGAAGGCGATGCCCTGCCCCAGCGACTCCATTTCCAGCATGGCACGCACGTCGCTGCCGAGCGACTGGTTCAACGCGCGTTTGGCCATGGCGAATGCAGCCGGCGAAGCGCCGGCCAGGCCGCGAGCCAGTTCGTCGGCGCGGGCATGGAGCTTGTCCTGCGGCACGATCTCGAACACGGCGCCCATCTGGCGCGCTTCCTCCGCGCCGATTTCGCGCGCGCTGAACACCAGTTCCCGCGCTTTCGCCATGCCTACCACTCGCGGCAGCGTGTATAGCGCGCCGCAATCGGGCACCAGGCCAACTTTCATGAACGGCATGCAGAAGCGCGCGCGCGGCGACGCCACAATGAAATCGGCAAGCAGCGCAATGCTGAAGCCGGCCCCATAGGCCACCCCATCGACAGCCGCAACCACGGGACGATCCAGATCCACCAGCATGGCGATCCAGCCATGCATGTCGTCCATGCGCGCGCGGCCCGCATCCGCCTCCGTCACGTTCATCGCGCGGATGTCGCCACCGGAGCAGAAGTCCTCGCCGGCGCCGCGCAACACTACGGCGCGCACCGAGCGGTCGGCGCGAATCCGCTGTACTGCGTCGCATAGCCCGTCGCGCATGGAACCGTTCAGGGCGTTCTTCTGCTTCGGACGGTTGAGCGTCAGCGTTGCCACGCCATCCGAGATTTCCATCAGCAAGCCGTCTTCTTCTGTCATGCCTGTCTCCATTTTTCGTCTACCACGGTCAGCTTGGCCGATCCTTGGCCATCCCGCCATTTGCATGTGTTGAATCCTGCGTTCGCCTGCGCGGAAGTCCCCCCGTAGTTGCGCGAATAGATCGAATGGGCCCGTTGGGGGGATAATCGCTGACTATTCTGGAGACAACGTCATGCGCTTCGACCTGGTCGATCTGAATCTCTTCACGCATATCGCTGAGGCCAGCAGCCTGACCCGCGGTGCAGAACGTTGCCACCTATCCCTGCCGGCTGCGAGCACACGCATCAAGAACCTGGAAGAACAGGTTGGCGTCAAACTGCTGAGCCGCAGCAGCCTCGGCGTCAAGGTAACGCCAGCGGGCGCGACGCTGCTTGCGCACGCCCGGCGCGTGCTGCGCCAGATCGAGCAGTTGAGCGGTGACCTGCAGGAGTATTCGTCCGGTATCAAGGGGCATGTACGCGTGTTCGCCAACACCACCGCGATGAGCGAGTTCCTGCCCGGTGTGCTGCGTACGTACCTCGTCAATCACCCCGACGTGACGGTCGACATCCGGGAGCGCCTCAGTCCGGATATCGTCAGGGCCGTGCAGGAAGGCATGGTCGATATCGGCATCGCCGCCAGCGGCGTCAACATGGAAGGCCTGGAAGTGATGCCCTATCGGCTCGACAGGCTCGTGCTGGCGACGGCACTCAGCCATCCGTTTGCCCAGAAGAAGCGGGTGCGCTTCGTCGAAACGCTCGATCAGGATTTCATCGGCCTGCCCGAAGAAAGCGCCATCCACAACTTCCTGAAGCGTGCCGCATCGGACCTGCAGCGCAACCTGCGCTGGCGCATCCAGGTCAGCAACTTCGAGACCGCCGCGCGCATGATCGAGGCAAACGTGGGGATCGGCGTGCTGCCGGAGAGCACCGCGCGCCGGCTTGCCCAGACCATGGCGCTGAAGATCGTACCGATCGAGGATGAGTGGGCCGAGCGCAAGTTGCAGATCTGCGTGGCGGACCTGGACGCGCTACCCGTGTTCGCGCGCAAGCTGGTGGAACTGCTGGTCGAGGACGGCATCGGCAACCCGGTCTGACGATTGCCGACGCCCCGAGCCGCTCATACCGCGGCTAGACCCCGGCTAGACCCCGGCTAGACCCCGGCTAGACCAGTTCCGCAATCATTCCCCGCAGCCGGTGCTTGTGCAGCTTGCCGCTGGCCGTCGTCGGCACCGCCGACACGCGCACGATACGCGCCGGGCGCTTGTACGGCGAGAGCCTTTCGGCAAGGTAGGCGTGAAGATCCCTTTCGTCGAACGTTTCGCCTTCGCGAATCTCGACGAACGCGATGATCTCCTCGTCGCCGTCTTCCGCCGGATTGCCGACCACGGCAGACAAGCGGACCGACGGATGCGAGTTGATGACCGACTCCACTTCGATCGGATAAACGCTGAAGCCCGAACGGATGATCAGATCACGCGTTCTGCCCACGATGAACAACGCACCATCCTGATCGATGCGTCCGATGTCGCCCGTATTGAGCCAGCCATCGGGGCGCAATGCTTCCGCAGTCTGTTCGGGTGCGCGATAGTAGCCACGCATGACACCGGGGCCTCTCACCCACAACTCTCCGGGGCTGCCCTCGGGCACTGGTTCGCCACCCGGCCCCACCACGCGCAACTCCGCGCCTTCCACGATCTCCCCGGCAGAGCTGTCGCTGCGGGGCCGGTCCGTGCGCGTGATGAACAGCGAGCCTGCGTACTCGGTCATGCCATAACCGTGATGCAGCGGCTGACCGAACATCGCCTCGACGTTGCGCTTGAGCGCGAGATCGAGCGGGCCACCGCCGGTATAGAGATAACGCAAACGCTTCGGATGCAGCGTGGTGACGCCGGTCTTGCCCAGGTAAGCCAGGATGCGACTGAACATCGCCGGCACACCCTGCAGGATCGAGATATCGTCGCGTTGCAGCGCCGCGCAGGTATCGGCCACGTTGAAGCGTGCAACCAGATACAGGCTGCCACCGGCCTGGAACGTGGCGAGCAGCAACGTCGCCAGCCCGAAGATGTGCGACATCGGCATGATCGCGAACGCGCAGTCTTCCGGCCCCATCCGGCGGATCTCCGCCGTCACGCGGGCGTAGTGCAGCAATCCGCGATGCGTGACCATCACGCCCTTGGGTTGGCCTGTAGTGCCTGACGTGTAGATCAGCGCGGCCACGTCGCGCGCCAGTTCGGCAGGCTCGCGCTCGCTGCCGGCATCCACGTCGGCAGCCATCAGCGGACCTAGGCCCGGTGGCGAGATTTCGCGGGCGCGATAGCGCAAGCCATGCCGCAATGCATCGGGGGATGCGGCATGCGTGAATAGCATCAACCGCGGCGTGCAATGCGCGCGGATCTCCTCGATCTCACGCGCAGTCAGCCTGGCATTCGTCACAACCGGCCACGCACCAAGCTCCGACAAGGCGAAGATCAGCGTGATCATGGCCAGGCTGTTCTCCGCGACGATCAGCACACGATCGCCGGTGCTGACACCCTGCGCTTCGAGATAACGCTGGGCCAGTTCGACGCCTTCCCAGAGTTGCGCATAGGTGACGACACGGTCGCCCTCGCGCACCGCCACATTGTGCGGGGTACGGGTCGCCCAATGGCGGGGGATATCGCTGATCCGATGCGCGATCGGTCGCTCCTGCGGCATCTGGCTCAAATCCTCATGGAGAGTGGAACACGGCCCGACCGGGCCCGATCAGGGCGCGGTCGGGTCACACGTCGAAGTCTAGGGTCAGCAAGGTGCCAGCGCAATTCGCCGTTCGAAAAGCAGTACTTCGCCCGCGCGAAACCGCCGGGTGATCCGGCTTGCCCGACCTCCATTCTTCGACCGCTTTTGCCTCGCTTATGCCTCGCTTATACCTTTTACTCGACCTCGATATTCGCCGTCTTGACCACGTTGCCCCAGAGCGCGAGTTCCTTCTTGATACGCCCTTGCAGCGCGGCCGGGCCGGACACGTTCAGGTCATAGCCACCGTCGACCATCCGCTCCCGGTAGGCCGCATCCTGCCCCACGGTCTGCTGCGCTTTCACGAGCCGATCCGTCACATCGGCAGGCAGTCCCGGGGGACCAACCAGCGCGTACCAGCCCGTCAGGTCGTACTGCTTGAGGCCGGATTCGACCAGTGTCGGCACATTGGGCAGCGCGGGGTTGCGCGTTTTCGACGTCACGGCCAGCGCACGTACCTTGCCGCCCCGGATATGGCCGATGGCCGTCCCGGTGATATCGAACATGAAGGTCACCTTGCCGCTGATGACGTCGGCCATAGCCGGCGCATTGCCCTTGTATGGCACGTGCAGCATCTTCACTCCTGTCATCTGCGCAAGCAGTTCCGCCGACAGATGGTTCGACGCACCCACGCCCGCCGAACCAAAGCTCACTTCGCCGGGATGCTTGCGTGCGTACGTGACCAGCTCGTCCACGTTCTTGGCCGGGAAATCCTTGTTGATCAGCAGCACGTTGGTGTAGTCGGTGATCAGGCCGACATAGCTGAAATCCTGTGCCGGCTTGAAGCTGACGGACTTCTGGATCAGCGGCGTCATTGTCATCGTGGGGCTGGCCACGAAATAGAGCGTGTAGCCGTCAGGCTTGGCGCTGACCGTCATGCCAGCCGCGATGGCGCCGCTGGCACCTGCTCGGTTATCGACGATTACCGGCTGCTTGAGCACACGCCCGAGGTAGTCCGCGTAGATGCGCGCGGCAGTATCGACCGGCCCACCCGGCGCATACCCAACCAGCAATCTGACGGGACGGGATGGGTAGGCATCGGCAAGTGCCGAGCCGTTCGCAAGCACAAGCATTACCGCGGCAAGAAAAATTCGTAGCATTGTCTCCACCTGTTTTCTGCATCAGGACTTCCATTGCTCACCGGCTTTATCGCGAATTTGTCGTGCGGTGAGTTGGGGGAGACTTTGCGGCAGACCCGCTGGGCCGGCAATTTGCATTTGTTGAAGGTGGGCTTTGAGGATGCGATAGCGGGCCGGCGCCCGTGGCCGCTACCGATAGTGCGGAGCCCTTCCAAGGGATAACCCCGACATGCGCGAGTGTTTGGAGGAAACCACCTAAGGTTTTGATTGTGCTCGCAAAGTCAGGTGTCTTTACTGTTTCAAACAAATGGTTCCACCACCGAGGAGACCAGATGGAACACGGCAATCGTCGTGGGCCCGGCCGGGCTTGCGCGCATCAGGACACCGTCACGCTGAAGGCAGGGACACGCAGGTCCACAAGCGCCATCGCGGGAACTGCGGCGGGAACTGCGGCGGCCATCGCCGCAGCCATCGCCATGGCCTGGCCAGCCAGCGCCACGGCCAGCAGCGACTATGCAAAGACACGCTATCCGATCGTGCTGGTGCATGGCCTGACCGGCGCGGCAAAAATTGGCGGCGTGATCGACTACTGGTACGGCATTCCTGAGGTGCTGCGAGCCAATGGCGCCACAGTCTACGTGTCCACGGTGCCGTCATTCAACAGCGATGAAGAACGCGCGCTGGCGCTGCAGGCCTATGTACGCGCGGTCAAGCTGGAGACCGGCGCCGACAAGGTCAATCTGATCGGACACAGCCAGGGCGGGCCCACCTCGCGGATGCTGGCTGCCATGTCGCCGCAGGATGTGGCATCGGTGACGACTATCGGTAGCCCGCACCGCGGCAGCCAACTCGCCGACGTCGTGCTGGACGTCATCAACGGCATCAGCAGCATTCCACTTGCGGGGCCGGCGCTGGTTAACGTGATTCAGGGCGTAACGAATCTTCTGGGCTGGTTCAACGGCATGTTCAATGGACAGGCGCTGAACCAGGACGCGATTGCCTCGGCGCGCATCCTGACCAGCCAGGGCGCCGCCGAGCAGAACGCGCGGCTCAACGCCACCCTGGCGCCTGGCTCGCAATCCGCGCTGGGCCCGGATTGCGACACCCCGGGAGCAGTCGCCGAGCAACGGCAGGGGCGCAATGCCAACGGAAATCTCGTCACCTACACCCAGGCCGCTTACTCCTGGACCGGCCGGGGCGGCCCTATCAACCTGCTGCGCTCGAACCTGCTTGACCCATCCACGGCAGCCATGGCGGCCGCTGCCAGTGTCATGGGCATGAAGGGCGCCGGCCCCAACGACGGGATGGTGTCGGTGTGCAGCGCCAAGTGGGGACGCGTGCTTTCCACCGACTACTACTGGAACCATCTCGACGAGATCAATCAGATGCTCGGTATGTATCAGGACGTCGACCCACGCACGGTAATCCTGAATCACGCCAACCGCTTGCGCAATGATCAGCTCTGAGCGAAGGCCAGGGGTCAACCTGGTCCTGGTAGTAGCCGGGCTCGTGGGTGCCGCCGTCTATTGGGCAACGGCACCCACGGAACCGACGCAAGGTCCACTGCAGGCACGGTCCCGCACGGACGCAAGGCCGGAGCTATCGGCATCACCCGCTGACAGCATCCGCGCGCGAAACATCACCGAGATGCCGTCGTTGGCGGGCGTCGATATTCCACCGGGCCCGGAAGCCGACGCGCAAGGCAATCTGCGCCTGACGCGCGCGCTGCGCACCTACTTCGACTTCTTCCTGAGCGCCAGCCATGACGCCGGCGACGCCGTGGCATTGGACCAGTTGGTGCGCGACGACATCCGCAAACATGTGCCGCAACCGGCCGAGGACCAGGCGTGGCAACTGTGGCAACGCTACCGGGCATACCTGTCCGAGATTCAGCCCAAAGCCTCCGATGGACCGATGACCAGTGTGATTGGCGCGCCGGACACCAGTCAGGTGCAACGCCTGCGCGCATTGATAGCCGACCGCAATGCCGCGCGAGCGCGCCACTTGCCAGACGTCGTGGCCATCTGGTTCGACGACGAGCAAGCCTACGACGACGCCATGCTCGCGCGCCTGGAGATAGCCACCGAGCCCGGCCTCGACGACGCCGAACGACAGCGCCGCCTGTCCGCACTGGACGCCACGCTGCCCGAGTCTGTACGTGCCGCTCGCGAAGCCGAAGCAAGGCCGCAGGCGATCAGCAAGACGATCGCCAGTATGCAGACGGCAGGACGTAGCACGCAGGAGATCGGTGCGTCCCTGGCTCAGGCATACGGTCCCGAGGTCGCCCAACGCTATCAGCAGCAGGCGCAGGCCGAGCAGGCCTGGCAGCAGCGCTACGACGATTACGCAGCCCAGCGGTCGCAGATCGTCTCGTTCGCCGGTTTGTCGGAACAGGACCGCGCACAGCAGCTTGAAACGCTGCGGCGGCAAACGTTCACCAATCCAAGTGAAGCGTTGCAGGCCGAGGTGATGGACAAGGCTGTGGGGGGACGACGGGCGGCGCAGTGAGAGCGGTGCCATCTCCTGCAAGGTGCCTTCTCATGTCAGCCTGCTTCGGCACGGCGAATCGCGATCTCTCGGAGTCGCGCGCCCGCCCCACGCAGGCGTACCCTCCCGCCCTTCACGTGGAATCCACTAAGATACTGGCTTCCTGACTCACGCCCTGCTCGCCTTCTGCGCCCGGCACGCCTCACATCCCATGGCAACACGACGTACCGACGAAGCCTTCCTCGAGGAATTGACGCACCTGCTGATCACCACGGGTGTCTCGACGCTGACCATCGGAGAGATGGCTCAGCGCATGCGATGCTCGCGCCGGCGCTTGTACGAAATCGCGACAACCAAGGAAGAGCTGTTCGTTCACGTCTGCCGCAATGTGCTGGAAGCCAATCTGGAAAAAGGCTACGCGGCAGCCAGGCGCGCTCCCGACGCAGCGCAGGCCATCTCGGCCTATATGCATGCCACCCTGAATGCCACGGGACTGAGCAAGGCGGCCCTTACCGACCTGGACGCCATCGAGAGCGGCCGCAAGGTGTTCGATGACTACCAGCTCGCGCGCGTGCGCGGACTGGAAAGCATGATCGAGGAAGGTGTGAGACAGGGGCTGATGGCCCCGCACAATCCGCGCCTGGTTTCCGAAGCCATCCTGGGCGCGGCACACCGTCTGCGCAACCAGCAGTTCCTGCAGCAGACCGGCATGAAGATCGGCGATGCCTTCAGCGAATTCTACGAACTCATTCTGAACGGCCTTTTGGTCAGGCCGTCAACGCCCACCCCACGGGCAAAGCAACCCCGCGGCTGAGCGGATACCTCCGTTCCCGCCACGCAGGGAAGGCGCCGAGCCGACGCTCGCCGCCTACTGCGGCGGTATGTTGGCGGCTCGGATGACGCGCCCCCATTTCTCGTATTCCTCCTGCACAAATCGGCTGCTCTGTTCGGGGCTATCCACAATGGGGATCAGCGCTGCGGCATCCAGGGTCTTGCGCAGATCGGGGTTCTTCTGCGCCTGATTGATGACCTGGTTCAGGCGCGCAATGGTAGGCGCCGGCGTGCCCTTTGGTACGAATGCCGCCATCCAGCCCACGACTTCAAACGCAGGCACGCCGGACTCTGCCACCGTCGGCACATCGGGAAGCTGAGGCGCGCGCTTGGCGGTGGTAACGGCGAGCGCCCTTACCTTGCCAGACTGGATCTGAGTAACCGCTGCGCCAATGTTGGCGAACAGGAAATCGACGTGCCCACCCATGAGCGCGCTCATGGCTTCGGAGGGACCGCCATATGGCACATGCGTATAGTCGAGGCCCTTCACGTCCTGCTTGAGCAATTCGGCCGCCAGATGCGCGGAACTGCCGACGCTGCCGGAAGCGTAATTGACGCGGCCAGGGCGCGCTTTCACGTACGCCAGGAACTCGGCGAAGGTCTTCGCCGGGAACGAATTGCTCACTAGCAGCACGTTGCCATTCAGGCCAAAAATCGCAACGGCCTGGAAATCCTTGAGCGGGTCATACGGCGTGGCGGCGATCAGGCGCGGGTTGATGGCATGGGTGACGTTGGTACCCAGCAGCATCGTGTAGCCGTCAGGTGCGGCATGGGCAACGAAGTTGGCGCCGATGGTAGCGCCAGCGCCTGCCTTGTTCTCGGTAACGAGCGGCTGCTTGAGGGCATCCCCCATGTACTTGGCGAAAGTACGCGCGGTCAGGTCTGTCACGCCACCGGGCGCGAACGGCACGATGAAGCGGATCGGCTTGGAGGGATAGCTGTCCTGCGCGTGCACGGTAGTGCCGGCAAAGGCAAGCGTCAGGGCGCACGCGCCCAGCAGTTTGCGGGTCAAACCCATGATTGTCTCCTTCTCTTTTTTTGGATGGCTTTGCGGGACACCTTCATGGCCGGTGCCGCTGCGACTTCAGGCTACTTGTCGGTCTTTGCCGTTCCAGTAGCTGCCGCGGATGGCCTTGCGGTCGATCTTGCCAAGCGCCGTCATCGGCAACTGCTCCGCGAAGATCACCGTCTTGGGCGCATTGACCACGCCTTTCCTGCTCTTGACGAACTCGATAAGCTCGCCCGCATCTGGTCCCTGTCCTGGCTTCGGCACCACAATGGCCGTGACAGATTCGCCCCACTTCTCGTCGGGCACACCGAACACCGCGGACATGGCGATGGCCGGGTGTTGTGCCAGGCAATGTTCAACCTCGCTCGGATAAACGTTGAACCCACCGGTGATGATCATGTCCTTGGCACGATCGACGATGTAGAGGTAGCCCGCCGCATCGCGGCGCGCCATGTCACCGGTATGCAGCCAGTCGCCAGCGAATACTTTCTCGTTCTCTTCGGGCCGGTTGAGATAACCATCCATCACCAGCGGACCGCGCACGCACAACTCGCCGACTTCGCCGACCGCCACTTCTCGCCTCGCACTGTCTAACAACTTGACCTGATTGCCGACCATGACCTTGCCGCATGAGCTCAGCAGGTGCGAGCGAGACAAGTCATGGTCGCGCTTGGACAGATAGCTGATGGTCATCGGCGCCTCGGCCTGACCGTAGACCTGGCCGAATACCGGGCCAATCCTGTTCAGTGCTTCCTGCAGGCGAGACGGCGCAATCGGCGAGGCGCCATACAGCACCAGCTCCAGGCTGGACAAGTCCGCCTCCGCGAGGCCAGCGTGATCCAGCAAGGCGTAGATCTGCGTTGGCACCAGAAAGGTCAGATTGATGCGATGCGTTGCTACCCGCGTCACAAAGTCAGACGGGGTGAACTTGTCACACAGGTACACGGTACCGCCGCGCAAAAGCGTCGGCAGGATCAGGCTGCCCGAAGCATGTGAAATCGGCGTGGTCACCAGATAGCGGATCTGCTGCGGCCATTCATACGTCGCCAGCATGGCCTGCAGCATCGTCACCACCGTGCGGTGCGTATGGAGGATGCCCTTGGAGCGACCCGTGGTACCGCCGGTGTATGAGATCTTGCTGATCTCCGCGGCGTCGTCGCCCGGTTCGAGCTCCGCGTCGTCCATGGCCGCCGCCTGACTCGCGAGACCAGCACCGAGCACGCCGTCGTCCAGCGGCATCATCAGCACGTTTGCAACACGCGCCTGCAGGACCTGCGCGCGCGCCGCGAAACGCGCATCGTCGACCACCAGCGCTTTCACACCGGCGTCGCCAAGCACGAAGGCGTGGTCCTCCTCCGACGCCATCGGATGCAATGAAACCGCCTTGAGTCCTGCAAGCTGCGCCGCGATGATCGCCACGACTGCCTCGACTCGATTGCCCACCAGAAAGGCCACGACATCCTGACGTTCAAGGCCGCGTGCATGGAACAACCTGGCCATGCGGTACGAGCGCCGGGCCAACGCTTCATAGGTGAGTGTCACACCGTCCTCGACCAGCGCCAAGGCCTGGGGACAAGCACGAAAAGCAGAGGTGTAGAGCTGCGCAATCGTGGCGCAGCCGTATCGGGCGGATGCCTGGGGGGCCATTCTGTCTCCATCGCCTTGTTTTAGGTCTGAAGGCAATGTAAGTCCCATTTCGGTACCATGTCAATCATATTGGTACCGAAAGTTCCGGGTGTATCACCCCCTGCCTGTCTCGCCTGATGCGGCGCCGGCGAACAAAAAGCCGCCCAGTTGGGCGGCTCAATAGCTCTACTCCATCGTCAGACTCCGGCCAGTGCCAGAATCGCTTCAACGCAGCCTTCAATGTTGGGGAGTCCCTGGAACGCTTTCGTGTCGACTAGGCACCAAAACCTGCCCGCTCACCAAACCGACGTCGTTGTCCAGGAATCACCCACGCATTCGCAGCAGATCCGCGTAAGAGACCAGCTTGTGCTTCTCCTGGGCAAGCGTCTTTGGCTTTGACTCCGGGCGGGTTTTTTTGCCGCGCTCGAATTCGACAATAGCGCGTGCGTCCTCCCGCGCGTAGGTTCGTGCGGTCCTGGCTTCCGCTTTCCGGCGCACGGCCTCCTGCCGTGCGGCAATACGTTCCTCTCGGGCAACGTCTTGCGCCGCCGACAGGATTTCGGCTTTTAGCAGATCACGCCTTTGCTTGGCTGCGGCACGGGCAGCTTGCAATTGCTCTTTCCGTTGCCGAATCCAGTCCTTCATGTTGACCGGGGCCGGCCTGGCTTCTGGCGGCACACTCAGGCGCAAAGCCCTGCTGATTGAAACTCTGTCAGCCCGAAGCGCGCGCTGCGCGTCCTGTTTGGCATCACTCACACTGCCTCACTCTCTTCGACCAGCACAAAAGTGCTCGCCCATGCACCACATGTTGAAGTCTAGGAACTCATCGTAGCGACCTTACCATAGCACTTCATCTCGAACGTCGATGACTATGCTCCAGACATGCCGCACGGCCGACAGCCCCCGGCAACAGCCAGAGCTGAGGAGCGCGAGCGCGAACAGCCAAATAGTGAGAAGCAGTGTAGCCATACGCAATCCAGCGGCCGTCGGAAGGACGCAGCGTCGAGCACTCTGGCCGACTGACGACGCTGGGATGCCGCTGCATTTCCGTCCGATTGCGCCTGCCAACAATCGGCAGCACGGGATCGGACGGTATGTGTTCGGGTGCGTCAGAATTTGTGACGAACGCCAACCGACACACCCACCATCGACGAGTTGCCGTTGCCAAGCACATAGCTGTTACCGAGCGAGAGGCTATTCGCATAGGCAATCAGCGCAGAGTCAAGCATCAAACCTGCATTTTTTGCGTAGGCGGCCGACAGGTACACATCCGTTCGCTTCGAGAAGCTGTAATCGGCAATCAGGTTCACCTGCCAGGGATTAGCGACGCTCGTGTTACCGAATACATTCCGGACCTTGTCATAGTCGTACTCGAGCGTGAGACTGAGCGCCGGCCCTACCTGATATATGCCACCAACCCAGAAGAAGTCATCTCGCCCGATTGTCGCGCCCGCCGGTGTCTTGTTTTGCCCCCAACGATAGCCACCCATGATGCGCCCCCAAGGCAGGCTGTAGCTCAGCGCCGCCGTCGCCTTCTTGAAACTGCCACTGCTCGCGCTGGTTGTCGTGCCAATGGTGGGATTGAACTGGTCGTACGCGATGGCCGCCCACAGCGAACCGCCAGCGTAGGACAGAGACGCGCCATAAGCACTGTCTCTTCGCGCCTGACCCGGTACTTCGCCATTGCCACCGATCGCCAGGCCTGTCTGCACAGTCTGCGGCAAAGCCAGACCAGTGCCAAAGGAATAATGCGCAACGCCGGTGAACTGGCCCGCATTCAAGGTGTACTTGATCGTATTGTCTTCACGGAAGTTCGCACCGGTAAAGAGCGTGATCGGCTCGTACTGCGTGGCAAAGTACGCCGGCACAAAGTTTACGATGCTGTCGAACAACGAGGTGTATTGGCGCCCCAGACTGATCTGGCCATAGGTCGCGTTCTTTATCCCCACAAAGGCCTGCCGACCGAACAGTCGGCTAGACTGCTGCATCGTGCCGGTGTCACCGCTGAATCCATTTTCGAGCACAAATACAGCTTGCGTCCCTGCGCCGAGGTCCTCAACGCCGCGGATACCCCAACGGGAACCGGACAAGCCGCCCGAATTCATGCGAACGACGTCACGCCCCGGCCCTGGATTGAAGCCATTGGCCGCTGTGGGCACCGCGCCCACGTGGTTCACGTACTCGATGCTTGCGTCGACCACCCCGTAGAGCGTAACGCTCGACTGGGCCAATGCGGAACCCGAGCACGCGGCCAGGGCAACTGCTGCAAAACGATTCAATTTCACCACTATCTCCTTTGTTGTCGTGATACATCTGGCTTGCAGGCATCTTCAGCCTCGCCGTCGGGACGAGCGCAGGCCGCACGCCGAGGGCGCGCAGTTGCCATAGGAAAAAATCTGGAAAGCTAGGGGGTGCTACCCGCGCGCAGTTTCGATTCCGGTGCAGCAGGCACAAGAGGAATCCACAGGAGATCGCGACCAACGATCACCTTCCCCGAAAAGCCTTGGCTGGCTGCTGCCCATCGGTGGGGATCGCTGTCGGCGGGCGCCAGATGCGACAGGACGAGGGTCTTGACGTGAGCCGCTTCGGCGACGGCACCGACATCCGATGCGGCGGTATGCGCATGAACAAGATGGTGCGCCTTGGCTTCCTCTGCCGCGCTCCGGGGCTTCGGGTACAGGGAATCCACCCAGGCGGTGTCGATCACCTCATGCACCAGCACATCGGCACCTTGCGCCAACCGAATCAGATTCGGGTCAGGGCTGGTATCGCCTGAGAAGACAACGGACCCAGTCGAGGTGTCGAACCGAAATGCGAATGCCGGATAGACGGGGGCATGGTTCACCAGTATTGCCGTCACCCTGACGTTCTCGTCACGGTAGATCTCGAACGGAGCCATCGCCGGCGCGGGATCGCGATCAGGATCAACGTCAAGGCCTGCAGGCAGCGTGATATCCATCACATCGACGCGGCTATGGGGATTCGGCTTGCGGCTATCCAGAATGTTGTCGTTGATGTCCGCGGCGAACGCACGGTACAGCGCCTCGGTCATGGCAACCGTGCCAGGCATCGGCTGCTCGGGTGCCACGACATCCGCCACCCCGTCGTTGCCACCGCTCGCGGGCGGGAGTTTTCCGCGTGAGCCGGGCCCGATCACCTTGAGTTTCTGACGCCGTTCGGCCAAGCCGTCCGACGCACCAAACAGGACGAGCGACGGATAGTCCACGATGTGGTCGGCGTGCAAATGCGTGATAAATGCCGCTCGTAATGTTTCGAGGCCGCGTCCTGGTGGCGGCGCGCCCAAGCCCGCCTGGAAGTAGCGTCGCAGCCAGCCCGCGCCGAAATCGACAAGGTAGACCTGGCCATTGACCACTACCGCGGAAGCGATTCCCGCAGACTGCGAACCTCGCCAGGAGGTCCGGCCGCCGGCCGTTCCCAGCAGTACGAGGCTGGCGCCGGACTGCGCCGCCGAGGTACTGTGCGGCTGTCCGATCGAATCTGCATAGGAAGTCGAAGCCAGGACGGCGAGCGCCGCGCATGCTCCCGCACAAAACAGGCGGAAGCCGATGACCGGGCCGGTCCCTGCCCGGGAAAAAAGATCACGCATATGTTCTCCGAAGGAAGATCAGCACTGGATCGGCATCATTCCGGCTTCACGCCGGCGTCCGAAATCACCTTCTCCCAACGGAGCTTCTCGGCCTCGATGAACCTTGCGCCTTCCGGCCGCGACATCGGCATTGGATACGTGCCCAGGTCCTTGAGCCGATCGACAAACGGCTGCTGCGTCAACGACTGGTTGACGGCAGCGTTGACGCGATCCAGCACCGGCGCTGGCGTCCCCTTGGGCGCGAAGATCGTGAACCAGCCCTTGGCGACAAGACCGGGCGCGACGTCCTTGGCCAGCGGAATGCCCTCCAGACCGGGCAGGTTCACATCCGAAGTCACGGCAAGCGCCTTCAGGCGACCGCCACGCACCAGGGGCACGAGCGGCGCGATGCCATCGACATAGACCGGGATATCGCCCTTCACCACAGCCTGGATGGCTTGAGTTGTGCCGCTGAAACTCACCTGCCGGAACTTTGCCTTTTGCAACTGCCCCATCATCTCCGCCGTGAGATGGGGAACGGAGCCACGGGTCGGACTTCCGATCACGACGTCGTCAGGACGTGCCCTGGCGTCCTTGATGACATCGCCAAGAATTTTGTAGGGCGTCGCGGGGCCGGTCACGAACATCATCGGCGTGTACGCCAGCGTCGCAGCCACTTCCGTGTCGCGCTGGATATCGAATTTCGCTTCCTTGTACATGACGGGCGTCGTGACAGCCGCCGCTGCGTGAAACAGCACAAGCGTGTACCCGTCGGCCGGCGCCTGCTTGAGCGCGCTCATCGCGACGATGCCGTTACCGCCGGGCTTGTTCTCCACAATCACCTGCTGCTTCCAGGCGCTGGTCAGGCGTTCGGCAACCTGCCGGGCGATGATATCCGGCGCGCTACCCGCAATTGATGGCACGAGAATCCGAACCATCTTGTCTGGATACGTGCTGGCAACGGCCGGCAGGGCCAAGGCTAGCAACGTCAGTGCGAGAAAGGGGCGTTTCATGTTGTCTCCACGTCTGGCGTACCGGCGACGTCATCGTCGCGGCACTTATTTGATATACCGTCAAATAATGATTGTAGTTTTATTGACTGCATCTCAAATAAGTAGATACCACTAGCGAGGTGGCATCGAGAAAGTGGGGGCCCCCGTCCTACCGGTTACGCGGAACGCGCGCTTCTTTTCTTCGCAGGTTTTGCTTCGCGCTGCCAGGCAGCGATGCCGTCGAGCGTAATGCGAAGTCCTTCTTCAAAGGCGGTATCGGAGGACAGTTGCGAGAACGATCGGCTGACAAAGCGCGCACCGGGATACTGCTCGGCCGATACCGAATCCAGCTTGTTCTGAATAAATGCCTGGTGATAGGCAGGCAGTTGGCGCGAGGCTTCCGCCATGCTTGCCGCGACGAGGTACTGCGCCAGCAAGTGGTAACCCAAGGCGACTTGCTCGGCGGAAAAACCGCCCTGCATGATCGCCGATGTCATCCGGTTGAAGAACTCCAGGCCATAGTCGGTTTCGCCCGGCTGCACATCCTGGAACAGACGGTACCGGTTATGCGACGCCACATAGTTGCTGACGCCGGGGTTTTCCACTGCCACCTGGAAACTGAGCCGCGCGATGCGCTCGACGTCCGCGCGCCAGTCGCCCGTCAAAGGCGGGATCCGCAGGGTGCGCTGGCGATAGTAATCGTTCAGTACACCTGACACCAGTTGATCGCGGCCACCAAGGTAATAGTGGATCAGCCCCGGTGCCACGCCAAAGTCCTTGGCAAGCTGGACCATCGAGATCTGGTCCAGCGGCAAGGTCTTCGTCAGCTTGATCGCATGCTGCAGGATCGTCGTGCGGCTGAGCATGGGCTCGGCGCCGATCGGGGACTCCGTTTTCGGTGGTCGGCCGCGTCGACGCGGCACCGGATTGGGCGTGGGCTGTGCGGCAACCTTGGCAGCGGGCGACTTACGGGCGGCAGGCATGGGCGTTGGACGATCAGACCGACTAGAAATTGGTGGTATGCCAATTCTATCCCCGATCACCCCGCATGCCATCCACCGCGTACCCCTAGGCTGACGCCACCGCCGTTACGTCCTGCCCTTTCGCGCCAGCTCTGTAGCGTCCGAGAGACAGGACCAGCGCGGCGGCAGCCAGCAGCATGCAGGGCAGGATCAGCAACGGCACATCGTAGCTGCCATGCCGATCGAACCAGGCGCCCAGCCCGATCGGACCGATGACTGCACCCAAGCCGTAGCCGGAGAAGGCAATGCCAAACAGCGAGCCAAACGAGGCCAGACCGAAGTATGACCGGACCAGATAGGAAATCAGGTCGCCCTCCGCCCCAATAGTCAGGCCGATGAGCGTGGTTGCCACCAGCAACGCGGCGTAGTCGTGAGTCCCGCGCAGCAGGAATACCCCGACCGCGCCCCCGACGAAGAAGACGCTTGCCACCAGTGGCGCATGGATTTTGTCGATCAGTAGCCCGGTGAGCAGACGCCCGACGAGGAGCCCAACGCCGACCATCGAGGCGCTCCGCGCAGCCATGGCCGCATCGAAGCCGCGATCCGCGAACAGCGATGGGAGATGCGGCCCCAGCGACAAGGTGGCCGCAGAACTCAATACGAACACCAGCCAGATCGCCCAAAGCCGGTAGCTACGCATCGCCACAGCCAGCGCTACACCTTCCGGCACATGCTTTACCCCACGACTACCGGAGAACCGCTCCCGCAATAGCCCGCAGGCCACCAACGAAAGCGCGACCGAGCCAACACCCAGACCCACATAGGCCATACGCCAGCCGAATGTCGTGACCAGAAACTGCGCCGTGATCGGCAGGATGACGGTGCCAGCCCCGAGGCCACACATCGCAATGCCCAGCGCGAGGCCCAGACGACGATCGAACCACTGGGGCAGCACTGCAAGGTAGCCCAGCACCGAGGTCGCCGCACCGGACACGCCGACAACAACCGAGAGCGCCACCCACATCAACATG
Source organism: Cupriavidus sp. UBA2010 (assembly GCF_002335265.1). Classification (NCBI taxonomy): domain Bacteria; kingdom Pseudomonadati; phylum Pseudomonadota; class Betaproteobacteria; order Burkholderiales; family Burkholderiaceae; genus Cupriavidus; species Cupriavidus sp. UBA2010. Next base: position 145,912 of record NZ_DDCI01000014.1, read on the forward strand.
CTGCCGTTTTGCAGTGACATCGCGGCAGTGGCCAGGCCAAAGACGATCGCCGAACACACGATCACCCGACGAACACCGAAACGGTCCATCATGGCGCCAACGATGGGGCTGACAACGGCCAGCCCGAACATCGACGCCGCATACGACAGGGACGCCTGCGAGCGTCCCCAGCCGAACTCAGCGGCCAGCGGCCTGACGAAGACGCCAGCCGTGGCATTGAACAAAGGGGCGTATCCAGCCAGCATCCCGAGGGCGGCACCGAGGATCACGCTAACGTAAATCCAGCCGGCAGCACGGGGCAATACTTGGGGGGCGTCATGCATATCACGGTCTCCGTGGTCATGGCGGCGCCTTACGTGGGCGGCCGCCTTGTGGTTTGCGCAGGGGCTCAGCGCAGTCCGGTCTGGCTGCCCAGATAGGCGCCTGCGCCCGGCGCCGTGGCTTCCAGGCCGAGCCTGCGCAGCATCTGCCTCACGGTACAGGCTGCCGTCGACGTCACCGGAATGCCAAGCGCTTGCTGAGCGGGCTCGAGCGCCGCCAGCGACGGCATCTGCACGCAGGCGGACAGGACCACGGTGTCCACACCCTTGGTGTCCAACCGTTTCACGTCTTCGAGCAGTCGTAGCGGATCCCGCTCTCCAACCTCAAGGTTGTCGAGGATCGAGAAATTGATGACATCCTTCACTTCGATGCCTTCTTGCTCGATGTACTCGACGACGGTTTTCGTCAGGGCATCGCTGTACGGGGCCATCAATGAAATGCGCCGGGCGCCGAAGTCCTTCAGTTCCTCCACCAGCGCGCCGGCCGATGTCATGATCTGCGGGCGATACGGCGCGTCCCCGATGGCGGCACCGAGTTCCTCAATGACCTGACGGTGATAACCGTTACCCATGCACATGGTGGCCACCAGGCACGCCGTGCTCATGACATCCACGCGGGCGTCGGCCAGTTCCAGCGCGCAGCGGCCCATGTCCCGGTTCATCCTCTCCAGTTCCTCAGCCACCACGCGATGCATGCGCACGCGGCTCGCGTGGAAACTGAACTGCTCTGGGAGCACCTGCATGCGGGCATTGAAGATGGCAGGGACTTCGCGCTCCATCGTGATGTTGGAGCTGGGCACGATTTGCCCGATTCGGTACTTCGACATTGTTGTTTCCAGAAACAGTTCAGAGCGCTGGCGACAGAAAGCGGTTCAGCACCGCGCGCAGCGAATCAGGAATCGGCGTGCCTTCGCGCCGGTCCAGCCGCACGCAAATCGGCGAGAACATGGCGTCGAAGACCGGGGCGCCGTCGGGTCGGCGGGCCACGCAGCGGATATCGAACGATCTGGTCCGAATGGCTTCAACCGTGCACGTGATATCGATCACGTCATCCGGCCAAAGCGTGCCGATGAATTCGAAACGCATGGCCTTGCATGGGGTACCGACGCCGTGGACCTCTCCCAGCCGGCCGTCGCCGCCCGCCATGTGCGCGGTATAAAGTCCAACCGCGCCGAGCAGGTAATCCGTGAAGCGGCCGGTATAGACGACACCAGCCGGATCACAGTCGCCCCAACGCACGGTACGCCGCACCACGAACGGGCTTTCGCTCAGCACGTACTCCGTGGCGCGCATCATGATTGCCCTTCTGCCGCCACGGCCGCGACTCCGCCGGCAGCCAACTCGGCCATCAACGCCGGAAACTGAGCCCGCAGACGTTCCGCGTCAATACGGCCGGTACGCGTCATAAAGCGAAACACGAACTCGTGCGGCGTAGGAAGATCCATCCATTCCCGAATGCGCTCGTACCAGTTATACGACGCCTCCGAAGCGCTGATCAGCTTGGCCTTTTCCGGTTTGCGCACGGCTTCGTACTGCTCCAGCGCGGCCGGGACATCGTCCGGGTGCGCCACGATGGCGTCCGCCAACGCCATGGCATCCTCCATCGCGATCCGGGTGCCAGATCCGATCGAGAAATGCGCACTGGTCAGCGCATCGCCAATCAGGACCTGCTTGCCGACATGCCAGTTGGCATTGAGGATCACCGGGAACTGTCGCCAGATCGAATTGTTCGAAACCAATCCGTGGCCAGCCAGTTCCGGGGCAAACACTTTCTCGAAGAGCGCTTGCCGCGCTTCGGCACTCATTTCTTCCATGCCGAAGTCGACCCAGGTCTGGTGGTCGCACTCGGCCACGAATGTGCTCATCGAATCGGAGTACGGGTAATAGTGGGCCACAAAGTAGCCACCCTCGTGCTTGCGAAACACCAGAGCCGGACTCGCAAAGGGCTTTGCCACGCCGAACCAGGCGAAGTGATTCGTCAGTGTGCGGCGCGTCGTGCCAAAGGCCGCTTCATTGGCGGTACGCAATTGCGAGCCGATACCATCCGCCCCGACGACGAGATCGGCATCGAGTGCATCGAAATCGGCAATGCGTTTGTTGTACGTCACCCGTACGCCAAGCTCTTTTGCGCGCTGCTGCAGTACAGACAGCAGACTGATGCGGGGAATGGCACCACCACCTGCACCGGGCTTCTTCATGACGATGGGATGCTCGTGACTAACGATCGAATGCTGGTCGTTGAACCGCATGGCCTTGGCCAGGCGGTCCACCACGATCGGCGAAGCTGCCCGAAGATTCGACAGGCCTGTGTCGGCCAGGACAACGCCGAAGCCAAACGTCGCATCCTCCGGGTTCTGCTCGAACACGTCGATGTCGACCTGCGCCATCCGCTCCTTGAGCAGGATCGACAGGAACAGCCCCGACGGTCCGCCACCAATGATCGCCACCTTCATTGCGCATCTCCCGGAGCCACCACGAGCGCATCCATGTCGAACTGGCGAATGCTGCCCGCCAGGCCGCCGGTCAGCGCCCCGTACCAGACCGCCGGCTTGAAGCCGAGCTCCTTGCGCCGGAACTGCAGTACCGGATTGCCGTCGATGCGCACGTAGCCATTGCCAATGGCCGTGGTCTGATAGCCAGCGGTCTTACGGGCCACGTCGATCAGCGGCGCAAACTCGGGCACATCGAGTACATAGACCGAAGCCTTCTCGCCATTCGGCGCGGCGCGCTCGATACGCTCCGCCTTGCGCTGCCAGACCGGCTCGATCGATGCAAAGGCGGCGCCCTCCTCCCGCGCGCGTTCGAGTTCGATGGCGGAATCGATCGTGAACGCGGCATCCTGCTTGTCGGCGTCGCTGAACGGGCGCACCTGCCAGGTGATCTCGATCGGGTATCCGTTCGGATCGTTGAAATAGATCGACTCGATGACCTCGTGGCGAATCTGGTAGCGCAAGGGAATGCCCACCGCCTCCACGCGCTGGCGCCACTGCAGCAACTCGGCTTCGTCGCGCACTCGCCATGCGGTGTGCGTGGCGCGGTCCTGGTAGTGCTCGCGCACGGTCAGCCAGTCGGGCCGCTCGGTACCGATGTAGTAGAAGAAGGCGATCGTGCTGCCATTGCCGCTATCGAAGAAGAAATGCAGGAAGTCCGCGTGATTGTCGGGTCCCCACCCTTTCGCCGAAATCGCATGCACGAGCGGAAGGCCCAGCAGGTCGCGGTAGAAGTGCACCGTTTCCGCAAGTTTCCAGGTGGGCCGCGCTGTGTGATGGACGCCGTGCAGTGCAACGACGGGCACGTTGGCGTGGGCGCCTTGCGTGGATTGGTTCATGTCTCTTCCTTCTTCACTTTGCGTGGTGAACAGTGTCGTTTTCCGCTTCGGCGCGCAGCATCTGGACGATGCGGTCACGCAGCAGGACCTTGCTGAGCTTGCCCGATGCCGTCAGCGGAAACTCCGGGATGACTTCCAGCCGCTCAGGCCACTTGAACTTGGCGAGGCCGGCTTCCTGCAGGTATTGGGCAAGCTCGGGCAGTGTCAGGCCCGAAGCCGCTGCCGGCTTGAGCAGCACAAAGGCGCAGACACGCTCGCCGTAGACCTTGTCTGGCATGCCAACGACCGCTGACGCCAGGATCGACGGGTGCTGGTTGATGACGTTCTCGAGTTCTTCGGCATTGATCTTTTCACCGCCGCGATCGACGACATCCTTGATCCGCCCGAGGAAGAAGTAGTAGCGCTTGCCGTCAACCACCTGAGCAGACATCAGGTCGCCGGAGCGGTAAAAGCCATCGGCGGTAAAGCGCGTGACATCTTCTTTCTCGGACTTGTAATAGCCGCGGATGGTGTACGGCCCCCGGAACAACGCTTCACCAACCTCGCCATCGGCCACGGGGTCTTCGGTGCCGGGATGGACGATCCGCACTTCGTCAGCATCAGATACCGGATAACCAATCGATTGCTCGCGAATCTCCGAAGGGTCTTCCGGGCGCGTGAACATGATCACGCCTTCTGTCATGCCGAAGATGTGATGTGTCGGCGATCCGGTCAGGCGCGTCAGGTTGGCAGCGTTCTTCGGGGCAATGAAGTTGCGTCGCGCCTTGTCCGACGCGGTGCCACGCAGCAGTTCCGGCGCGATGCGATTCAGGATCGGCCCGGCAACGCCGAACCAGGTCGGTTCGTAGTTGCGAACGAGGGACTGCAGCGTTTCCTCGCCGATATCCGGGGCCACCGTCACCTTCGCGCCGCACAACAGAAACGGACCGAAGAAGCAGCCCATGTTGAGGTTATGCATGTACGGCGTCGGGAAGAACAGCACGTCTTCAGACGTATATCCGTTGCATGCAGCCACTGCGCGCATGTTGTACAGATACTCGTTCTGAAAGCGCGGGATGATCTTCGGCACACCGGTGGTGCCACCCGACAACTGGAACACCGCCGCCTGGAACGGCTCGTGGTCGACGTCAGCCAACAACGCCTGGGCGCGCGCCAGCGGCATATCGCGGATCAAGTCAGCCAGCAATACGGCTCGTCCGCGGCGCTCACCGCGCGCCTGAAGGATGAACTGGAAACTTGGTACTTCCGCCTGCATCTCCTCGGCAAACGCCACGTCGTCGAACTTGGGGTCATCTCCCTGAACGAAATGCAGGCGTGCCTCGCACAAGTTGCCCAGGTAACCCACTTCCAGCTTGCGGAATGCCTGTAGCGAACACAGCGGGATGATGCCGGCCTTCAGGCATCCGAGAAATGCGAACAGCAGCTCATTGCTGTTGCCGCATTGAAAGACCGCACGGTCGAGCGGCCGCAGGCCCAGGGCCAGCAGCGCCGCCCCGAGTCGGTCAGTCCGTTCGTCCAACTCCTGATAGGTGAACTCGCCCTCCGGCCCCACCAGGGCCAGCCGATCATGGTGATCGCGGAACGATTGACGGAAGGCGCCAACCAGCGTTTCGCCGGTCAGGTAACCGTCGCCGACATAACGGCGAAGGCGGTCTTCATCGGGATAGCGCACGCCATCGAGCAACACGGATGGGCGTACGTGGGTGGGTTGCAGCATCGTTGTCTACCTCTGTATTTATATAGTTCGTCTGCGGTGCCGCTCAGGCCATCGATTCCCGCAGCCACTCGACGATATGACGTCCGGCAATGCGCTGCCCGGGCTCCTCCTCGCGGCTCAACGCCATGCCGTGGTGGTTGCCGCGCACACGAATATGCTGCTTGTGCGCCGCAGGGATCTGATCGTAGATAGCCTGAATATCCGCCGGAAACGTGCATTGATCGCCGGTGTATTCGAGCAGCAGCGTGGGCTGATGCAACGTGCCAATCGTCTTGTCCAGCGCCGCGTTGGATGACAGCCCCGACCAGGTAGAGAGCCAGGATTCCGGCGTGACAACACGTCCAAAACCCACACTTCCCCAGTTGGACACAAAGGGATCCTTGCCCCAGAGAGAACCGGTCTTGCGATCGGACGGGTCCAGCGAGATGTCCCATGAGCGCAGGTCGGCGTCGGTACGCCAGACCTCGAAGATCGGGGCATGGGCTGCGAGCCGACGGTCAGCATCGGTGCCGGCACCGGACTTCACTTGCTTGCGGGCCTCCTGCTTGGCCCGCAGCATTGCCCTCGCGCGTGCGTCGATGCGTGCGACGCGTTCGGTCTGTGCGGCGCGATATCGTTCGATGAAGTCGGGCGCGTATCGGCCCTTGCCGGATTCCACATCGAACCCGTTGGCCTTTGAGAACGGATCGAGCGTCGGGTCCGTCTGCATGGGATCGTCTTCATCGGTGACCGACGGGTCAATGCCGCTCATCAGGAGCTTGCCCTGGCCCGGGTGCGGCGACACAAGGATGAACGCATCGACTTCCGGCATATGCAGTTCACCCAGGTTCGTCGGGCGGCCACCCGGCGTGCGGGCAATACGCATTTCACGCGGCGTCAGCGACTGCTGGTTGTAGAACGTGTACAAGCCCGCGCCGCCCGAATTACCAAGCAGCACGATCTTTTCATAACCAAGATCGCGCAGGTGCGTCATACCGGCTGCGACATCGAACAGCGCGATCTCATGCTCCAGACGCAGGTCGTTGCCGATCGAGCGCGGGCCCTGCACCCAGCAAGCACATCCGGCATCGAGCACGAACGGCACCAGGTAGTGAGTGATGGCCATTTCGCGCGGGTGCATCAGGGATACAACCGTCTTTTCCTTGCCAGTGAGGCTGAACAGAAAGCCGAGCGTGCGCTGCCCATCGGCCGTGCCCAATGCATAGGGCACCATCTGATAGGGGCGGTCCATCAGCCGGGCGTCCCATGAGGCACCTCGCATTCCTGCCGTCACTTGCGGCTTGTCTTGTTCGCTCACGCTGTCTCCTTCGTAAATGCGACCGTCTCAATAATCTAGTGTTTATTTGATATGCTGTCAAATAATTCCAGAGGCCCCGCGAACTACGCCGCGCCGGAAAGAAAAGGTGTGCCGCGAAGGCGGCACACCCGAAAGACGCGACCCAGCCGGCGCGTCCGGTCGACACCAATCAGAAGTTGTGTCGCAGGCCAACAACGGCGCCGAACTGATTGGCGCCGGCAATCACGGAGCCGTCGTACCCGTTGGCACCGAGCGCCGAGCCGCCCTTGTTCAAGGTGTATGAGGCCGTCAGATAGGCGTCCGTGCGTTTCGAGAACCGGTAATCGGCAGACATCACCAAGGACATCGGATCCTTCGCCGAGGTGCGGTCATTGGTCTTGTACACCGCGCCGGTCAGCGCAAGTGCCTGCTTGAAGTTGTAGGTACCACCAGCCCAGAACAGGTCCGTGCGGGTCATTGATGTCAGGATCTGGCTGACCAGCCGCCGATAGCCGAAGTAGGCCGATACTGGGCCGAAGTCGGCCGCTGCCGAAACCACGTAGCGACGCTCGGTCCGCCCCGCGGTCGCGGCGGAGGTGCCATTGAGCTGGTCGAAAACACCCGCAACGCGGAACTTGCCCATGCCATAGGAAAAGCCCGCGCTCATTTCCCTGCCGACGCGGCTGTTGCCCGGAACTTCGCTGCCGTTCGCGATCGTCGAGTCCACGCCAAAGCTGTAGAGCGCCGAGGCCGTCAGCGCACCAAACTTGCCGGTGTACTTCACTGCATTGTCGGTACGCCCTGCCAGCCAGGTGTCATGCGAGTACGACGAATACTTGGGTGCAAAGTACATCGGATCGAAGCCGATGATCAGGTCGAACGTCAGATTATGGTGACGCCCCATGGTGATCTGCCCGTATGGTGTGTCCAGACCAATATAGGCGCGGCGGCCAAACAATCTCCCGCCTTGTGCGGCCATGCCGGTATCGAGCACCATACCGCCTTCGAGCAAGAACACGCCCTTCAGCCCACCACCCAGGTCTTCCACGCCACGCAAACCCCAACGGCTACCGGCAATGTTGCCGGACGTCATGCGCACGAGGCTGGACGATTGCCTGGCGGCATTCGGTACGTGATTCAGATATTCGATGCCCGCATCCGCCACGCCGTACAGCGTGACAGACGATTGAGCGTGCGCGGTCGCGCCGGTCGCTAGCAGCGTCCCGGCGATGGCCAGACTTCGTTTCATTACTCCTCCGTAAATTTCTCTTCGATCGCGGCCTGAAGCAGCCTGCGATGTGCTGTCCTTGTGCGGCTGGCATGGGGGCATGCACTACGGCGCCGCAACAATTGACACCAACATAATTAAAGATACGGATTTTTTTGACACCCAGTCAAATAATGACTTCCGCGAACCAGGTGCTTACGGTGGAATCGAGTCAGTCCGCAATGGGCCGAATGGGCCGTCCAGGAGGTTCCGGTCGCCACGTGCCACTAAATCCCGCCTTATCGCTTGCAAGCGTGGGACACGTGCGTGGTCTCGGAAGCGAGTGATCACCGCCGCTGGACGTAGCGCGATTGCCGTCGCAGCATTTGTCCTGGCGTCTTACCCAACTCCATGCGAATCGCTCCGTGCAAGCAACTTGCTAGCACCGGAGACAGCGGCACCGTTGGTAAGAGTTTCTCCGCTCAAGGTACGGCAGGAGAACTTGGGCGAACAACATTGGCTTGTGCGGACTTTAATGTCATCGCCCATCGCGCGGCTGAATTCGCACATCAAGAACCTGTCACTTCGCCACCCTAAGTCCTTGATTCTTACAGGCACCCCGATGGGGTTCAAACCCAATACCCCCTTGCGTTAGTTTTTGGGCCTGGCATTAAAACGCGTTCGGGTTGTATCGGCCCTCAGGACCCCTCAATAACGGAGCGTGATCGCGCAAAAAAGCAGCTCCATTTGGGCTGGTCTTCAGCCTCGTTGCCTGGTCTGGGCGGATCGTGTATCTGCCCGTGGCTACGCTGCGACACGAGTACGCGCAATCCCCGGACCAATCGGTGCAAGGGGATGATCTTCCCTCGATTCCTCTGACGGTCTCCTCCGTGGTGCGCGGTCGAACGGAACAACGAGTACTACCCGGCACTGCAGCGCTCCAGTGGGCCAGATAGCGCTCCGTATCCGCTGCAACAGCAACCGGACCTTGATAGTCGAAATTGTCATGCATTCGGCCTCGAACCCTTCTATGGGGTTGATCATGTGCTCTTATCTCAATGCATCGATAGGCCACGACAAAGCACCGAAACGCCACTGGCGCAAAGAAATATCAACAGGGCACGTCGCACGTTGTCCGCAGAGATTCTTTTGCGCAAGCGCGATCCGACTGCAAGTCCGACAAGGCTGAACGGCATCGCGAACGCGGCGCTGCGCAGTAAGTCTCCTTGATGCAGCAGCCCGCTGCTCGCAAAAGCTGCCAGGCGTACCAGTGCACTAAAGAGAATGACGGCAGCGATTGTGGAACGAAATGCATCAATCTGCGGAAGCCGGCGGGACAGATACATCGTGTAGATGGGGCCTCCTGTTCCAAACAGCGCACTGAATACGCCCCCGACTACGCCGGCAGGTACGGACCACCCCCTTGCCACCTCCTCTTCCGCTCGGGCCGAGGACATCAGGAGGGCCCGTCCCGTCATCACAAGTACAAAGAGACCGAGGCCGACCAGGAGCCAACGTGATTCGATCTTCGCGAGCACCGTCGTACCTAGTACTACACCCACCGTCATGAAGGGAATCAGGCGAAGCAGTTCCGGCCGTGACACTGAACTCCAGTTGCGCATTCCAACCATCAATGTCGTCACCAGATCGAGTAGGAGAAGCATAGGAACCACGAACTGCAAGGGAATGAACTGCACCAAAATCGGCACGGCCACCATCGCCGCGCCGAAACCGGTGAGTCCAAATACTGTGTAGGCTCCCGCAACGGTTGCCCCAAGCACTGCGTAGTGTTCCATCCCCATGGCTGTCCGATTTGTTTTTGGAATGCGTTCCGAAGCCTATTGCATCTTGATCCCAGCGCTTTTCGCGAGCGACTGATACGCGCTGAAGTTCTCGGAAACGTACTTGGCCGTCTCCTCTGGTGTCAGAACTCTTGGAATGCCACCGTATGTCGCATTCGCGGAGATCCATCGGGTGTCCGTGGATGCCGATTTCAGGACACCAGCCCACTTCTTGACGATGTCCGGCGGCATCTTGGCGGGCCCATACAACGCGCTCCACCCGATCACCGCTTCCAGCTTTGGAAAGCCTGCTTCCCTCGCTGTGGGAACGTCTGGGAACTGCTTCAGCCTCTCTGGAGTCGTCGTGACTAGAGCACGCAGTTTGCGACCTGCGACCAGGCCCGCCATGGAGCTTAGGTTGTTGCAACTGAAGTCCACCTCTTTGGAGATGACTGCCAGTGCAGCTTCGTTTCCACCCTTATAGTTCACGTTCACCGCTCCGTTTGGCTTCAGATTGAGACTCTGCAGCAACAACTGTGGAGCGAGGTTCTGTACCGTGGCGGGGCCCGACGCGCTGTAATTGAGCTTTCCAGGATGCGCCTGAAGTTCCGCCGCCAAGTCTGCAAGCGTCTTGAACTTGGAGTCCGGGTGCACAACACATACCACCGGATTCAACTCAAGCAGGCCAATGAACGTAAAGTCATTCCACTTGTAAGCAAGTCCGGAATCCTGGATAGCCGGCAGGAGAACCTGAGAGCCGACCCGAGCCAGCAGCAACGTATATCCATCCGGACTCGCATCCTTAGCTATCTGCGAACCGATCGCGCCATTGGCCCCAGGGCGATTCATGACAACTACGGGCTGGCCCAGCAGTGCTGACGCGGTAACGGAGAGGTTCCGCGCGGACTGATCCGCGTCGCCTCCGGCCGCAAAGGGCACCACGATTGTGACGGGGCGGCTGGGATAGGCTTGTGCCGCCGCAGGTGCGGCCCCGGCCACCGTGGTTCCGATTACGGCGGCACAGATGCCAAGCGCCTTGATGCATCCTCCGACAATCCTATTCATTCGACTGTCTCCTCGCCAGGACTGTGGCAGTACCGAACACTGCCACGTGATCGTGCGATTCTGCTTGTGAGCCGCGCCCTCCAGTCAAGCGCCGGAGGATGAGGGGTCGGTTCGTTTAGTTGGCGGAGATCTTTCGCTTGGCGACCAATTGCTTCCACCGGCCCGATTCTTGTGCGATTTCCTGGGGAAGCTGACCCTTTGGCGTCAGTGTCCTGGTCATGCCTTGCGCAGAGAGATACTGCTGCATACTTGGCCCTGCGGTGGCCTTCTCCAGATCGGCGTACATCCTCGTGATGAGCTCCTTAGGCGTACCCGCCGGAGCCATCAGTGCGAACCATCCATAAAACGTAAATCCCGGCAGACCCGCCTCAGCAGTGGTCGGTACGTCGGGCAGCAATGGGGATCGTTCCTTGCCAGTCACCGCCAGCGCGCGAAGACGGTTGCCCTTTAGCAGCGGTGAGATGGCATTGATGTTGCCCACGGTCATGTCAACCGTTCCCGCCATGAGGTCTGAGTACGCCGGACCTTCGCCCTTGTACGGCACGTGCACCACTTCGATTCCTGCGGCCTCGGCAAAGGCCTCGTTAGCAATGTGCACCTGGCTGCCATTACCCGCCGACGCGAAGGTCAGCTTGCCAGGGTGGGCCTTGGCGTAGCTGATAAACTCAGCCATCGTTTTCACCGGTACCTTGGTGTTCACCGTCAGCACCATCGGCCCACTGGCAATCTTGCTGATCATCTCGAAACTCTCGGCTGAGTACGGGAGCTTCTGATAAATGAACGGATTGACCGTGAACATGCTTCCCGACGCGAGCAAGAGCGTGTAGCCATCTGGTGCAGATTTGGCAACCGCTTCCGCCCCCACCGCGCCGCCGGCGCCCGGTCGGTTATCCACGACAACTGTCTGTTTCCACTGTTTGCCCAGCTCAACAGCAACTGCACGAGCCAGAAGGTCCGTTGCTCCACCCGACGCAAACGGAACAACGAGTCGGATCGGCTTGTTCGGCCACTCCTCCGCGTGAGCAGGCACCATCGCCAAAGGCGCAATGGCAAACGCAAACATGGCCACGGCAGTCGATGTCTTGTACCGCGGGGCATCCGCGTCCTGGCACAGCTCCTTAACGATGGGATTCTGGCGTATGCGACGCAACCACCGCCGCCCTCCCGCTAGCCAACTGCCAATGGCATTGCCTGTGTCTCGTGAGTTCATCGTTGTCTCCTTTGTGGCGTCGCCATGATTTGACGACTATCGTGTGCGTTGCTTTATTTTTTTAATCCTAATTACAAATTCAATAAAACGGAAACGAGATATGGAACTTATATATAGCAATTAAAGTTCTTATCTTTTTTATGACAAAATAATCCCACCCACATCCTTCTGGATGTGATTTGATAATTGTGATTACTTGATTTTCGCTATCCCGTTCGAAACAGATTCAGAAACTCAGACATGGCAACCGAAGGCGGCCGCGCCGGATGCGACACGATGGATAGCGGTCGTATCAGCCGAGGAAAGTCAGTGCGCAATTCAATTATGGCCCCCTTGTCCAACATGCCCTGCACCAGAATCCGCGACAAACAACTGATGCCCAGGCCAAGCTCCACCGCATACTTGATCGCCTCGGAACTTCCCAATACGGTCTGAGGAGTGAGCGGCCCAAGGTAAGAAAACAAGGCACTCATCACCGCATCGCGAGTCCCCGACCCTTCTTCCCGAAAAAGCCAGTTTGCCTCCTGAAGCTGCTCACGGGAAACCGGTTGACCGGATTCTGTTTGTGTCACAGCGAGCCTGTCGTGAGGCGATGCAACGATAATCAATTCGTCGTCGCTCCATTTATGGCTGACCAAGTCCGCCGCTGGACTTGGCCCCTCAATGATTCCCACATCGGCGCGTGCTTCGGAAACCAACCGGATGACTTCGTGCGAATTTCCGATCTGCGTGTCCACCCGACACTCCGGATAACTGGCGTGGTAGTACGCCAGAATCCTCGGAATAAGGTAATTGCCAATGGTCGTGCTCGCTGCGACCCTCAGATGACAGGGCGGATGCCCGCCAGAAAAATCCCGTTCAATTGCACGCGCGTCCCATATGAGTCGGGTTGCCCGTTCCTGGAGTGCGCGCCCCGCATCATTGAGTACGAGTCGCTTCGAGACGCGATCGAATAGGGTCACCCCTAGCGTCTGCTCCAATTCATTGACGGCCGCGCTCACGGCCGACTGCGATAGCACTGCCTCTTCTCCCGCGGCAGAAGTTGATCCCGTCCTCGCCACTATCGAGAACAGCTCCAACTGCCGGAGGGAGAATCGGAACGTCGCCATGATTAGCTCTTCTGTACCAATTTCGGTCGCCCGTCGTCCGGCGTAATGCTCGGCTTGGTCACATCGGCCAGCGCTTCCAAAAGCAAGTGCGAAAGATGTGCACGAGGATTATCGCGAGGGACCAAGATACCAAGGCGACGCATCAACGGAGGCGAGCCGAACGGGATGGTACGGATAGATGCCGGGAACTCGTTCTCGACACCTCGAGCCGGCACGACTGACGAGCCCAGACCGTTGGCCACCATGGCGATCACTCCTTCAAGCGTATCGATCTCCATCGTCGACCGTACCGCAATCTGGCGTCGCACCATTTCCTCCTGGACAAGAAGTCCGACGCGAGCGGTGCGATTGAATCTGACATAGGGCGTTGTCTCCAGAATCCCCTTGTCCGAGTCCCCTCTGGTCGTGGCATGTGTGATCACCACGAACTCTTCGTTAAAGAAAGGCATGAACTGCAGGTCCAGGCGCGGAACCTCTGGTTCGGTAACGACAGCCACGTCCAGTTGCCGTCGATATACCGCCCGCTCCAGATCATGGGTCAGACCCGTGGTGAGGTGGATGTCGATTCGGTGCCCCTGCTGATGCAACCGCTTCAATGCAAGCGGTAAGACGCCCGAAACGCAGGTATGTACGGAGCCGAGCTTAAGCACACCTCCGGCCGCTTCGCGTTTGAGAGCCGCGCTCATGCTCTCCCAATGGGTCAGGAGGTCACGCGCGCGACTCGTGAACGCAAGCCCAGCGTCCGTCAATACTGGCGGTCTGCGACTGCGATCGAAGATCGTGATGCCCAGCTCTTCCTCAAGAGAACGCATCTGCATACTGACAGCAGAGATCGTGAGCCCGATGGCGTTGCCCGCCTCGGCGAAGCTGCCTCGGTCGGCAATGGCTACCAGGGTGTAAAGGGTTTTGACGTCCATGTCTGACAAATTGATATGTGATTCAATCCGCTAGCGCGTTGCGCCGTCATTCTGCCGCATGGACGTTGCGCACACGGGCTAGATCCCCAGCAGACGACGGGCGTTCCCGCCCATCACCTTTTCCATGTTCTCGCGACGAATCGGCAACGTCTCGAACCATTGCTTGTAATCCCGTACCGGGCAAAACGGAAAGGAACTTGCGTACAGCATGCGGTCGGCCAGGAACGAGTCCGCAGCTTTCACGTATTCCTCCCATCCTGGCATGCGCGAGAAGTACATGTCCGGCGACAGATACATGTTCGGCCGACGGAATGCGATATGCAGGATTTCCGTCACCCATGGCCACCCGCCATGCACAACGACCACGCTCAGCCTGGGAAAGTCGGTCAGAACGCGGTCGGTTTTGACGGGATCCGAGTAGCTCAGGTCCGGACCAGCAGTTCCCCCCACCATCATGATCACGGGTACGCCCAGATCTTCGCAATGAGCGTAAATCGGGTACAGACGCCTGTCATCGGCATACATCGGGATGGGGTAAGAGCCCGGCTCGATATTGATGGCCTTGAACCCGCTAGCGACCGCGTCGGAGATCGTTTTGCACGCGGTCACCCGGTTCGTCGGGTCGATGGACGCGGCACCAATGAATCGTTGCGGATAGTCACGCACGATTCGCGCGACATCCTCGTTCGAAACACTGCCCAGTGTGCCGGCGAGACGCCCAACCACGACGCCCTTGTCCACACCGGCCTCATCCATTTCCTTGAGCAGCAGTTCCATAGACTGCTGTTGAGCGGCTGGCGACGGCTCGAAGCCAACAGTGCGGGTAAAGCCATCACGGCGCTCACCCGCCGCATACATCAGCGTATCGAGGAAGCCACCAACCGGAGGGCGGAGTCTGAAATCAATGATCATGTCGTGTTCCTGGCTCTAGCTCTGTTCAAGAATGTCCTTACATCACCTCGTTCTTGCGGTCATCCGTTTCGCCGTATCGGTGTAATGCCGGTGGCTTGAGACCAGCGTAGAGCTTTTCGATCCCAGCGTTGATGACTTCGGCGTGCTGCGCGAACAGCGAGTTGCCCTCCAGGTCGCTCTCAACAATGAACGGACCGAAGTTCTCCACCTCGAACATCCACATCGCCTGCGCGATGCCTAGTTCGTCGAGCCAGAAAACGTCTTTCACCTGCTTGATGCCACGGCCGAGCAGCGCCCCGGTTCCATAGCCAACGGTCGTGAGGTAGATGGCCCCGCCAGGCGCGAGCACCCGCTTGTAGTCGTCAGCCGGCATGCCACCCTTACCGATGAAGATGCGACACGCCGTCTTTTCCATCCACTTCGGTATCCACTTGGAAAAGCGAAAGCTCGCAGTGGCAGTGACGGCGCCAACGTTATAGCTCCCGTCCTCATTGGGCGCGGCGGCTGGTGAGCAATGAAAATTGACATTGCTGAGCCCACGCAAATCAACCGGGGGTTCCAGGCCTTCGTCGAGCACCTTTTTGTAGACGCCTTCCCGGGCCGTATAAATTACCCCCGTCAAGTAGACGGCGGATCCGAGTTCGAGTTTGGCGATGTCTTCCGTTGTCGCGGGCAGGTTGATGTGGAATACTTTCAGTTCATCATCTTGAGGGCTTACCATTCGACCGTCTCCCTGCGCAGATAAGGGGTGAACCACTGAGGGTCCGTGCGATATTCGATATTGCCGTCTGCATGGATACGAGCCGTGGCACGTCGCGAAGACAGACAGAACGTATGGAGACTGATGGGCATCCCTCCCGTATGGGTGTGGCCTACTTCGATATGACAGTCGACCACCATTGACGAGCCCACGAAGCCCATCGCACCCATGCCGATCGAATTACCGAGCTTCATGAGTTCAAGTTCCAGCTCGGCAATCTTCGGGTCGGGATTGCGGTCACCCACGACACGGAGGCAAGCCGCCTGCTTGCCAAGCTGCATGCACGTATCCTTGGAGCCGCCCAGGCCGATGCCAACAATCGCTGGCTGGCAGGCCAGGCCACGCTTGCCGAATGCAATCAGGGTGTCGAGCACGAACCGCCTGATCCCGTCAATGCCGTCCCCGGGAAACAACATCCGGTAATCGGTGCCGAACAGTCCGCCCTTGTGGACGGTAGTGATGTCTACCCAATCGGCGTCGGGTTCGAATGACCACTCGATCTCGGGTGCATTGATGCCAACGTTGTTGTTGTTATCAGTGCGCCAGAGGGGGTGCACGCGATTGGGGCGCAGCGGAACCGCCAGCGTGGCGTCTGCCGTTGCCTTGCGTAAAGCGCGCTCGACTGCAACGAAACCGCGCTGCACCGCCGCGTTGTTTCCCACCTTCACGTAGTAGCGAGGCAATCCAGTATCGGCGCACATTGGACGGCGGTCCTGGTCGGCGGCGTCCCAGTTGTCCTGCATCGCGTGGATCACGAATCGCGGCAGCTTGCCAGTCTCCGTTTTCTGCAATGCCTGGATGCCTTCCTTGTAGTCCTTGGGGATCTCGATCGCGGCGCGTTTCATGATTTCGAGCGCGGCTTCCTCGACCCGATCGATAGAGATGGTCATCGTAGCGGTCCTTATGCTGCAACTTTTGGGGGTTGACCGGCCTCACCGGTTATCAGTGATTTGCCTGGCGTAACGATGTTGAACTTCACCGGAACCATTTCCAGGCGAATGTCATCGCCATCTGCCGTCACGCGGGTATAGCAACTGCTGTGCAGATCGCCGGGCTCCGGAAAATCTTCGCGCGCGTGGGCTCCCCGGCTGTTCTCGCGAGCGAGCGCAGATACGGTAATCACCCGAGACATGTCCACCAGGCTTTGCAGATTGAGCCAGTCGTGCCAGGTGACGTTGTAGCGCCGGTCACCATCCAGAACGCCCATGGCTAGCAGGGCCTCGCGGTGGCCAGCGATGGAAGAAAGTCCTCGGCGCATCGCCTGCTCATTGCGCAGCACGCCAACGTCATCCCACATCGTTTGCGCCAGTACATCGCGCAGTTCGTGTATCGCGCCCGGCGTCTTCGAGAAGGGATACTCGGCGCGCTCGACGCCGCTCAGGATGACCCGCTTGTCCGGTTCCTTCCAGTGCTGCACCTTCGATACATACGCCGCCATGGAATCACCCGCAATGCCGCCAAATACGGTCGAATTTGCCACGCCGTTTCCGCCCAGCCGATTGGCGCCATGCACGCCACCGCAATCTTCCCCGGCCGCAAACAGGCCCGGAGACGCAGTACTGCAATCGACATCGAACTCCACGCCACCCATCAGATAGTGGGCGGTTGGCACGACCTCCACGCGTCCGCCAGCGAGGTCGAAGCCGCAATCCTTGCATCTGTTAACCATCCCTGGGAAGGTCTTTGCGACCTTCTCCGGCCCAAGATGGCTCATCTGGATATAGACGCCCCCCATTGGTCCAGTCCGACCGGCGCGCATTTCGGAGTAGATGCCACGGCTGACCACGTCCCGCGTCGCGCGCTCTCCACGAGGGTCATAGTTGGTCATGAAGCGGTCACCGTTGCCATTGATTAACCAACCGCCGGCGCCTCGCAGTCCTTCCTCAAGCACCGTACCCGTCATGCGGGTATCGGGACCGCCCAACAAACCCGTCGGATGGAACTGGACCATCTCCATATCCCGGAGACTCAGGCCGTAGCGCATGGCCATCGCCAGGCCATCACAGGTCTTGTCGCCGGAAGGCGTGTGGTAACGATACATCGTCGGGCCCGCACCCGTCGCCAGCAGAACGGCCTTGGCCTGGACAAATCGATAGGTACCGCGGCGCATATCGATGAACAGCACGCCGGAGATACCCGAGCCATCCGCCGCCGGAATCAGCTCGATGGCCCGATGCTCCTCCAACTCCTCCACATCGAGCGCCCGCACCTGCTCCATCAGGCGGTTGATGATCTCAATGCCAGTCAGGTCAGCTTTGTGAACCGTACGATCGAAGCTCTGACCTGCGAATGCTTTCTGATGCAGCGTTCCGTCCGGGTTGCGATCGAAGAAGCATCCAATCTCATTCTCAAGTTCACGCACGCGCTCGATTGCACCTTCGACGAGGCGCCAAGCTAGGTCCTGACGCGGTAGCCACTTGCCGCCCTCAATCGTGTCCATGAAATGTCGCTCGATCGAATCGCCAGTGGACAGCGCCACGTTGTAGCCGCCCTGGACCATCCGCGTGCAGCCGCACTTTCCCAGCAGGCCCTTGACAGCCACGGATACCTTGAGCGCGGGATTAGCCTTCTTGGCATGCAAGGCTGCAAACAATCCTGCCCCACCCGTGCCCAGGATCAGGATGTCTGTCTTGTGATTATCGATTTGCATTTCAGATTACCCCCAGAGCAAAGATGGCGCCGATGAAGAGCGAAAGCGCACCTCCCCAACTGATCCACGACAAGCGCGCATCACGCGTGGTACTCCATGGGAGAAGCTCCAGCGCCAACAGTCGTAGGCCAAAGCACATGTGAATGGACAAGAGCAATACCAGACCCCATTCGCCAAACTTGACGGCGCCCATATCGGCAAACTTCAGGAAGGCGTCCATACGGTCCCGCTGGTCAAGTGCGAGACCCAGGACATAGAAGTGAGCGGGCAGGAAGATGCCAAGCGCAAGACCCGACAGCCGGTGCCCAAGAAACGCCCAATATGCACGGTGATTTCTCGGAGACTTCATGACAGCAGCCCTCCCACGGCTGCCACGGCGCGCAGACCCATCGACAGCAGCAACAGCCCAAACAAAAAACAGAAGACCGATGCAGCGCTGCGGCCAACCCTTGCCCACTCGATCAGGATATTGCGCAGCCCGATTGGCACATGGACTGCCACGCTCACCACGAACAGCGAGTAGAACGGGATCCAGAGGAGGCTGCCCTGTGTGCGGGAGAGAATTTCTGCTGCGGTCAGTCCACCGCGCACCGCATACAGAATCACGCCAAGGTGCACGAGCACGAACGGCGCCATGACCATCGCGCTTAGGCGCTGGAGGGCGAAGAGACGCTGCTCCATGATCAGCCACCTCCCTTCAGGAACTGCAGCAGTGCATTCTTCTTCAGACCCGCAATGCTGCCAGTCGGACTCAGGCTGACGGGGCAGTGGGTCATGCAGTTTCCCTGCGTGTGGCAGGAATTGCATCCGCTACCAGAGGTTGCCTTCTTCAGCACATCCTTCGGGTCTGCGTGACGTTCGTCGTTGAAAAGCGTCCACGCGCGATTCAGCGCCGCCGGCCCCAGGTATTCCTTGTCCCACGCGACCACGTCGCAGGAGGCATAGCAGACGCCGCAGTTGATGCACTCGATAGCGGCATCCGCCATCTTTCGCTTCTTGCTTTGCGGAGACACCGCAGCAGGCGGGTCGTTACGGGTGGCGGTGCCGACAAAGGTGCTACCGGCCTTCTTCCATTTGTCGAAGAACTCCGACATGTCGACCACCAGGTCCTTGATGCGCGGCATGTTACGCAACGGCTCGATGACAATCACGCCATCCTCTTCGACCCGACTGACGTGGGTTCGGCATGTCCAGCGCGGCTTGCCGTTCACCGTCATCGCGCAGGACCCGCACACACCTACGCGGCATGCGAAGCGGTAGGACAACGTTGAATCAATGCGACGTTGCACCTCGGTCACCACATCAAGCACGGTCTGGTTCTCGCGCCATGGCACCTCATACGTCTCAAAGTTTCCTTCCTCTGTGCCGCGGGCAATGCGTACCGTAAGCGTGCGTTGCGCGGCCTTTGTCGCCTCCATCACTTTCTCCCGTTTCATTCAATGCGCTGACGCGCCAACCTGGTTGCGTGCAAAGACCGGCGCTGGATGTCCTTCCATCTGAACGTTGATGCAAGCGGGCTGCTGGCTGTCGATGGCGGCTTCGAGGGCGGGGGCCAGTTCGTCGAGGCGCTCCACCAAGGCCCCGAATCCGCCAAGGGCAGCCACTGCAGCGTCATAACGAGCGGTTGCGCTCAAAGAGCAGCCAAGCAGGCGATCCTCGCCATAGGTGCGTTGTTGAATCACGTGTTCGGCGTTCCAGCGCAAATCGTTACCCACTACGGCCACAACTGCAGCCTGTTCGCGTACGGCCGTATCAAATTCAGAAAGATGGAAGCCGGCTGTGCCGTCACCCATCAGCAACACCACCGTTGACTCAGGCCGGGCGATCTTTGCCGCGATGGCATAGCAGATGCCACCGCCGATGGCACCTGACATGCCATTGATGATCCGCGTCGGAGCGTTGCAGTACGCCTGCGCCCATTGACCGAATTCACCGCCGTCGCAAACAAGAACGGGCGATTGGGCATTGCGCAGAAAGGCGTCTACCATCTCGCAAAGTGCGCGAGGATGGATGCCGGAGGTGGTTGGGGAAGCCGGGGCGCCACGCTCAAGGCTCGTCGCCGCTACACGCTCCATCCATGCCCCCCGGTCGCCGCGGGGAGTATGAGTTGCGGACGTCAGAGCATTCAGCGTCGCGGAAACGTCCGCTACGCAACGGGCAACCAGGCGGTCACCGAGTAGCCGCTCTGCCCGCCGTACCATCTCGACGTCTGCATCGACGACGACGACCCGTGCTGCTTTGCCGAAGACGTTTTCGCGGCCAAATCCAGTCGTGAAATCAAGGCGTTTGCCCAACAACACAATCAGGTCCGACTCCGCGACTACCTCGGCGATGGCGCCGAGGGAAGGATCGCGCAAGCCACGCGGGCTCTCCATCGGCACAATGGGAGCACTCAATGCCTTGCTGCTCAGACGCAGGGAAGCTTTGCTCGCCCCGCGGCACAGCGACGGTCCCACAAGGACCAGCGGTCGATGTGCCTGACCAATCAGGTTTACGATCGATTCAACGGCCGCGCTCCCCGGTTCCACCGGCGGCGTTTTCGGAATCTGTTGAGGCAAAGCATCTACCCCGGATTCGCGAGTCATCAAATCGAATGGAAGCGCCAGGTGAACCGGGCCACGGCGGTCTGCCATCGCTATGGAGATCGCTGTGTCGACCGCGGAAGCCAAGGTCCGCGCGTCGGTTACTCGCTTCGACCACTTGGTTAAAGGCGAAGTCATCGCGACCTGGTCCAGTTCCTGAAAGGATCCCATCCCGTCCTCAGAGACGGGGGAGTCGCCCGAGAGCAACAGGACCGGGCTTTCCGCTTGGGATGCCGAGTACAGCGGCGCAATGCCGTTAGCGATTCCAGGCGCAGCCGTGAGCATGGCT
This sequence comes from Cupriavidus sp. UBA2010, assembly GCF_002335265.1. Taxonomy (NCBI): domain Bacteria; kingdom Pseudomonadati; phylum Pseudomonadota; class Betaproteobacteria; order Burkholderiales; family Burkholderiaceae; genus Cupriavidus; species Cupriavidus sp. UBA2010. Next base: position 167,035 of record NZ_DDCI01000014.1, read on the forward strand.
ACGCCGATCTCCCCTGTCATCTGCGCCCAAGCATCTGCCATGAACACCGCTGCGGCTTCATGCCGGACATGCACGATGCGGATGTTGGCATCGATGCAGGCGTCATACAGCGGCATGATCTGATTGCCAGACAGGCTGAAGATCGTAGTGACACCGCGGCGCGCGAGCGCTCGAATGACGAGTTCGGAACCGAGCATTTGTCTCCGTACCCGGCCGTTTTTCGGCCGTAGTCTTTTGTGGTTGAGTTGAAATGAGTTTAAGTAATCGATATTTCTGAATCAATGATTTATTACTTGATATTTTTTGAACTAAAGAACAAAAAATGGCTTATGGATTACTTGTTTCTCACTATCTCAGATCAGTGTGGGTGGCGTGGACGTAAAGCCCTCTGAAAACGTCTCGCGCAAGTAGTCCACAAACACCTGCGAGACCCGCGAGGCGTGCGCTGAATAAGGCCGGATGGCGTAGAGCCAGTCGCCAAATGCTCCGGTGGAGCGCCAGTGCGGCAAGACCTCGACAAGACGGCCAGTTTCCAAGGCAGATTGCGCGCTGAAGTCCGGCAATAGCGCGATACCTAAGCCTTCGATCGCAGCATCACGCAGCGCTTCGCTGTTGTTCACCGCTAGCGGCCCCGTGACCGGGACTGTCACCGGATCAGCGTACCGTCCGCCGGAGCCAGCGACGGACGAAACAAACGTCCAAGTGGTCGTTCCTTGTCGCCGTGGATAGTGGAGACACGCATGATCGACTAGCGCTTGCGGCGTCTCTGGCGCTCCTCGGCTACGCAGGTATGCTCGGTTAGCTACGAGAACGGCGCGCGTCGCCGCCAACGTCCATGCGACGTGGGTTTCCGGTGGGGCGGAGGTATGTCTGACGGCGATATCGAAGCCTTCTTGAGCCAACGGCCGCAAGCGATCCGACATATCCAGCTCTAGCTGAATCTGGGGATACTTCCGCAAGAAGTCAGGCAGACACGGCACAAGTTGCTGCCTCGCAAAGGCCACCGGCGCTGTCACGCGCAGGAAGCCTCGCGGCGCCCCGGCAAGGTCCCGGACATTGGCGTACCCCGTTGCAATCTGCTCGAATGCGCCACGCATGGACTCCACCAGTTGCCGACCGGCGTCGGTCAAACTAGCGCTACGCGTGGTCCTTTGAACCAGGGCGATACCTGCCGCCTTCTCGAGATCCGTAATGTGCTGGCTCATGGAGGCTTTGCTAACGCCGAGACGCGCGGCGGCTTTACTAAAGCTGCCCTGCTGCTGCAGTACGACGAGCCAATGTAGGTGCTCCCAAAGTTCCTCAACCTGCTCTTTACGCATCATGAACCTCTCTAATCAGCACATGTAGTCGACCGTGTTTCACATCTATAGCATGGCAGCAGATCAAAATCCTGAACAGTAAGTTCGCTCTCGAGCGACTACCCGGGCGGCGACTCGGTCCATACACTCCAACCATCGATAACGCGACGGGCAATTCCGCCCCGCCCAGTACTGACAGGAGACGCCCATGACTGCGCCCTACACCAACCCTTCCGAGGTGATTCATTACGTTTCCGGCGAGCCGTATGAAGGCAATGGCAAGCGCGCTCAGGCGGTGTTCAATCCCGCCACTGGCGCAGTAGCACGCCAAGTTCGCCTGGGCACGGCCGAGGACGTCGACGCCGCTGTGGCCTCGGCGGTAGCTGCATTTCCCAAGTGGGCGGACACACCCCCCATTCGCCGAGCGCGGGTGATGCTAAAGTTCCTGGAACTGATGAACCAACGTAAGGACGAGCTTGCGGCGATCATCACCGCCGAGCACGGCAAGGTACTGAGCGATGCAGCAGGCGAAGTCAGCCGTGGCATCGACATCATCGAATTCGCCTGCGGCGTGCCTCAACTGCTGAAGGGCGACTTCACTGATCAGGTGTCGACGGGCATGGACAACTGGACGCTGCGCCAGCCCCTCGGCGTTGTCGCGGGTATCACGCCGTTCAACTTCCCATGCATGGTGCCGTGCTGGATGTTCCCGGTCGCCATCGCCACAGGAAATTGCTTCATTCTGAAGCCCAGCGAGCGCGACCCATCGGCATCGCTCTTCATGGCTCGCCTCCTTAAGGAAGCGGGACTTCCCGACGGCGTGTTCAACGTCATTCAGGGGGACAAGACGGTTGTCGATGCACTGTTGCACCACGATGACGTGAAGGCCGTGAGCTTCGTTGGCTCGACCCCTATCGCCAACTATATCTACGAAACGGGCGCAAAGCTGGGCAAGCGCATCCAGGCGCTGGGCGGTGCGAAGAACCACATGGTGGTGATGCCCGATGCGGACATTGATCAGGCCGTGGATGGATTGATCGGCGCTGCATATGGCTCCGCTGGCGAACGCTGCATGGCCATCTCCGTGGCAGTGCTCGTGGGCGACGTAGCCGACAAGATCATGCCAAAGCTCGAAGCCAGAGCACGCGAACTCGTTATCAAGAACGGCATGGAGGCCGACGCGGAAATGGGCCCAGTCGTCACGGGCCAAGCACTCGAACGCATTGAAAACTACATTGCGCTGGGAGTTGAAGAGGGCGCCACGCTTCTCGTCGACGGACGGAACTACAAGGTTCCTGGCCACGAGCAAGGATTCTTTACGGGCGGGACACTGTTTGACAATGTCACTCCCGAGATGCGCATCTACAAGGAAGAGATCTTCGGCCCGGTTCTTGGCTGCGTGCGTGTCGACGACTTCGCCCAGGCCGTGAAGCTCATCAACGGCCATGAGTTTGGCAACGGTGTCGCCTGTTACACCCGCGACGGTCAAGTCGCACGCGAGTTTGCCCGACGCATCGAAGTGGGCATGGTGGGAATCAACGTGCCAATTCCTGTCCCGATGGCTTGGCATGGCTTCGGCGGCTGGAAGCGCTCGCTGTTTGGCGACATGCATGCCTATGGCGAAGAAGGCGTGCGCTTCTACACCCGTCAGAAGAGCATCATGCAACGCTGGCCCAACGACACGGCGCGTGGGGCTGAGTTCGCGATGCCTACAGCAAAGTGACTGTGTGATGGGAGTGGGGCCGAGCGAAAAGCCACCAAGCCCCGCTCAGCTCAAAGTCTGACGCCTGGAGCTAAAAAACGTACCATTCAGGCCATGGCTATTTTGGGACGAAGGCGGATCACTGAAGTAGCGTTGAACGGCAATCTCGACAGAGGCTCATGCGCTGCACATGCATTCAGTAGACACTTTCGCAATTGAGGCAGGAACCGAAACCCTGGCCGCAGACCGTATTTCGGCGAACGGAAAAACGCAGTGCTTGTTCCTTCATGGCGCCGGTAGCAGCAGTCGTGCGCGTTGGTTGCATTTGCGCCTTGCGCTTGCGAAGCAAGGTGTTGGCTCCGTTGCCATCGATTTTTCGGGACACGGTGACAGTAGCGCCAGAACTCCTGGCTCGCTTGCAAAGCGATACTCGGAAGCTTGCCACGCGTTAGGCTATGTTGACGCCGATGAGCCGCGCGTGGTTGTCGGTGTGAGCATGAGCGGTGAGATTGCGGTGCGTCTTGCGGTGGCAAGCGTCGCATAGAATTTCGGGACTTGTCACCATTGTCGGCGCCGCGTACGACCCTGCGGCATTCGATGTCGCCTTTGGCCCTAGATTCACCGAGATTCTGCGCAACCATGAGAGTTGGCGAAGATCCGAGATCTTCTCGGCGATCCAATCCTTCGCTGGCCGCGTTACCGTCATTCAGGCTAGTGAAGACGACGTGGTACCAGCAGCCATTGGGGGCGATCTCGTTCGCAACGCGGTTCACGCCGAGCACGTCGAACAATTGGTCTTGACCGGCGTAGGTCATGCCGTCAGCGGTGTACTTGATTCCAACGTCGGTTTGATTGACGACGTCGCTAGCGCGATTGCACGTGCTGCTCACACGAGCGCAGAGCCGGCCGTGCTAGCGCCGCGCCAGGCATGTCGGAACGTGGCGGCCATTGAGACACCAGAGTGAATGACTGAGTGTTGAAGCGCTACCGACAATCCACCTCAGACGCTTGATGTCCCAGAAGAGTCGGTAGCTGCCTCTGGCGCACGACGCCCCCGCACGCGAATAGGCCAGATGGCAGCGACCGTAGTGAAGCGGACGAACAAGGTATAGCGTCTGCCACACGGCAGCCGAAATGCGGCGAAATCAACTTGAGCCTGCCGTCCGGGCGGCGTCTCGAAACGCACGACTGGCTGGGAGACGGCACTTGTGCGAACTCCTCGCACGAAGTCCTTGACCTGCGAATAGCCGCCCTGGTAGCCGGCAGCGCAAATCTCCTCGAATAGCCGCATCGCGGTCAACCTAGGATATTCAGCCAGGCGCGCCGTGATGATGCCGCGAAACTCTTCGATCTTGTGCGGCACGGACGGGCGGCATCTGTACCGCAGTGACTCGTTATCCCGTGAGCGATCGAGTTGCCCTATGTCGATCCATTAGTGGAGGGTGCGCAGACTCGCGTCCAGTCGCCGCGCGATCTCCTTTGTGGACAGACCTTGCTCCAGATAGCGACGTGGCAAACCGCATTACCCCCTCCCGTACATGGGCGTATCCAAGTCTCCTTCGGAGCTGTCACCTTGCCAGAGTGTGCGAATTTTGAGCAGGCGCGACCACTGCCCAGCCAATTTTGCTCCACGAACTCTTGTCCGCGCGAAGAAACCCTCGGACGCGCCCTCCTTGGCAGCCTTGTTCCGAGGTGCCTCGAGTTTGTTCACGTCGCCCCCCCCAATGCTCGCGAATGAGTTCACGCACGTCCTTGTTGCCTAATTCATCGCCAGTGGGCATCGCATTTTGCGCAGGCACCTTTGGTGCCGGCTCGCCGCCCTTGCCAGTGATCTTTCGATAGATCTCGTCCGGCACATCCAAGGTCTCCACCTTGGCGTACTCTGCAAATGGCTCGTCGGGTTCGATCTGCCCTGCTATCCGGACGATCGAATCGGAAAGCTGCTTGGATGACGGCAGCGCAACGTACACGCGTTTGCGAACTTGTTCTTCGACGAATGGCAACCACAGCTTGATGGCGAAATCCCGCTTGTATGTTCTCCGTTCCACAGCTTGACGGTCAGGGTAATGATGGCGGTAACGCCCATGGTCGACCCACCGACCGATATGCCGTTGACCGCGTCATAGGTCAGGCTTTCGATGGTGCCGAAACGGGCGATGTTCTTCGCTTGGGCGTACGTGAAGTTCCCCTTGCGAACCAAGTTCTCGGCTTCTTTGGGGTTCTTTACGCCCGGGACCTGCCCCTTACGGATCCGCTCCTGCATCTCGACGAGCGCTTCGGGGTATGTATCCGAAGCGACTTCGATCTGCATGGGCTTGCCGTCGGTGGTGTACCGGAAGCGGTCACCGTCGAAACACTCTTCAATGCATCTGCAGTATTGGGTCTGGATGACACTCCCGTCCACGATCCCATCAGGACCGTCCTTCGCGTTGTTGCCACCCGCCAGTTGAGCGTCTCGGCCCGTTAGACGGTCATAGAGGTCATTTGCACGCTCCGCGGCAAAACCGTGCCCCTGCCTGGCGCCAAACGGGACGTTGTCGGCGTAATTCCCCGCGGAGTGATGTCCGCCGGCGGCCGTACCGCCGTGATTGCGGCTGTTATCGTCGCCCTCGCCGTCAAAGCTCGGAATCAAATTATCGAACCTACCCATTGTTCTTCTCGCCGATGCGGAGTACCCGCCACGCAACATGGCGGAGGTACATTGCACGAGAAATCGGCGGAACAAGGGCGATGCTTGAGGGCGGGGACGCGGGTGGGATCGCCCGGACCGCCCGTTTGCCCTCACACCAACCACCCGCGCAAAATGTGTGCGTAGCGGCGCGATGGCGAAGCCCTACCCTACCTTGAGCCGGTAAGCCCTGAGAACGTCTGCTTTTGGGAAGTTTCGACGCCCGCTCAGGGTCGACTATGGTCCTCCTCGATCAGCTTATCGGATAACCACAATGGCCCGGCACTTACAGCACGTTTGAAACAATCGCTACCAATCGACGTGGTCAAGGCGTTGCACTTCTTGACTGGAGTGGCTCGTTCGACTCGGTCCGAATCGTGGCCTTGGAGGACGATGACTTGCGCCCGCTCATCATCGACATAAATGAGGTCGCAACGCTCGCGATCCAGCCTGTCCCCGCCACCGTACGTTTCTCCAGCGTCCTTTTTGGACCGCCAGGACGGTCGCTTCGCGTGCGCCGATTTCGTCTCTTCACAAGAGCTTAATTTACTAGTAAGAACATAGTCTGCTAGCAAGGACTTCGTTTGCACTGCTCAGTGCGGCCCCCCCGACTCCCCTATACTGCATCCGTCCCTTCACGGAAGCATGAACTATGGAATTCGCTCCTGGCATCAGCCAGCTTGCGGGGTTGCTGGCCGACCCGGGCCGCGCCGCGATGCTGTGGGCGCTGATGGACGGAAGCGCCCGGCCCGCCGGCGAACTGGCGTTGATCGCCGGATTGTCTGCGTCATCGACCAGCGGACATCTGACCCGCCTCTCCGAAGGCGGTTTGCTGGTGGTGGAAACTCGCGGGCGCAATCGCTACTATCGGCTTGCCACGCCGGAAATTGGCGTGGCCATCGAGGCGCTGGCCACCGCGTCGCTGGCCAGTCAGCCGCCGCGCATGCGTGCCGTGCCCGTTTCGCGCACCACGCCGCCTGCGCTGAAGCAGGCACGAACTTGCTACGACCATTTGGCCGGGGAACTTGCTGTGGGGCTTTTCGAACGAATGTCGCAGGCGGGCTGGATCGCCGTGGACGGCACGCGGGTCGACCTGACCGGAGATGGCACGCAGGCCATGGGGCAGTTGGGGATCGACGTGGATGCGGCGCGACGCAAGCGGCGGCAGTTCGCCTGCACGTGCCCCGACTGGAGCGAGCGCAAGCCGCATCTGGGAGGGGCGCTCGGGGCCGCGCTGCTGCAGGCGATGCTGGCGCGCGGCTGGATAGAACCTACAAGCACGTCGCGCGCGCTGCGCGTGACACCGCGTGGGCAAAATGAAATCGGAAAGGTAGCGGCAGGAGAGAACAGATGGCGATAGAACTGGAAGACGATGCGCAGGACGCCGTAAGCCGGCTGTTCGCGCTGATCAACCTGGGCGACACGCAACAGACCACACGGCAGCTCACGCTCCTAGAGGAAGCCCTGGAAGACGCCGAGGAAGACGACGTCGATGCGGAGGCATTGCTCTCTCAGATCAAGGAGATCATCGACTGGGAATCAGGCTTCTATGTCGACTGGAAGGACGTGGAGTCCTTTATCGGCTGCCTGAACCAGTTATGCGAGCGTATCGATCTCGAGATCGACTGGGGCACCGACGATACCGAGGATGAGGATTTCCTCGAAGGCACCAGCGTGCCCGAACTCATGGAGCTGGCGGCCGATCAGCTCCGCGTGGCGGGCTACACGCTCTGGAACTGGGATACGGGCGGCGATGCCTATGCCGGCTGGATCACGCGCAGCGAGGACGACGACGAAATGCTGGAAATCGCCGACACGCTGGGCTTCGACGCCCGCAGCGGCGACCAGCCTTTCTGACGCTCAGTCGAGGGTGATGACGGTGGGCTCGCCATCGTCATCGTTCTGATCTTCCGCGCGCTCCTCAATGCGCGTTGCGGCCGTCACGCGCACTCCGGGCCGACGCGTTTCCGGCACACCCAGCGTTTCCTCGAGCGCATCCAGAAATGCGCGCACGCTGGCCGGCATCAGCTTGCGGGCGGGCATCAGCACATAGACCTTCAGCGGGGACGATGCGTAGCCAGGCAGCACGCGCACGAGCTTGCCCTCCACAAGTGCCTCGCGCACAAATCGCGGCGACAGGCGCGTCACGCCCAGGCCATCCACCGCGGCATTAAACCGGACTTCCGCGTTGTGCGTGCAGATGCGGGGTTCCACATCCATGGCGAAGGTTTCCACCCCATCGCGCAGGAATTCCCAACGCGTATCGTCAAGATTGCCGACCGTGGGCCAGCCCTGCAAATCCTGCGGCGTGCGCGGCAGTCCACGCTCGCGAATCAGGGACGGCGCGGCATAGAACGCGCGTTCGATCAGCACCACCCGCTTGCTGGCAAACGAGCTATCGCTCAACCCCGTGTCTGTCATGACGAAGGCCAGGTCGTAGCCGTGGCGGATCAGGTCTGGCTGGTCCCAGCTCACATCGAGTTGCACGCGCAGCGAGGGATGCAGCTTGAGCAGCCGGTTCACCGTCGGCGAAAGGTGCTGCGAACCGACTTCATAGGGTGTGGCGATGCGGATCGTGCCGCTGACCTCTTCGCTGACGGACGCCGCTTCCGCGCTGATCTCGCGCAGTTCGCCGAACAGTGGCGCCACGCGATCATATAGTTGCTGGCCGCGCTGAGTGACGCGCACCCGACGCGTGGTCCGCTCGAACAATCGCACGCCGAGTTGCCCTTCCAGCCGCGCCACCGCGGCGCTCGCCGATGACTTCGGGACTTCGGCCAGTTCGGCCCCCTGTGTGAAGCCGCCCCCTTCCACCACGCGGCAGAAGATTTCCCAGTCCTTCCAGTCGATCGATTTCATTGCGCACCTTGTTCACGCGAACACCGGGAAAACCCTTACCCGATGGGGCGCGATTGTCCCACACCACGAACAATGATGGAGTCCATGCTCTTAGTGTGGGTATTACGGGAGTATGACAGGGTCAGTTTTTTTGGTGCGAATCGGATGCAGTGGCGTCTGAAGTGGCCGGCAGCCCCAGCGGCTGCTCGCCGAACAGGTCGGTCGGATCCACCGATTCGCACTCGGCCTCGACGGACATGCCGAGGCCGCCATCATCGTCCAGGCCCGCGGTCTATGGGTTGCGTTCCGCGAGCGCTTCGAGCAGCGCTTGAGACGGTACGAAGAACAGGCTGCCGGTGACTGCCTTGCTGTAGTCGAGCAGCCTGTCGTAGTTGCCCGGCGGACGCCCGACGAACATGTTCTCGAGCATCTGCTCGATTGGCGCGGGCGAGCGCGCGTAGCCGATGAAATAGGTGCCAAACTCGCCCTTGCCGGGCGAGCCGAACGGCATGTTGTCACGCAGGATCTTCACTTCCTTGCCGTCCTCTTCCAGCGTCGTCAGCGAGCTGTGCGAGCACGTCGGCTTGACCGACTCATCGAGTTCGATGTCGGACAACTTGGTCCGCCCGATGATGCGCTCCTGCGCCTCGACGGAAAGCTCGTTCCAGCCGGTCATGTCATGCAGGTACTTCTGCACGATCACGTAGCTGCCGCCTGCGAACGATGGGTCCTCGTCACCGATGATCGTGAAATCCACGGCTTCGCGGTCCACTGGATTCTCGGTGCCGTCGACAAATCCCACCATGCTGCGCATGTCGAAGTAGCGGAAGCCATGCACTTCGTCGACCACAGTCACCGCCGCGCCGAGCCGGCCGATCAACTGGGTCGCGAGTTCGAAGCACAGATCCATATGTTCCGCGCGGATATGCAGCAGCAGATCGCCCCGTGTGGCCACGGCGCGTCGATCACCGGCGCCGAACTCGCGGAATGCATGTAGCGATGCGGGACGCGGGCCCCCGAACAGCGCATCCCAGGCGTTGGTGCCAAAGCCGCAGACGCATGACAGGTTGCCGCCCGGCACACGTTTGCCGACGGACCGCACGAGCGCTGCGACATCCGCGCACCAGGCGCGCACGGTCGCGGCGTGCTCGGCACCGGGCGTCAGCGTCGCGACGATGAAGATCGCGCTGCGGGTAATGGGTTGATAGACGGCCTGGGGTTCGATCGGGTCGTTTGGCATGGGGGAGTGAGTATGGTTATGGCTTCAGACGCTGACTGCGCGAGACAGTCTTCAAGACTAGAACACGTGCACCAGTTGGGAAAGCCACACCTTGGCATGGGTTTCCGGGACCACGACCATGTTCCGTACCCCATCGTATACGGCACTCAAGCCTTGGCGCAACGCGAAGTCACAACGCAAAGTCATAAGGTCGTTCCCTCGAGACTCCCTCTACGTCGCGACGCCCACGAACTCGCCCGCTGCCTCCAGCAACCATTCGCGCAGGTGCCCCATCGCATCGCTCATTGGCTGCGTGTCGGGCACCACGAGGTAGTACGCACTCGTCGCGCGCAGTGATCGCGCCACGGGTGTCACCAGCAGCCCGCGCGTCAGGTACTCCTCCACCAGGAAACGCGGCACCAGCCCGATGCCAAGCCCCGCGCGCGCCGCGCTGATGACCATGCTGTGGTGGTCATAGCGCGCGCCGCGCAACGCATTGACATCGTCAATGCCGGCAGCCTCCATCCATTGCTTCCAGCCGAAGCTGCGCGTGACCAGGTGCAGCAGCGGCGATCGCGCGATGTCGTTGACACTGACCCGCTTCTTGCCGCCAAAAAAGTCTGGATGGCAGACGGCTACCGACTCCTCGCCAAACATCCGGTCCACTCGCGCGCCCGGATAGACCGCCTCGCCGAAGTGGATCGCCGCGTCGTACGGCGTGCCCTCGAACAGGAACACATCCGACTGCGCGCGGATGTTGACGATGACCTGCGGGTGGCGGGCATAGAAACCCGGCAGCCGTGGAATCAGCCACTCGACGGCCAGCGTTGGCACGCAGGCCAGCTCCACCGTGCCACCCACACCTTCGTGCGCCATGACGTCCAGCGTGTCGCGCTGCAGCTTGCGCAGCATCTCGCGCACCTGGCGGCTATAGAGCACCCCCGCCGCCGTCAGCGTGATGCGCTGGTTGGCCCGGTGAAAAAGCTGCACGCCAAGCAGGCTTTCCAGCGAGGCGATCTGGCGCGATACCGCGCTCTCCGTGATGTACAGGTCTGCCGCCGCGCGCCGCAGATTCAGATGCAGCGCCGCCGCGTCGAAGGCACGCAGGTTGGACAGGCTCGGAAGACGTTGGCGCATGAGGCGGGGACGGACTTGTTGACTAAAAGTCATCATCCTATACCGAAATCTCGCTTGAAACCGTCAGCTTGATGAGGAACGATTCGAACTCGCACCGCCGCGCCCCCTCTTAACGCGGCACCCCAGAACGAACAAAGACAAGCAGGACAGGGAGACAACATGAAGCGTTTGATCAGCGCCCTCGCAGCTGCCGGCCTCGCATTCGGCGCGGCTGTTCCCGGCATCGCCGCCGCCCAGGAATTCCCGGCCAAACCCGTACGCATCATCGTGCCGTATCCACCGGGCGGCACCACCGACATGGTGGCGCGCCTGATCGGCGACCAGCTCGCGATCCAGTGGAAGCAAACCGTCCTCGTCGACAACCGTCCCGGCGCGGGTGGCATCGTCGGCACCGGCACGGCGGCCAAGTCCCCGGCCGACGGGTACACGCTGCTGATGGGCTCGGTGGGCGAGTTCGGCATCAATCCGACGCTGTACAAGAAGCTGCCCTACGACGCCGGCGCCGACTTCGTGCCGGTGACGATGGTCGCCAAGGTGCCGAACGTGGTCGTAGTGTCGCCGGCCTTCGCCGAGCGCGCCCATGTGCAGACGCTGGGCGAACTGATCACCTATCTGAAGGCGCATCCGAAACACGTGAACATGGCATCGGCCGGCAATGGCACCTCCACGCACCTCGCGGGCGAACTGTTCCAGCGCATGACTGGCACGGAGATGAGCCACGTCGCCTACAAGGGCAGCAGCCCGGCCATCGCCGACCTGATGGGCGGCAGCGTCGACGTGATGTTCGACAACCTGCCGGCTTCGCTGCCGTTCATCCGTTCGGGCAAGCTCAAGGCGCTGGCGGTGACCACGCCGGCACGCTCGTCGGCGTTGCCCAATGTGCCAACCGTCGCCGCCGCCGGCCCGGTGCCAGGCTTCGACGCCAGCCCGTGGTTCGGTCTGCTCGCACCGCGTGGTACCTCTGCAGCCGTGGCGCAGAAGATTAGCCAGGACCTGACGCGCGTGCTCGGCGAGCCCGCCGTGCAGGCCAAGATGCGCGAACTCGGCGCCGAACCGGCACCGAGCACGCCCGATGCCTTCGCCGAGGTTCTGAAGAAGGATCGCCAGAAGTGGGGCGACATCGTCCGACTGTCCGGCGCCTCGGTGGACTGAAACCACCTACGTTATTCCAACTGCCTTTCCGCGCGTCCCCGCGCGGCATCTCATCATGATTTCCAACGTCACCTCGCTCGTATCCCTTAGCCTCGGCACCGAAGCCGCCACGCGGCTCTCGCAACTGGTGGCCACACCCACGCTGCCGACCGGCAAGCTGGGTCACCCCACGCGCGCCGAGATCGCTCATGCGCTGAACCTGGTGCTGTTCGCCGGCATCCTGGATCGCGTGCCCACCGGCAAGGCCTACACGGAGGATGTAGCGGCCGCGGGCGGCAAGGTGCACTTCGACCACGGCGCGCTGCGCACCGTGCGCTGGCAGGAGAACGGCGCGTTGCCCGCAGGCGAGGCAGCCTTCACGCGTATCCTGCGCCCGCTCGGCTACCGCCTCAATGGCACGTATCCGCTCGACCGCATCGGCATGACGGGCCGCTCGTATGCCCACGCCGATGCGCCGGAGGAAATCGCGCAGTTCTTCCTCAGCGAATTCCATCCCGAGCGCTATAGCGAGGAATTCCAGCAAGCCGTGAGCCACGTCGTCGGCAACTCCGTCGATCCGCTCACGCCGCGCGCGCAGTCGCTACTGTGGGAACTGGAACGTGACGGCGCGCTGCCGCTGGCCGATGCCGGGGAGCTGATCGACCTGCTGGCCGGCTGCTTCGAGCGTCAGCACGCCACACCGCATCTGAACGACTACGAACGCCTGCTGGCCGAGTCGTCCGAGATGGCGTGGATCGCCACCGAAGGGAATGCATTCAACCACGCCACCGACCGCGTGGAGGATGTCTTCGCGGTATCGGACGAACAGAAGCGTGTGGGCCGCCCTATGAAGGAAAAGGTCGAGGTGTCGCAAAGCGGCCGCGTGAAGCAGACCGCGTTCCGCGCCGATCCGGTTCGCCGCTCGTTCGTTGGCGCCAGCGGTGACGAGGTGGTGCGCGAGGTACCGGGTTCGTTCTACGAGTTCATCACGCGCGATCGCTACGTGGACGAGGCACAGGCCATCACGCGCACGGACCTGGGCTTCGACGCCGGCAATGCGCAGGGCATCTTCAAGATGACCGCCGCGGCCTGCTGAAGCGCGACGTCCGCAACCACGAGCACGCCATGGCCGCCTACCCCTTCGTTCCCGCGCTACGCGAGCCGCAAGGCTCGCCGATCCGCGAGCTGTTCAAGTATCTCTCCGACCCGGAGATGATCTCGTTCGCCGGCGGCTATCCGTCCGCCGCGTTGTTCGACGTGGAAGGCATCGGCGCGGCATCCGCGCAGGCATTGCGTGAACGTCCTGCCGAGTGCCTGCAGTACGGTGCGACGGAGGGCACGCCTGCGCTGCGCCAGGCGCTTGCGGCCCTGATGGCGGAGCGTGGCGCGGCCGTCGCCCTGGACGAACTGCTGGTCACCAGCGGCTCGCAGCAGGGCTTCGATTTTCTCGTGCGCGCGCTGGTGGAGCCGGGCAGCCTTGTGCTGGTGGAGGAACCCACCTACTCGGCCACGCTGCAGGCATTGCGGCTGGCCGGCGCTGACGTGCGCGGCGTGCCGTCCGACCATGACGGCATGAACGTCGACGCACTGGAGGCGATGCTCGCGAACGCGCCGGCACGTCCGCGCATGATCTACACGGTGCCGACCTTCGCCAATCCAACCGGCGCCACGCTGTCACCCGCGCGCCGGCTTCAATTGCTGGAACTGGTGGCACAGCACGGGATCGTGCTGGTCGAGGACGATCCTTACGGCGCGCTGTGCTTCGACGGTCCGCCGCCGCCGTCGCTGCTCGCGCTTTGCAATCAGGTACCCGGCGCGCGCCCGTGGCTCGTGCATCTCGCGAGCCTGTCGAAGACGCTGGCGCCAGGACTGCGGCTGGGCTGGATGGTGGCCGCGCCGGAGATCGTGCGTCGCGCGGTGATCGCCAAGCAGGTGTCGGACCTGTGCACGCCGCCATGGCTGCAACTGACCGCCGCGCACTACCTTCAGGCCGGAAACCTGCCCGCGCAGGTCGGGCGGGAAGTGGCGGTCTACCGCGACAAGCGCGATCGGCTGACGACGGCGTTGCGCCAGGCGTTCGGCAAGCGCATCCGGTTTGCGGATCCCGCCGGTGGCATGTTCCTGTGGGTATCCGTGGATGGCATCGACGACGCGGCGGCGCTGCTGCCCCATGCCATCGCAGAGAAAGTGCTGTTCGTGCCGGGTGCCGGCTTTTATGCCGAGCGTCGCGCGCGCCCCGCGTTCCGGCTGTCGTTCGTGGGCGCCGATCCGGCGCAGATCGAGGAAGGCGTGGCGCGGCTTGCCCGGGCCGCGGCGCGTGCCGGGGTATCCGTCATCAATCCGGCCTGAGCCAGGCGCTCAGATATCGAGCGTGCCGACGAAGCCGAACTCGACCGGCGTCTTCGCATAGAACAGGCGGATGTCTTCGTGACGCAGGCGCTCCAGCAGCGCCTCCACCTCTTCGACCGTGGCAACCACAGTCACCTCTTCCGGCCGATCGGCAAGTTCGATGAAGTGCCAGGAGTGGAAGCGATGGTCGTGCCCGATTCCCTCCGCCGCCACCGTGTGCGTGGCGCCGCGAATCTGCATCTCCCGCATCACCTGCATCAGCCAGTGCGATAGCTGCTTGCCGTGATAGCGCCGACCTTCCTGGGTGTAGAAGGTGAGTTGATAGCCCTGCATGACATCTCCCTGCGGGTCCGGATTGGCCAGAAGCTGGAGCCCCCCACGTGGCAGTTTCATCGTATGCCAGGTGACTGCAATGGTCCAAGACCAGCCGCTGGGCCGCGAGCGCCCGACACCCCCTGGGAAACCCAGTGTTGAGAATGGCTCTCATTCTGAGTTAGGATGCCGCCATCGCCCCTTGCGGGGCTCATTGCCGGAGAAGTTCATGCAGAAGATTGCCGCTTTCCTCGTTGCCGGAGTGTTCTCGACCGCCGCTTTCGCCGGCGCCAACTGCGCCAAGCACCCGAAATCCGAATGGATGCCGGAAGCCGATGCCAAGGCCAAGATCCAGGAACAGGGCTACAACATCAAGAAGTTCAAGGTGGACGGCAATTGCTACGAGATCTACGGCACGACCAAGGATGGCAACAAGGCCGAGATCTACTTCGACACCAAGACGCTTGAAATCGTCAAATCGGAAATCGGCAGCTAAGCATGTCGGCGCCCGCGGACCGGACGAACGCCCCCGACACGATTCGCGTCTGGGACGTGGTCGTGCGCTTCACGCACTGGAGCGTGGCGGCCATCGTCTGCTTTGACCTCGTCCAGGACTCCGGAGACAAGGTGCACCGGACCCTCGGCTACATCGCCGCGGGGCTGGTGCTGTTCCGGGTCTTGTGGGGCTTCATCGGCAGCCAGCCTGCGCGTTTCCGCACATGGCTGCCACGTCCGTCCGCCATGCTGGCTTATGGCAAGGCACTGGTCGCCGGCCGCGCGCCGCGGTATGTCAGCCATACGCCGCTGGGCGCCGTCGCCATGCTGGCCATGTGGGCGCTGATCCTGGCGCTGGCGGTCACCGGCTGGATCTCGCGTCTCGATGCGTTCTGGGGCGAGGATTTGCCAGTCGACATCCATCGCTGGCTGGCGAACGGGCTGCTGGCGCTGGTGATCCTGCATGTGGCCGCGGCCATCGTCATGAGCATCAAGGGCCGCGAGAACCTCGTCGCTGCCATGATCACGGGGCGCAAGCCAGGTGATCCGCACCGCTAGCGGATTTATATGGCATAGTTGCCATCGTTTTACCCCGCGTGTATCGGGAGAGTCTGTGCCAGCCGCCCGGCCGACACAGCGCCGAAGGAGCAACCGCCCCGGAAACTCTCAGGCAAAAGGACCGGTACCCGCCATTGAACTCTGAAGAACCCCGGCTTGCACGTCAGCCGGCGGTACCGAAGGAGCAAGCGGCACGCGTATTGTTCGTGTGCCGCGAATCTCTCAGGTCAAGGACAGAGGGGGCGTCCGCAACCGCGCATGGTGCGCGGCGGACTGCCATCCCACGACGTCCTGAAAGACCTTCGACATGAAATCCATTGCAGTGATCGGCGGCGGCATCACCGGCGCCACGACGGCCTACGCCCTGGCCAAACGCGGGTTCTCCGTCACCCTGTTCGAACGGCACCGCTATGCGGCCATGGAAACCTCGTTCGCCAACGGCGGACAGCTCTCCGCCTCCAACGCGGAAGTCTGGACGCACTGGTCCACGCTGGCCAAGGGCCTGAAGTGGATGCTGCGCAATGACGCGCCGCTGCTCGTCAATCCGCGTCCGACCTGGCACAAGCTGAGCTGGTTCGCCGAGTTCATCGCATCGATCCCGCATTACCGCCGCAACACGGTGGAGACCACGCGGCTTGCCATTGCCGCGCGCCAGCACCTGTTTGCGTGGGCGGAGGCGGAGGGCATCGACTTCGACCTCAAGCGGCGCGGCATCCTGCATATCTATCGGGACAAGGCGGGCTTCGATCACGCAGGGCAAGTCTCGAAGCTGCTCACCGAAGGCGGACTCGAACGGCGCGCGGTGACCCCGGACGAGATGCGAAGCATCGAGCCGACGCTGGCAGGCCGGTACTACGGCGGCTACTACACCGAAAGCGACTCTACCGGCGACATCCACAAGTTCACCACTGGTATCGCTGCGGCGGCGCGCAGACTGGGCGTGCAGATGCTCTACAACCAGGACGTGAGCGCCGTGTCGACCAGCGGCCGGCGAGTGACGATCGTCTCGGCTGACGATGGCCAGACGACATCACGCGAATTCGACGCCGTGGTCGTCTGCGCCGGCGTTGCCAGCCGCGAATTCGCGCGCCAACTCGGAGACCGCGTGAACATCTACCCGGTCAAGGGCTATTCGATCACGGTCAACCTCAACGACGCCGAAAGCCAGGCCTCGGCGCCCACGGTCAGCCTGCTCGACGACGAAACCAAGCTTGTCACCAGCCGTCTGGGCGTGGACCGATTCCGCATAGCCGGCACCGCAGAGTTCAATGGCGTCGACCGCGACATCCGCGCCGATCGCATCCGTCCGCTGATCGACTGGGTCCATGCTTGCTTCCCCGGCGTCAGCACCCGCAGCGTGGTGCCCTGGGCGGGGTTGCGACCGATGATGCCAAACATGATGCCGCGCGTCGGTCGGGGCCATGCCGCTAACGTGTTCTACAACACAGGGCATGGGCATCTGGGCTGGACGCTGTCCGCCGTGACGGCCGAGATGGTGGGGGATGTCGTGCGCCACGCCGCTACGGAGCAGCAAGGGCGCGTGGGCGTTGGCGGATTGGTGGTGGGCAACGGCTGAGGGAAGCCTTTCTTTCCGGGCGTAGAAACGAAAAAAGCCCCGCTTGCGCGGGGCTTTTCGAATCTGGTGCCCAGAAGAGGACTCGAACCTCCACAGTGTTGCCACCGCTAGGACCTGAACCTAGTGCGTCTACCAATTCCGCCATCTGGGCGATGCGAGCCGCGAATTCTACAGAAGCCTGTGGAATTTGCAAGCCCCTGTGTGAATTCTCGCGAATTCATTCCGGGTCAGTTGCCGCGCAGTTCCAGGTAGAGCCCGCCATCGACCACGTAGCGGTTCCGGCCCGCCCGCTTGGCGCGGTACATGGCGCTGTCGGCGCGATGCAGCAGTGGCTCGAGGCGCGGCGCGTCGGGCACGGCGCAGACCGCGCCGACGCTGATCGTCACGAACGGCTGCACCGGCGTGCCGTGGTGGGGAATGCCCAGCTCGCGCACCGCTGCCACCATCCGGCGCGCGATGGTTCGCGTCTCCTCGGACGTGGAATCCGGCAGCACCACGGCAAACTCCTCGCCACCCAGGCGGGCGCAAAACTGCGTGCCGTCGAGCACGCAGGTCAAGGCCGTCGCGACCTGCCGCAGGCACTCATCGCCACGCGGATGGCCATAGAGATCGTTGAACTGCTTGAACAGGTCGACATCCAGAATCAGCAGGCCGATTTCCGTGCCGCGTTCGTAGGCGCGTGTCACCGCGGCATGCGACTCGCGCTGGAAGTAGCGGCGATTCGGAATGCCGGTCAGGGCATCGACGTCGAGGTCCGCCTGGGCGCGCGACAACTCCTGCGCGGTCTGCCCAAGCTGCATGGCCAGCGCCTGCTCGCGCGACTGATAGCGGCTGATGTCGCGCATGAACACGAGCCTGCCGATTGGCTTGCCATCCATCCGGCAAACGGGCTCCACCGTCAGTTCGTACTGCGCGCCCTGGGGAATCCCGGGATTCGTGCCGACGTCTTCGGCCGTGGTCGGCAAAGACAGCAAGTCCTGCCACGTGGCAGGCGCCACCTCGCCTTGCGCCAGTTCCGGCAACATGCGCGCCGCCGCGGGGTTGAACTCGACGATGGTGCCGTCCAGGCCGAGGATCACGCAGCCTTCGCGGATAGTGTCGAAAACACGCAGCCGCGCGTAGTGCCCGACATCGTCCAGATGCGATCGCAGCGCACAGAACCAGACCAGCACCGTCATGACCGAGAACGTGGCCGGTGTGAGATCACCGCCGAGCGGGCCGGTCAGGCGTTCCAGATAGGCGAGATGAAAGACCAGCGGCAGCGCCAGGCCGCACGCCAGGATGTTCCGTCCGCGCACCGACAACGCCGCGTTCGGCACCTTGGCCGTGATGAGGAAGTACAGGCTCAGTCCGAGCAGCGCATAGGTCCACGCCGCCATGATCGTGTAGCCGATGCCGTGGTGGAACACAGCGCCGGGTGATACACCGGGGGGCATCAGTTCGATCGAGGTCCAGACCAGATGGTGGCGCTCATTGGTAAACACGAGCACGACCGACAGGACGGCCGCCATCACGGGCACCCATAGCTTCGACCAGGGCACCACGAAATGCGGCCGGCTGACATGGATCATCGCCACGAGCCAGCCAATTGGCACAGCCACGATCCCGAGGTACTGGAGCTTGGCCCAGAAGATCCGCCCAGCCATGTCCGATTCGCTGATCTCGAGCAGCCGTCCGCCGCTCCAGACCACCACGCCCCCGGCCAGCAGCAGGAACGCCCTGACCGTAGGGTCGTCACGGCGC
This sequence comes from Cupriavidus sp. UBA2010, assembly GCF_002335265.1. Taxonomy (NCBI): domain Bacteria; kingdom Pseudomonadati; phylum Pseudomonadota; class Betaproteobacteria; order Burkholderiales; family Burkholderiaceae; genus Cupriavidus; species Cupriavidus sp. UBA2010. The sequence continues at coordinate 186,061 of NZ_DDCI01000014.1, forward strand.
GGCCAGGCGGCAATGGCCATGCCCACGCTGCACACCACGGCGATGGTCAGACAAAGGACGAGAGGATACGATGGCATGGAAGGTCGGCCGAACCAGATCGGGGCCCCGACTGGCTGTGCGGGGCGAACCATTATAGGCTTGCGCAGTCCGACACTGGCGCGGCGCCCGGTGGCGCCGCCAATGCACAACACATCCGGAAAACCGAACGTGCCAATCATTCTCCTGGGGCTGGCGTTACTGGCTGCCTTTGTCTACGGCGTCGTGCAGCTCTACCTGAAAGTAGCCGCCGCTTACGGCGCGATCGCCGGCACCGCCGCAGTGGTTGCGCTGCTTGCCGCCCTGACCGCGCTGGCCGTGCGCTGGCTGCAACGCTATCGGGCCATCCACGGCAAGCGTGTCAACGGCGAGCGAGTGCTCGCGCTGACCGGAGACTGGGGTAGCCTGAGGCTGGACGCCGAGCGCAAGAACGGTGTCCTGGAGATGAATGGCCGGCGTGTCGTGCTGATCTTCGCCGATATCGGCGAGGCCCGCGCCGTTGCCGCCGATGGCAAGTGGCACATTGCGCTGACGCTGCACCACCACACGCCCGCAGACTGGAAGATCCCCGTCGCGGACGGCAGCACCGCCAACCGCTGGAGCAAGATCTTCACGCTGGCGGCAGCGCAGAAACTCTAGAAATCGCTGTTATCTTCACAAGGAGCCTCCGCATGACTCGATCGAACCGCCAATTGAAGCGACTGACCACCGCCAGTGCTGTCGCGCTCGTCGCCATGGTGGCCGGTTGCGCGTCGCAACCGCCGGCAGAGCCGATTCCGAACCCGGGCCCCCAGGGTGGCCGTGGCACGCCGGAGGGTTGCCAGGCCGACAAGCTGGGCGACGAGGCGCTGATCGGCAAGACCGAAGCCGAGGCCGCCGCCCTGCTCAAGGGCTGTGCCTGGCGCTTCGGCAGCCGCGACGGCCAGAGCCTGCCGGCCACGATGGACTACAACCCGCAGCGCCGGTCCATCGACGTGGTGGGCGGCAAGGTCACCGCCGTTCGTCGGGGCTAACTTCGGGGAGACTTCGCGGATGCCTTCGCGGCTAACTGCGCGGATGCCCTGGTGACTAATCTCGCCGCCAGGGCAGTACCGCATCGGGTAACGCGGCCGCTACTTCGAGCGGCTGCGGTCCGCGCCGTACGTATCCATGATGATCATCGTGCGATCCAGCACCCCGTTATCGTCGAAGTAGGCGCTGAAATGCGCCGGCACGTAGCCGGGCAGGTACATGCGGTACGACCACGCCTCGCGCTTCATCAACGGGTAGTACTGAATTGGCTCGCGCGGCATGCCCCAACGTTCCAGAACGTCCCGCTTGGTCCAGGCGTTGGGCTGCGCCTTGTAGATTTCGGCCTCGGTCAGCATCTGCCGGAACGCGATCAGCTTGCCCGATCCATCGAAATCGGCCGCGTAAACGTCATACCCGTAGGGCTGCTTCGAGTAGATCCAGCGCAGCGTGCCGTCGGCAAGCTGATGCGTCTCGGTGGGCTTGCCAAATGTGTCGCTCACGGCCGACTGCGGACTCCCGATCATCTTCTGCCCGGTCTCCACGGGTTGCAGCGACGCACATGCGCTCAAGACCAGGGCGGCGATCCCCATCCAGACGGGTAAACGAAGTTGCATGGTTGGCTCCGGTATCGGTGAGACTCTCGTGCCCAGCATACTCCACTTGGACTGCTTGAGCGCGTATCTCGCCTGCTACGTAAACACCGAAGCGCCAGGGTTTATTCCGCAGGACACATAGCCCGTCATGCCCGTGCCGGGCGCATCGGCGCGCGCGCGATCGCCCGATCGTCAATCGGCCAGTGCAGCGCGGCGGCAATCACCCCCAGTGCCATCGCCCCCATCCAGACCAGGTCATAGGACTGCGTCAGCTCGAACACCACCCCACCCAGCCAGACGCCCAGGAACGAGCCGAGCTGGTGGCCGAAGAAGACGAAGCCGAACAGCGTGGTGATGTAGCGCACGCCGAATACCTGGGAGACGATGCCGCTAGTCAGCGGCACGGTGCCGAGCCACAGGAAGCCCATCACCGCTGCGAACGCATACAGGCTCAACGGGCTCAGGGGCAGCAGCACGAACAGGGCCATTGCCGACGTACGCGCCAGGTAGATGCCGGCTAGCAGGTACTTCCGCGTATGCCGCCCGCCCAGCCAGCCGAACACATAGGTGCCGAAGATATTGGCCAGTGCGATGATGGCCAGCGCGGCCATGCCGTCAGCGGGCTGCATCCCCTTGTCGCGCAGGTAGGCGGGCAGATGGTTGGCGATAAAGGCCAATTGGAAGCCACATGCCAGGAAGCCGAGGTTGAGCAGCCAGAAGCCCGAGTGGCTGAGAGCTTCGCGGATGGCGGACAGCATCGGCATCGGTGGCTGGCCCCCAGTCGCGGCGTCGAATGCCGGGGTGCGATCGCGGAACGGCAACGCGAACGGGATCAACACCGCCGCGCATACCGCCAGCACCATCAGCGCGTTCGTCCAGCCGACGAACGACAACAGCGCCTGCGCGGACGGCACCATAAGGAACTGGCCGATGCCACCGATCGCCCCGGCGATGCCCAGCGTGCGGCTGCGGTCCTCTGGCGGCACCATGCGGCTCAGCGCGCCATAGACCACGCCGAAGGTCGTGCCAGACTGCGCCACGCCGATGCAAACCCCGGCGACCAGCACGAACGCCGGCGCGCTCGTGATCACCGCCATCCCGTAGAGGCCCAGCGCGTACAGCACCAGACCGGCCAGCATCACCTTCCAGGAACCGAACCGGTCGGCCACCATGCCGGTGAATGGTTGCGCGATGCCCCAGGTCAGGTTTTGCACGGCCATGGCGAAGCCGATCGACTCGCGCGTCCAGCCGCGGTCGCCGGTGATTGGCAGCAGGAACAGCCCTTGCACGTGCCGCGCGCCCAGCGCAAGGCCCATGACCAGCCCGCCGGCCAGCAACAGGAAGACGGTATCGCGCCACCATGGCGCAGGGGCCGCGGGCTGCGATGCGGCGCGAGTATGGGAGCGGGGAGCGTTGGTCATGCTGTCGGTCGGATGAGGGCCTTGAATGTCCTCCATTTCATGTGCTCCGGTGCGGCGATTCAACCGACATTTCGGGCGTTTTACCATGCGCCACACGCATGGCAAGAGATGGCGAGCCATGCTGTAATGGCGCCATTCGCCCCTGCCACAGCCATACACCCCCGTCATGTCCGAACCGCTCGCCCGGATGTTCTCCCTCGATCTGCTCAAGGGCTTCGTCGCCGTGGGCCGGCGCATGAGCATCACGCAAGCCGCCGAGGACCTCTGCCTGACCCAGTCGGCCGTCAGCCGCCAGGTCCGGGCGCTCGAAGAGCAGCTTCAGGTCCGGCTGTTTATCCGGCGGCACCGGGGTGTCGCGTTCACGCCGGAAGGCGAGCGGCTGTTCCGCAGCGCCGACGGCGCCTTGCTGCAACTGCAAAACGTGGCGGCGGAGCTGCGCAAGCGCGATGGCCGGCAACCCGTGACGGTAACAGCCAGCATTGGTGTGGCGGGCCTCTGGCTGTTGCCGCGGCTAGGCTCGCTGCAGCGCCAGTACCCGGGTCTGGACGTGCGCCTGTCCGCCAACAACCAGATCAGCGATCTGCGTGCCGATGGCATCGATCTGGCGATCCGCTATTGCCCGGCATCGGCCGCGCCGCCCCTTGCTGTCCATCTGTTCGACGAGACCATCGCCCCGGTGGCGAACCCCTCGGTGGGCGCCCACCTCGTGGCGACGCCCGAGGCGCTGGCGGAACTGCCGTTGATCGAGTTCGACGATCCACGCCCATGGCTACACTGGCGCAACTGGCTCGGCGCGCAAGGCTACCGCCAGGCCAGCCGCCGCGGCATCCTCCGCTTCAACCAGTACGACCAGGTGATCCATGCCGCGCTGGCCGGGCAAGGCGTGGCGCTCGGCCGCCTCGAACTGATCCAGTCGTGGATCGACGGCGGCCAACTGGTGGTTGCCGCGACCGGTGGTGCAGCCATGCCCAGCCCCAACGCCTTCTGGCTGATTCACGCCAGAGAGCAACCGCGCGAGGACGTCCGGCGTGTGGCGGAATGGATCCGGAGTGAAGCCGCCGGCATAGCCGCGACTGGTGGCGCCAGCCACTCACCCCCCGCACCCCCAATCCCTACTTTGGTGGGGCAAGCAAACCCGCCGTCAAGAAACGCGCGTCTGATCCGATAAGATGGTCGACGGTCGCCGAATGGCGTCCAGCGTGTTGATGTGGAGCCACCATGGACCCCCTTTCGTTCGAGTTCGTGACTGTCGAGGAAGCCAAGAAGGTACTCGACGGGAATATGCCGCCTGCTGCGCGGACCGACTGGACCGAGATGCGCCAGCCCTCGGATGCCACGGAACAGACGCTGACACCCGAAGCACTCAGATGGCTCGCCCAGTTGCCGCGTGAAGTCCGGCCGCTCGAACTGTTCCACACCTATCCGCGTATTGCCAATCAGTTGGCCAGGCTAGCTGCCCCGGCCGCCGTGTCGGCATTCCTCGCCGATCTGCTGATCGACAAGCGTGGCGACCGGCAGGGCTTTCCGGGCGGTATCGCGCCGGAGCTTTCGAAGCTTCAGGAGCATCTGCTGCAACTGCTCCAGTCCCCCGACGCCACCGCCTGACACCCCCTGGATCATCTCGGCTACAACTCATCCTCCAGCGGCAGGAGTCCAAGAAAGTCGATGCCGATGTGCTGCCACACGCTCATGCCGGGCTCCTTGTCGGTGGTGACTTCCTTGCCCTGCTCCATCGTTGTCCACGTCAGGCCTTCCTGACCCGCTGCATCGGTACGCACCCCAATGCGCCACGCGATCTCGGGCAGCCGCTTGTCCACGTCGGCCACAAGCCAGGCTGCCAGCGTGGGACTGTCGAGCACGACCCCCATCTCGGTATTGAGCCGGCTCGATCGCGGGTCCAGATTCGGGGAGCCCACGAACAGGAACCGCCGGTCGACGACATAGGCCTTGGCGTGAAGGGTTGCGCGGCTCGATGTGAAAGTGCGAGCGTGTCTGCCACGATCTTGCGTCAAACCGGTGCTGGCGGTGGGCTTGAGTTCGTACAGTTGGATTCCGGCGTGGAGCAGCGCCAGACGGCGTGGCGCGTAGCCCGCATGGACCGCGGAAACATCCGTGGCCGCGAACGAGTTGGTCAGCACCCGCACCTTGACGCCGCGTTTGACGATGGCAGCCAACCATTTCTCGGTGTCGTCGTCCGGTACAAAGTACGGTGAGATCAGCACCAGTTCGGTCTGCGCCGCCTCCATCAGCGCCCGTAGGCGGGGAATGGCGTGAGTCGACGGATCGTCGGGATCGTTCTCGATCTTGTCAGGCGAGTCGGCAATCACGCGCGCACTGCCGACGTGGCCCGGCAGATGACCCACTTCGATGCCGCGCGCCAGCCCCGAGTCCAGCAGCTCCTGCACGAAGGGACTGGCACGAGCCACGTCTCCCTTTGCCTCGACTTCCTTGCGAAAGCGTCGCAGTTCCTCAGGTGCCTCCTTGCCCTCGGGCACCAGCGCGGCCACCGGATACGCGCTCTCGCTGTTCCAGTACTGGTCGAACACGTTGCTGGCGGCCTGCACGACGGGCCCGGCGACCATCACATCCAGGTCGCTGAAATCGACGTCGGGTCGGGCCGAGAAGTACGCGTCTCCGATATTGCGGCCACCGACCACGCCCACGAGGTTGTCCGCCACCATCAGCTTGTTGTGCATGCGCCGGTCCAGGCGGCCGAAATCGACCATCATCTCGGCCCAGCGCGCGGAGCGGTTGGCAAACGGGTTGAACAACCGGGTCTCGATGTTCGGATGGGCATCGAGCGCCGCCCAAAGCTTGTCCTGATTGGTGGAATGCAGGTCGTCGATCAGCAGACGCACCCGCACGCCACGGTCGGCGGCATCGATCAACTCGCCAAGCAGGGCGCTGCCCGTGGTATCCGCATCAAATAAGTAGTACTGGAGATCGAGCGTCTTGCGCGCCGCGCGCGCCAACGCCATGCGGACCGCCAGCGCATCGGGCCCCGAACCCAGCGGATAGAAGATCGATTGACCCGGATTCCGCGCCAGCCGTGGCGCCAGGGAACTGGCCAGCAGCGTATCGCTGGTATCGGTCGACGCGTAGCTCGGCGTGCGGTCAGGATGCGCAGGCAGACTGGCGCAACCTGCCAGCACCAGGATGCAAGCCGACAGGCAGGCCGACAGGAACCGGGGGCCAACGCTCGTACTCCGTTGTTGCAACGCCTGCGCCATGGCGACCCCCAGGTGGTTGGTTCACTGCTGCGCGACGCTCTTCCGCGCCGGCTCGCGATAGTAGCCACGCACGATCTGCTGCGCTACGGGCAGCCTGGCGCTAACCGGGGCCGGAAACCGCACGATCGCGTCGAAGCGGTCCACGTCCACCGGCTCAAACAGCACGCGCGGCTCGAACTGCGACAGGTCGACGAACCGCATGTCGCCATAGCGCCGCAGCGTCCGGCCAGCTTCTTCCATGAAGTCCTCGCAAGCCTGCCGCGCCACCTTGATCAGGCGCGCCTCGACATCCTCGGGGTCCACACCCACCTCCAGCGGAATGCGCACGGTATCGAGCGTATAGGCACCGGCCTGGGAATGGTTGCGCACCGCCGTGGTCAGCAACATGCTGTTGGGGACCTGCACGGTAAAGCCTGTGTAATGGCGCGCCGGAGCTACCTCCACCAGCGTGGTCGACATCACATCCATATCGATGACCTCGCCGCCGAACGGCCCGATCTCCACCAGATCGCCCAACTGGAACGGTCGCGTGACCATGCGCATGAACGCGCCCAGGAAGCACATCACCAGTTCCTTACCGACCAGCAGCAGTGCCGCGGCAAACGCGGCCAGCGAGATCGCCACGCTTTTCAGTTCCGACACCCAGATGCCCAGCAGCAGCAGGAAGGTCACCGCCGCGACGAAGTTCCGCGATGCCACGGTCCAGGCGCGATAGCTGCCGCGATTGTCGGCCTGCAGGCGGGCCGAGAAAAAGCGGTTGATCAGCTTGACCACCATCGTGCCCACGAGGACCACGAACAGGCTGGTGACCACGTTGATCACGATGCTGTCGTTGGCGTTGAAATGCATGGTCATTCGTCCCGGGTTCGCGCCGCCCCAAGTCGCCTGTCACGCACAAAGCGGTGGCAGGGCGCGCCTGTCCTGGGGAATTCTAGTCACACGGCACCGCCCTGCACCAGCGTATTCCATCCGGTTTCGTGTGCCGGGCCCGTCCCGCTACCCCGAGGCGCGATGCAGAACATCAAAACTGAATCGTCGAGCGGGGGCAGAATCGCCCGCGCCTGCCGCCACTGCGCGGTGCCATTCACAAGGATCGAGATGATGTTGAAGTCCACCCGCCGCTGGTAAACGCGCCGCAGTAAGCGGGCCGGGTCAGGAGGCTGGCGCTGCGGAAGATTGCCAGCCGAGGCCCAGCGACTTCTGCAGCGAGACGAAATCCTTGAGGAGATCCGCATCGCCCGAGATGCGGCTCTGTTGGGCCACCACTCGCGTGCGTTCGACGTCGAGCCATTCGAGCATGCTGGCCGTGCCGGCGCGGTAGCGCTGCTGCTGCAGCGTCGAGGCGCGCTCCGCCGATGCTTCCACGCGGCGCAGCACAACCACGTGCTCACGCTGATGGCCGTAGCGCGACAACGCGACATCGGCATCGCGCAGTGCCTTCAGCACCACGCTCTCGTAGCTGGCCTCCGCTTCGTCACGCCCGCCCTCGGCGCCCTCGACCCCTGCGGCCACACGGCCGAAATCGAGGATGTTCCATTGCAGGCGCGGCAGCGTCATCCACGTGCCATTTTCCTTGCGCGCGAGGTGGCTGGGGTCCGTCGCCGCGAAGCCCAGCGAGCCGAGCAGCGACAGCTTCGGAAACCAGTCCGCCTTGCGCACGCCGATCTGCGCCGTGCTCGATGCCAGACGCCTTTCGGCGGCGCGGATATCGGGACGTGATTTTAGCAGCGCGGCCGGATCGCCAACGGCGACGGTTTCCGGCACACCGGGCAACGGCTTCGGCGCCGATAGCTCCGCGTCGAGCGTCCCCGGCGAGCGACCGGTCAGCATCGCAAGCTGGTCCAGCGATTCGGCGATGCTGGCTTGCACCGGCGACATCTGCGCGCGCGTGTTGTCGAGCTGCGTCATCAGCCTCTCCACTTCGAGCTGCGATGCCACGCCTCGTGCGCGACGCTGCTGCGTCAGGTCGAGCATCTCCGCTTCGAGTTGCTCGGACGACGCCAGGTGCGCAAGGCTTTCCTGCTGCTCGCGCAGCGTGATGTAGGCCTGTGCCACTTCGGCGGCCAACTGCACGTGGGCATCGGCCAGTTGCGCATCGGCGGCATCGGCTTCGGCCGACGCGGCTTCGATCGAGCGACGCGTACCGCCGAACAGGTCGATCTCCCAGCTTGCGTCGAAGGCTGCGATATAGAGCGACAACGGCCCGCGCCCGGCATTCGACGAGCCCTGGCCCGACAGCGCGGACAGGTTCGGCGAGCGCGTGCGCAACGTGGCCGCATCGACGGCAACCGTCGGGAACAGGTTGGCCTTGTTCCCGGCCAGTCCGGCACGTGCCTGTCGCACGCGCGCGCGCGCCACGCGGATATCGGGACTTTGCTTCAACGCCGATTCGATCAGTCCATCGAGTTGCGTGTCGCCCAGCGCGTGCCACCAGTCAGCGACACGCGGCGTCTGGCTGTCGGTGCCCTCCCCGGCGCGGGGAAATTTGCCGGTGTCGATCGCGTTACCAGCCACCTGCGGCGCGCCGCGATAGTCGGGGCCAACGGTGCAGCCCGCGGCGAACATCGCCGCCGCAAGCGTCAGCAAGGTGGCACGAAAGGAAACAGACATGATCAGTGACCGGTGGAAATAGGTGCGCCCGGACGGGGCGGTTTCAGCAGCAGGGCCAGCGGCACACAAAACAGCAGTGCCACGCCGAGCGCGAAGAAGGTTTCGGAGAACGTCATCACGGCCGCCTGGCGGGCAATCTGGCCACTCAGCTGGGCAATCGCCTGCAACTGGGCATGGGCATAGTCGCCGCCCTGGGCCATGAAACTCGCGATACTCGATGTCATGTGCTCCTGACCGATCGCGCTATTAGCGGTCACCGATTCGCGGATCACCGAGTCGTGATAGGCATTGCGCCGGTCGATCAGCGTGCCGAGCAGCGCGAGGCCAATCGAGCCGCCAAGATTGCGCGCCATGTTGTACAGGCCCGCGGCATCGCCCGCTTCGTGCGTGGCCACGGCGGCCATCGAAGCCTGATTCAGCGGCATCATCGCCAGGATCTGGCCGAAGCCCCGCAGGATCTGCGACGCGTAGAAGTCATGACCAACGCTGTCGACGGTCAGGCCGATATCGAGCATGCAACTGGCGAAGAAGCACACCAGCCCCGAGATGACCAGCCAGCGGCTGTCGAACTTGCCGAGCATACGCGGCAGCACGGGCATCAGCAGAAACGCGGGCAGGCCCGACAGCAGCATGATGCCGCCCGCCTGCTCGGCGTTGTAGCCGGCGATCGTCGCCAGAAACTGCGGCAGCAGGTAGGACACGCCGTACACCCCGGCGCCCACCGTGGTCACGATCAGGATCACGCTTGCGTAGTTCTTGTTCAGCAGCAGGCGCAGACGCACGATCGGCTGCTTCGCCGTGAACTGCCCGATGAGCATCAGCGCCAGGCCGCCTGCCGTCAGCAGCGACAAATAGACAATCAGGTGCGACTCGAACCATTGCTCGCGCTGGCCTTCCTCGAGCACCACGGTCAGGGAGCTGAGACCCACCGCAAGGCCAACGATGCCGAGCCAGTCGGCCTTGAAGAATGCGTTGAAATCCGCGCGCTCGGATTTCAGGCCGAAGTACAACAGCGGCACCAGCACCGCCGTGATCGGCAGATTGAGGAAGAAGCACCAGCGCCAGTTGACGTTCTCGGCCAGCCATCCGCCCACCACCGGGCCGAGCAGGGGCCCGAGCAACACGATCAGGCCGAACATCGACATCCCGATCGGCATCTGGTGCCGGGGCAGCCGCGTCCGCACGATGGTCTGCGCGGTCGGAATCATCGCACCGCCGGCAATCCCCTGGCCGATACGGCCGACCACCATTTGGGTCAGGCTATGCGACATGCCGCACATCATCGAGAACGCCGTGAACAGCAGCGCGTTCCACATCAGGAAGCGGCGCAGCCCGAACACTCGCGTCAGCCATGCCGTGAGCGGAATGATCACGATCTCGGCCATCAGGTAGCCGGTAGAGATCCAGGTACCCTCGGTACCGGCCGCCCCGATCTGGCCCTGGATCTGCGGCAACGCCGAGTTCGTGATGGAGATATCGAGCGTGGCCAGAAGCGCCCCGAGGGAGCCGGCTGCCACGGCAATCCAGTCCGCCGCGGAAGCGTTCGGCTCCCGCGCGATTGCGGCCGCTTCAGCCATGGGTGGCCTTGATGTCGGCCTGGCTCCTGGCGGGATGGAGCTCGCGCGTGTCGATGTCGACGACTACCGACAGGCCCGGCACCAGGATCGCGCGCGCTTCCGTCGGCACGTCCACATGAATCCGCACCGGCACGCGCTGGACGATCTTGGTGAAGTTGCCCGTGGCGTTCTGCGCGGGCAGCAGGGCAAACTGCGAGCCGGTACCGGGCGACAGGCTATCGACCACACCATGCAGCTCCTCACCGGGTAGCGCGTCGACGTGGAGCGTCACCGGCTGGCCGGGGCGCATGCGGCCCACCTGCGTTTCCTTGAAATTGGCGGTCAGATAGAGGTCCTGCACCGGCACCACGGTCAGCAGACGCATGCCGGGCTGGGCGAACTGGCCGACGCGCACACCCTTGTCGGCAACACGCCCGGCCGTGGTGGATCGCACCACGGTGTCATCGAGATTGAGCTTTGCCTGACGCGCGCTGGCCTGCGCCACGTCGAGCTGCGCATGCGCCTGCTCGATCCGCGCCTTCAGCGTCACCGTCTGGCTTTGTTCCACTCGCAAAGCGGCCTCGTTGGCCGCCAGCGTGGTGGATGCGCGGGTCTGCGCATTGCTCAGCTCGGCAGTGCGCTCTTCCGTTTCGGCGCCCGATTTCACCAGCGGCGCATAGCGTTCCACCTGTGATGCCGCATAGCGCGAATTGGCTCGCGCGCCATCCACTTCCGCGGCAGCCTGCGCGATCCTCGCCTGCTGCTGCGCGAGATCGGCTTCCGCGCGCGTCACGTCGGCCTGCCGCGAAGCCACGGTCGCCTGCGCCTCGTCATAGGCCGCCTGGTACTGGCGATTGTCGAGCCGCACCAGTTCCTGGCCCGCCTGGATCTGCTGGTTGTCGCGCACGTAGACTTCGGCCACGTAGCCGTTGACCTTGGGTGCCACCGTCACGCTGTCGGCCTGGATATAGGCGTCATCGGTGCTTTCGATGAAACGGGCATAGAGCCACCAGCGCACGCCGTACGCCAGGACAAGCACGAGAAGCAGCAAACCCGCGCCAAGCAGGATCTGCTTGCGGCGCGAAGTGCGGTCGGAAACGGCGGATTCTGGCGCGACGCCGGCTGGCGACGCCGTTGCGGCGGAATGGGTGGCGGACATGGGGACGCGGGGACTTCGAAGCCGGAATGGCTGAGCAATTATTCCACTTGGTAAAAATCTGTCAACTGGTATATTTCTGTCTGAATTCAGCGACAAGGACTTCCGACATGGCGCGACACAGGCCTGCGGCCGAAGGCGGTTACCAGCGTGGCGAAGAGACTCGTGCCCGTATCATTGATGCGGCGCTGCGGCTGTTCGGCACACATGGCTTTGACGGCGCTTCCACCCGCGACATCGCGCGCGAAGCCGGGGTGAACGCTCCGGCACTCCAGTACTACTTCGATAACAAGGAAGGGGTCTACCTGGCATGCATCGACTACTTCGTCGAGCGAGTGTGGTCGCTGCTGGAGGAAGTTGTGGGCCGGGCGGAAGCCGTGGTGGCCCGGGAAGATGCCAGTGATGCAGAGCTGATCGACGCCTACCTGGCGCTGCAGGCGCGCTTCATGGCCTTTCTATATGAGGGCCCCGATACAGAGCACTGGCGTCAGTTCATGGCCCGTGAACGCGCGGGACTCGGCCCCCCGGCGGCATTCGACCGCTTCGACGCCGGCATCAACCACCGGCTGTTCGCGCTGACCACGCATATCGTTGGCCGCCTGACCGGGCAGCCGGCCACGGCGGAATCCACACGTATCCGCACCATCGCCATCGACAGCCAGGTGGCATCGTTCAAGGTGATGCGGCGTCATATTCTCAAGGCGTTGAACTGGCAGGGCTATGGGGAAGCCGAGACGCAACGCGTGCAGGATGTGATGCACGACCAGACACGGACCCTGCTCGAGGGCTTGGTCGCCCAACGCGACAGGTGAGTTGGCATAACTAGAGTAAATACTCTAATCATGTCGCGCCGGGCGATAGCCTAACGCAATTTTATGTTTTAAATCAGTCGCTTAAACGTCATCAGCGGCTTCGGTTACCCCGCAATCACTCGCTATCTTTACCAGAAATATGATTGCGTCTCGAAGAAAGCCCTTGCTTATCTATCTAGTAGTAGATAATAT
>NZ_DDCI01000015.1:0-277244 GCF_002335265.1 Cupriavidus sp. UBA2010
GGACATTACAACTTTGCCGCTACATTTTATGTCCGAACGATCCGCCTTTTGTTAAATTTTCGCGGCGTTTACAGCAAACGTTATTCAAATGGACGCGCCGTGATCCGGCAGCGGACAACCACAAGACAGAAAAGGAGCACCATGAAGAAATCGCTACTGACCCTCGCACTCGGTTCGCTGTTTGCCGGCGGCGCCTACGCGCAAACGTCGGTCACGCTGTACGGCATTGCCGACGCCAGCATCCACTACACGACCAACGCCGATGCCAACAACCACGGCCAACTCGCGATGGACAATGGTGCCATCACGCAAAGCCGCTGGGGCCTGAAGGGCGCCGAAGCCCTGGGTAACAACCTGAAGGCCATCTTCCAGCTGGAAAACGGCTTCAACGTGCCCAACGGCACGATGAGCTCGTCGGGCCAGATCTTCAACCGTCAAGCCTACGTTGGCCTGGCTGGTGATTTCGGCGCCGTGAAGCTGGGTCGCCAGTACACCGAAGGGTTTAATTTCTTCGGCGACTACGATCCGCTGACCATCGGTAACTACACCGGCAACTCGTGGATGTATTACAGCCTGACGCAGCTCCGTCGCAACAACGTGGTCAGCTACGGCGGTTCGTTCAGCGGTTTTGATTTCGGCGCAAGCTACGGCTTCGGCGAAACCCCGGGCAGCTTCACGAAGGCTAGCGGTTCGGGCGCCGGCATCAACACGCCGTACTTCGGCGTGCGCGCAGCCTACAACTACGGCCCGTTCGGCGTGGGTGGCGTGTACCAGGAAATCCGCGACGCCAATGGCAACAAGCAGCAAATGTGGGGCGCTGCTGGTAAGTACTCGATCGGACCGGCAAAGCTGTTCCTGGGCTACATCGGTGGTCGCGACCACACCGGCCTGATGGACAACATCCTGAACAACGCCGCCGTCGTCACGACGAACGCCAACCCGGCTCCGAACACCGTCGGTACGGCTGCTGCGAACGCCAATCCGCGCAAGGACACGCTGGGCTACATCGGCGCGACCTACCAAGCCACTCCGGCCCTGGCGCTGACCGGTGCGTTCTACGCCGACTACGTCGAAAACAAGAACGGTATCGCCGACAACAACGGCCGCCGCTACACGGCCGCGCTGATCGCCGAGTACTCGCTGTCGAAGCGCACGCAAGTCTATGGTGCTGCGGACTTCAACAAGGTTTCGGGCGCCACCACGACCGAACTGCCGGGCCGCAACAACCAGACCAGCTTCGGTGCTGGCATCCGCCACATCTTCTGATTGCTGGTTTGATCAGTTGGCAGAAAGGCACCTTCGGGTGCCTTTCTTTTTTTGCGAAGGCGGAGATGGAGTCGACGGTGGAGTTGGCTGTGATGTTGGCGGTGGCGCCATCCCCGACGTCGTCAGCAGTTCCAGGCGATAGCCATGCGTGTAGAGCGGCTGGAGCCGCACGCCGTTGTGCTCCCACAGGCCGAGCTTGGTACGCACACGCGAGACATGGGTGTCGATGGTGCGTGACAGCGGCGGCAGCTCCTTGCCCCAGATCGCCGCAAGCATGTATTCGCGCGGCACGGCGCGGCCCTCATTACGGAACAGGAGCAGCGCGACTTCGAACTCCTTCGGCGTCAGCCGTACCTCCTGCCCGTGGCACGTGGCGTCGCGCGTCACGGTGTCAAAGCTGAAACAACCCCAGGTCAGCCGTCCATCGTCTGGCTGGCGGGAGTCCGGGTACGCTCGCCGCAGCAGCGCTGCGATGCGCGCGCCGAGTTCGCGCGGCCGGATCGGCTTGACCATATAGTCGTCGGCGCCAGCACTCAACGTTGCGACAATGTCCGCCTCGGCGTCGCGCCGGGTCAGGAACATCACCGGTATGCGCGGGTCCAGGTGCGCGCGCGCCCAGTCCAGTACTTCCCGGCCCGAGACATTTGGCACGTGCCAGTCAAGCAGCAACAGGTCGAACGTGACCTTGCGCAACGTGACCAGCATGCGCCTGCCATCGGCGAACGTCACGCACTCATGCCCTTCCGCCGTCACGATCTCGCGAATCCTCGCGGCCTCGGCAGCGTCGTCCTCCAGCGAGGCAACCCTCAGTCCCATCCTTGTCATGCGTCGTCGCGCCCAAGTGGAGCGTCCAGTGAAATCGCTGACGACCATTAGAGGCGTGTGAGCGAGAGAACCCTATAAGACGATGCTCATTTTCTGCATCGGCCACAAATGTTTACTTTCGTTTGGTGCGCGCATCGGCCTACCATGACCCGGAACATCTGACCTGATCAGGAAGGAAACGCACCTTGAGAATCGCCGCGCTCGAAGACGACCCCGTCCGCGCCATCGTGCTGGAGCGAGCGTTGCATCCCGGCGGACACACGCTTGCGCGATTTCGCAGCAGCCAGCCGATGATCGAGGCCATGCGTCGCGAGCCGTTCGATCTGCTGCTGCTGGACCGGGACGTGGCCGGCACCAACGCCGACGATCTGCTCGATTGGGTGCGGCGCACGCTGGGACACGGAATGCCGGTGATGATGCTGGGCCAGAGCGATGCGGAGGAAGTGGTCGTGGGCTGCCTCGCGGCTGGCGCGGATGCGTACGTGCCGCAGCCCGCGCGATGCGATGAGCTGCGGGCCCGCATCGAGGCATTGACCCGGCGGGCAGCGATGCCCGGCATGACGGTTGCCACCGTGCCGCCTGGCGCGCTAGGGAACACTTCCGATCAACTCGTCTGCGGCGTGTTCCGCTTTGCGGTAGCGGAGCACCGCGTGTGGGTCAACAGCATGACCGTGGCCCTGTCGCCCAAGGAATACGCGCTGGCGCTGCTGCTGTTTCGCAACCTTGGCGCGCTGGTGACGCGCCGCGCGATGATCGAGCACGTTTGGCCTGCCACCGGCATCATGGAGCAGGCGCGCACCATTGACAGCCACCTGTCGCGGGTACGCACCAAACTCGCGCTCTGGCCGTTCAACGGCATCATGCTGCGATCGGTCTATCGGCTCGGGAGCCGCCTGGACCCGATATAGACAGCCGTCGCGACACGCGACCGGCCGTCATTGGCTGCCCTATGAGACGGATGAGGTGGCTGAGGTTGATAAGGCAGCCGTCTTCCGCTGAGCGGAGTCCATCTCAATCGATCTTGATGCCCGCTTCCTTGACGATGCGCGCGTTCTCCGCCGACTCGGCGCGAATGGCCGCGCCGAACTGTGCCGCCGATCCACCCGTGGGCACCTCGCCGCCGCGCAGCAGGCGGTCGCGCACGTCGGGCTCGGCCAGCGCCTTGTTCAGTTCCGCATTGAGCTTGTTGATGATGGCCGGCGGCGTCTTGCCCGGCGCGAAGATCCCGAACGTCGAAGTCAGGTTGGCCTTGGGATAGCCCAGCTCGTCCATGGTCGGCACATTGGGCAGCGAATCGATGCGCTTCGGCGCGCCCACGGCGATGGCGCGTAGACGCCCGGCCTGCATGTGCTGCGTCAGCATGGGGCTGGCGTTGGTGCTCATCACCTCGAACTGCCCGCCGAGCGCGTCATTCATCTGCTGGCCGGCACCCTTGTACGGGATCATCGTCAGTTCCGTCTTCGACTTGGCCTTGATCTGCTCGAGCATCACATGGCCCACCGTGCCAAGGCCAGACGTGGCCCAGCGCACCGAGCCGGGCTTGGCCTTGGCCTGCGCGATCAGGTCCTGAAACGATTTGCCGGAGAAGCTCGGCGTGGCGACCACGAGCACCGGCGAGTACATCACGCTCATCACCGGCGCCACGTCGTGCTGCGGGTCGTAGTTGACGTGGCCCACGTGCGGATTGAGCGTCAGCGGGCTGGTCGACGAGAAACCGACCGTGTAGCCATCCGGCGCGGCTTTGGCCACGGCGTCGATGCCGATGCTGCCACCCGCTCCGGCCTTGTTCTCGACCACCACCGAGGTGCCCATCTGCACCGAGAGCTTTTCGCCCAGCGCGCGCGCCACGGCGTCGCTGATGCCGCCGGTCGGATAGGCAACGATCATGCGGATCGGGCGGCTCGGATAGTTGTCCGCGGCGAAGGCCGGGGCGGAGATAGAGGCGGTCAGGGCAGCGGCCGCGATAAACGCGGCGTGCAGCGGCAGGGATCGGAAGGCGACCATGATCGGGCTTGAGCGGGAAATTGGCGGGAAATTAGCGGGAATCTGCGGATTTGGCGGGACGTGGCGGGCAATGCATGGCCGCGTCCGAATTGCCGCCATCTTAGCCGATCCGGCCCGCGCCCCTGAAACGGGCGAGCGGTTATCGCACCAGCGGATGCTCAGGCACCCACGACACGAATAGCTCGTTGGCCCGGTCATAGAGCCGCCATGCGGTACCGCATTCCCGGCACCTGAACGACAACATGCTGAACGGCACGCCGGCCGCGCTCTGGCTGACCAGCGGCGCCGTATTGTGCAGGGCCAGGCAGGGATGGGGTTCGCGCCGGCGCGGATCGTCGGCCAGTGCCAGGCAATGGGCACAGGCAGGGCGCGCTGGCGCATGGGAAGGCACGGCGTCAGGCATGACGGGGGTCCCGGAGGGCTGGAGTACGGCGGACTTCATGACCGCCATGATGCCGCAAATTCGATGCCAGGATGACCAATGTCTGCAGCGCCCGCGCGACAGGATGCGCGGACTGAGCGTGAATCGTGACGAGACCCACGCCAGGGCCTTTACCGCGGCGCCCCGATTCCGCAACATTCCAACTTTCCGCACAGAAGACACCACAAGGAGTGTTCCCGTCATGCACGCTGCCCCTCATCCTGCCCTGCGTACCCGCCTGGCCCGCCTGGCCCTCTTGCCCGCCGCGCTGGCGCTGGCCGGCGCGATCTGCGCCCTGCCGGCCCAGGCCGAGCCCGTGCAGCCGGCCTTTCAGCTTGCGCAGCAGGAAAAGCCCGCGCTGATCGACACGCTCAAGGACCTGGTATCGATCGAGTCCGGCAGCAAGGATATCGAAGGCCTGGACCGCATCGCCAACCTGATTCGCGACCGCCTGGCCGCGCTCGGCGGCGACGCGAAGCTGATCGAGCCAACCGACGTCTATCGCATGGAGGACACCCCGCCGAAGGTCGGCAAGATGGTCATGGCGCAGTTCAAGGGCACTGGCCAGCGCAAGATCATGCTGATCGCGCACATGGACACGGTGTACCTGCGCGGAATGCTCGCGCAGCAGCCCTTCCGCGTCGACGGGGATCGCGCCTACGGCCTGGGCATTGCCGACGACAAGAACGGCGTGGCGGTGATCCTGCATACCGTGGCCATCCTGCAGAAGATGAAGTTCAAGGACTATGGCACGCTGACCGTGCTGATCAACGGCGACGAGGAGATCAGCTCGCCGGGCGCGCGCGCCACGTTGACGAAGCTGGGCGCGGAGCAGGATGCCGTATTCTCGTGCGAAGCCTCGCGCGTCACCGGCGACCGGCTCTCGCTGGCCACGAGCGGTATCGGCGCCATCTCGCTCAAGGTCGACGGCAAATCCTCCCACGCGGGAAGCTCGCCGGAACTGGGGCGTAATGCGCTCTACGAGCTATCGCACCAGATCCTGCAGATGCGCGACCTGTCCAACCCGGACACCGGCCTCAAGGTCAACTGGACCCTGTCCCACGCCGGCACCAACCGCAACGTGATTCCGGCCGTGGCCACCGCGCAGGCCGATGTGCGCGTGCTGCGCACCGCCGACTACGACGGCCTGGAGCGCACGCTGCAGGAGCGGATTCAGAAGAAGCTGATTCCCGACACGAAGGTCGAAGTGAAGTTCGAGCGCCGTCGCCCACCACTGGAAGCCACCCCGGCATCCCGTGCGCTGGCCGCGCACGCGCAGGGCATTTATGCCGAAATCGGCGAGAAGCTGGCTGTTTATGACACCGCCGAAGGCGGCGGCACCGATGCGGCATTTGCGGCGGCCGCAACCAAGGCACCGGTGATCGAACGCTTCGGCCTGCGCGGCTTCGGCGCGCATTCGAACGATGCGGAGTATGTGGACTTGAACTCGGTCACGCCGCGTCTGTATCTGCTGACGCGGATGATCATGGATGTCTCGCAGGACAAGACGGGAAAGTGATCGAGGGAGGGAAGTGACTCCCCCTCCCGCTGTGGCGGGAGGGGGTTAAAACCATCAGCCGTTCAAGCCGCTTTCGCTCTCTCGCGCAAGTCCGGCAGGAATACCGCGAGCAGGCCCAGCAATGGCAGGAACGCGCAAAGCTGGTACACGGTCTCGATGCCGTGCACATCGGCCAGCCGACCGAGCACCGCGGCGCCGATGCCGCCCATGCCGAAGGCAAACCCGAAGAACAGCCCGGACACCATGCCCACCTTGCCCGGGATCAGTTCCTGCGCGAACACCAGGATGGCCGAGAAGGCCGAGGCCAGGATGAAGCCGATCACCACGGACAGCACGGCAGTCCAGAACAGGTTGGCATGGGGCAGCATCAGCGTGAACGGCGCCACGCCCAGGATCGACGCCCAGATCACGCGCTTGCGGCCGATGCGGTCACCGATCGGCCCGCCCATGATCGTGCCCGCCGCTACGGCGAACAGGAACAGGAACAGGTAGATCTGCGAGGTCTGACGCGCCAGGCCGAACTTCTCCATCAGGTAGAACGTGTAGTACGTGTTCAGGCTGGCCATGTAGAAGTACTTGGAGAAGATCAGCAGCAGCAGCACCACGATGGCGCGCACCACTGTCGACTTCGGCAGCTTGTTGACCACGACGCCGGCGCCCTTCTTCTTCGCGGCGCGCTCGGCCAGGTGCCGGCCGTACCAGCCGCCGATCTGCCACAGCACGGTGATGGCCAGCAGCGCGGCCAGCGAGAACCAAGCCACGCTGCCCTGCGAGTGAACGATCCACGCCGCCAGCAGCGGACCCATCGCGCTGCCGCCGTTACCGCCCACCTGGAAGATCGACTGGGCCAGACCGTGCTGCCCGCCCGACGCCAGCCGCGCCACGCGCGACGATTCCGGGTGGAAGATCGACGAACCGGTTCCCACCAGCGCTGCGGCAACCAGCAGCACGCCATAGGTCGGGGCCACTGACAGCAGCAACAGGCCGCACAGCGTGAATCCCATGCCGATGGCGAGCGAATGCGGCTTCGGATGCTTGTCCGTGTACAGGCCGACCACCGGCTGCAGTAGCGACGCCGTGACCTGATACGTCAGCGTCAGCAGGCCGATCTGCGTGAAGCTCAGGTTGAAGCCGCCCTTGAGCATCGGATAGATGGCCAGGATCAGCGACTGGATCATGTCGTTGAGGAAGTGCGCGAAACTGATCGCGTACAGCACGCGGAAGCGTGTGCCTTCCTCACGGTCGGCCGGATGGGCCGGATGGATGGTTGTGCTCATGGTGCGGGGGCGCATTGGCCAGTCATGCTTGGCAAAAGCCCGGGCGCCCGAACAGCGCGCGGCCGGGAAGTGTGACGATGCTAATTGGCAAACTGCCGCCTGTCCTGCGAGAATGAGGCCGTAACTTTGGAGAAAAGGACATGCCAGCCGAAGCGCCGAACGCTGCCCATGCCGACGGGCGGCCCGATACCTACTCGGAACAGCCCGCCTACCTCCAGTACGATCGCGGCCCGATGCCCGTGGCGGCCATGGCGGCGGACTACCTGCCGACCCACGTCACCAAGCCCCACCAGCACCCGCACGCGCAACTCATCCATGCCGTGCACGGGGTGATGGTGGTGTCTACGTCCGAGGGACAGTGGATCGTGCCGCCGACACGCGGCATGTGGATGCCCGGGGGCACCGTGCACTGGATCCGCATGGTCGGGCACGTGCAGATGCGCACGGCCTACATCCGCCCCGACGCCGCGCCGAACCTGCCCACGCGCTGTACCGTACTCGGTATTTCTCCGCTGCTGCGCGAGTTGATCCTGGCCGCGATCGACATTCCCCTGCCCTATTCGCCCGACTCGCGCGAATCCCGGCTGATGCAATTGCTGCTCGATGAAGTCACGCTGGTACCCACACTGCCGCTCCACCTGCCGCGCCCGACGGACAGGGACCTGCGCGTGATCTGCGAGCAGATCACCGATAGCCCCGACTCTGGCCTGACGCTGGCTGACTGGGGCGACAGGCTTGGCGTGGATCCCAAGACCATTCAGCGCCGATTCGCGCGCGAGACCGGGATGACGTTCGGCCAGTGGCGCCAGCAGGCACGGCTGCTGGCCGCGCTGGAGCGGCTGGCGGCAGGCGACAAGGTGGTGGATGTGGCGCTCGACATGGGCTATGGCAGCCCGAGCGCCTTCGCGACGATGTTCCGGCGGCAGTTCGGCGTGCCGCCGAGCGCTTTCTTCAAATAGTCCTGTCGTCCTGTCGCCCTGTCCTACCCGGCAAGGTAGCGCTCGACCAGCCGCGTCCAGTAGGCCGCCCCGACGGTCAGGTTGTCGTCGTTGAAGTCGTAGCCGGCGTTGTGAAGCAGCGGCTGGTTGACCCCATTGCCCATCCGGACGAAACATCCGGGCCGCTGCTGCAGGAAGTAAGCGAAGTCCTCGCTGCCGGCGATGCGGTGGAAATTCGCGATCGCACGTTCGGGGCCCACCAGTTCCTCGGCCACCTGGCGTGCGAACTCGGTCTCCGCTTCGCTGTTGACCAGCACCGGATAGCCACGCACGTACTCGATATCGGCCGTTGCGCCATAGCCCTCGGCGTGTGACGTGGCAAGCTGCTTGATGCGCGTTTCCATGGATGCCCGCACATCCGCACTGAATGAGCGCACGCTGAGTTCCATGCGCGCGCTATCGGGAATCACATTGGGCGCGTGGCCGGCGTGCAGTGTGCCGATGGTCACCACGGCAGTCTCGTTCGGATCGACGTTGCGCGCCACGATGGACTGCAGCGCCATGACCAGGCTGCCCGCGACCAGGATCGGATCGATCGACTGATGCGGCCGCGCGGCATGGCCACCCTTCCCGCGGATGGTGATCGCAACGGTGTCGCACGCGGCCATGAACGGGCCCGAACGGAACATGAAGGTACCGGCCTCGGCACCCGGATGGTTGTGCAGGCCAAAGATCGCATCGCACGGAAAGCGTTCGAACAGGCCGTCGGCCAGCATCCGTTCCGCGCCACCGCCCGCCCCGATCTCCTCGGCCGGCTGGAAGATCAGGTGCACGGTGCCATCGAATTGCCGGGTACGTGCCAGTTGTCGCGCGGCACCCAGCAGTACGGCGGTGTGGCCGTCATGGCCACACGCGTGCATCTTGCCGTCGTGCACGCTGGCATAGGGCAAGCCCGACCGCTCGTGGATCGGCAATGCATCCATGTCGGCGCGAATGCCGACGCTGCGTTGCCCCGCGCCCACTCGCAGCGAGGCCACCACGCCGGTACCGCCCACGCCACGTGTGACCGTGTAGCCCCAGTTCTCCAGCTTGCTGGCGACGAGTTCGGCCGTGTGGACCTCGTTGAAGGCAAGCTCGGGATGCTGGTGGATATGGCGGCGGATGTCCTGCAGTTCGTCACGCGAGTCGAGCGTGTCGTGCAGGGTGCAGAAGGACCGGGTGGGGGAATCCTTGGCGAGGCGGACGGAGACGGACTTGAGGATCGATGCGACTTCAGGGGCGTCGATGTCGGGGTCTTCGATTTCGGGGGCGTGTTCAGACATGGCAGTGCTCTAAACGGCAGACATGTATGAACAGTATTTCACGCATCCCAAGGAAGAAAACCTGGAATGCTGATTTCGTGCGAAAACGCCCGGAATCACGGCAAAACTGTTGCCCTGATCGGACGCTTTGTGTGGAACTGCGACGATTTGTGTGAAGACGTTTCCGTTGGGAACCCGCGCCGATGTCGCCGCGGGCACCCAACCGCCCTGCCTGGATCCGTCCGAATCCGCCTAGATTCGTATTGCGCCACCGCGCCCGACGTAGGCCACGACGTTCTGGGACTGCTCGCCAAGCCCCTCGACGCCCAGGCGCATCACGTCGCCGGCACGCAGGTAGCGCGGCGGCTTGAAGCCCATGCCGACACCTGGCGGCGTGCCGGTGGCGATCAGGTCGCCGGGCTCCAGCGTCATGAAGCGGCTGACGTAGCTGACGATCGTCGCCACATCGAAAACCATGGTGGCCGTGCTGCCCTTCTGCATGCGCTCGCCATTGACGTCGAGCCACATCCCCAGCTTTTGCGGGTCGGGCACCTCGTCACGCGTGACCAGCCACGGGCCCGCCGGACAGAAGGTGTCGCAGCCCTTGCCCTTGTCCCACGTGCCGCCGCGTTCGAGCTGGAATTCGCGCTCGGAGACATCATTGACCACGCAGTAGCCGGCCACATAGTCGAGCGCCTGCTCCTTCCACACATTCCGGGCCCGGGTGCCAATCACCACGCCCAGTTCCACTTCCCAGTCCGATTTCTGTGAATCGAGCGGCAACATCACGTTGTCGTTCGGGCCGTTCAGCGACGTGTTGGCCTTCAGGAACACGATCGGCTCGGTCGGCAGCGGCATGCCGGCTTCGGCGGCGTGGTCGGCGTAGTTCAGGCCGATGGCAACGATCTTGCCAACGCCGCTCCAGGGCACGCCGAAGCGTCCGCCTTCCACCACCGGCAGCGTGGCGGGGTCGATGGTCGCCAGACGGGCCAGCACGCCGGGCGCCAGTTCCTGCGGGCCGATGTTGTCGATCACGCCGGACAGGTCGCGCACGCGGCCGTCGCTGTCCAACATGCCGGGGCGCTCGGCGCCGGGTTCTCCAATGCGGACTAGTTTCATGGGTCTCGTCTCCTTGCGGTAGCACCAGCCCGCGAGCATAGCGCAAGCGCGAGACCCCTGCCCGTTCAGCCCAGCATCGACGGCACACGGTAGTGGGCGGGCTCGAGCAGATCCAGCCCGCACTGCAACTGGTCGATCCAGTCGATGAAGCGCTTGACCATCTCGCGGCCCCGGAACGAGGGCCCGTGCTGCGGCACGATCCACTCGATATCCATGGTCCGCGCCATCGCGGCCCAGAGCCGGCACGCCCGGTTGCCGCTCATATAGCGGCGATGGAACGCCAGCATCCGGCGGGCGTGGGCATCGAAATCGGTCACCACGGTGCCGGCTTCCGTCCCCGACGTCATCGTGGCCCCAAGGTCGCCCGAGAACAGGATCTTGCTGACCGGGTCGTAGAACTGGAAATTGCCTTCGGAATGGAGGAAGTGCGCGGGCACCGCGATCAGGTGATTGTTGCCAAGCGGTATCACCATGCCAGCATCCGGGATGGTCACGATGCGCCCCGCCGTTTTGCCTGCCTGGCAGAAATGCGGCAGAAAGCGTGCCCAGACCTGCGAGATCAGCACGCGGCTGTCCGACGATGTCAGCCAGCGCCCCACCGAAGCGACGATGTCCGGGTCCGCATGGGACGCCAGCACGTAGTCAAGCTGCTTGGGTGGGAAATAGCGGCTGATCGTCAGATACAGCTCACTGTAGGTCATGTTTCCGCCCGGATCGATCAACGCCGCATGGCCGTTGTCGACCACCAGAAACTGGTTGCTCTGGACGACGTCGCCTTGACCCTCGTCGACCAGATCCGTGAATGCCAGACAGACATGCCCGCCCGCTTCGTACAACACGTTACTCATGATCCCTCTCTCGCCGCTCTTGTTCTGTTGTAAATGGCTAGGGGCGAAAGTAATGAGACGTAGGCGTTTCTTTATTGATGACGATCAAACTATGGCAGAAACAAGCTACGAAAACGACAGCCGCATGGACACGCTGCGGGGCAAGCCGCGCATCAGCGCGCGTTCAGCAGCTCCTCGATCTTCGAGACAAACTGCTTGTCGTCCGGCTTGACCATGCTGTTGTAGCTGCCGATGACCTGCCCCTTGCGGTCGATCAGGTACTTGTAGAAGTTCCACTTCGGCGCAGTGCCCGTCTCCTGGGCCAGCAGTGCGTACATCGGATTGGCATCGCTGCCGCGCACATGGCTCTTGCCGAGCATCGGGAACTTGACCCCGTAGGTGTTGTAGCAAAAGTCCGCAATGTCCTTGGACGAGCCGGGTTCCTGGGAGAAATCGTTGGACGGGAAACCGAGCACCACCAGCCCGCGTTCGCGGTACTTGGCGTAGAGCGCCTCAAGGCCCTCGTACTGCGGCGTGAAGCCGCAATAGCTGGCCGTGTTCACCACCAGCACCACCTTGCCAGCGTACTGGCACAGGTTCTGCGGCGATTCGTCCTGGAGCCGCGGGAAGCGGAAGTTCAGCGACGCCGGGCAATTGCCCGCCGGCTGCGCGGCCGCCGGCACGGCCTTTTCGGCGGCGCGAGCAGGTGGCGGCAGCATGACTGCCACGGCGGCGGCCAGCGTCAGCGCGCCAGCCAGAGCGGTTCGTTGCACGGATTCCAGGGTACGTTGGCGGGACATGAATCGGGGCTCCGGTGGCTTGAGGAGTAACTTTAGGTGCAAGGAAGTCTACGCTCTCGGCCGATTCACGTCATTCGGGCACACCCGGCCTCTTCCCTGGTTTGACGTCCTTATTCCATGTGGATCTTGGCCGCGTGCTCGGTCACACTGCTGCGCAGTTCCAGATCCGGCATCCGACGCACGATCAGCAGCGCGATGATCGTGGCCACCGCGCCGGCCGCAAAAATCAGATGAAAGCCCGATTCCACGCCGCCAGCCAGCACATGGCGCACGGCTGGCGACAGGTGCGCCAGCGCCTCGCTGCCATGCCGCAGTGCGCCAAGGTCCAGCGCCTGCGTGACGCCGGCCCGGGCCAGCGCGTCGCGAAACTCCATGGCCAGCAGCGTGCCGGCCAGCGCGCCGCCGATCGAGCTGCCGAGCGAGCGCAGCACGAGCAAGGCGCCGGTGCCCGCGCCCATGTCACGGCGCTCCAGCGCGTTCTGCACGCTGATCAGCGTGCCAACCATCGCCATACCCAGGCCGATACCGCCGATCGTCATCGCCAGCAGAACGAAGAAGGTCGGCACGGCGACGGTCACGGCGGCCAGCGAGACCAGCCCGACCGCCGCGGCAACGAAGCCGATGGTCAGGATGACGCGCATACGGCCCAGTCGCGGCGCGAGCCATGCCACCACGAAGTTGCCGGCGACGGTCGCCAGCAGGAACGGCACCACCAGCAGGCCCGACATCGACGCATCAGCGTCACGCACGAGCTGAAAGTGCAGGGGCAGGGCGAAGATGCACAGGAAGATATTGAGCGCGGCCAGCGCCGATGCGCCCACGCCCATCACATAGGCGCGATTGCGGAACAGGCGCGGCGGCAGCATCGGGTCGGCGGCGCGGCGCTCCTGCCAGGCCAGCAACAGCACGGCCACCAGCGAGAGCGCCAGCAGGGCGGCCATCTCGGGCGAGATCCAGGCGAACGCCTCGCCGCCCCAGCTCATGGCAAGCAGGAACGCGACAATGGCCACGGCCAGGAGCAGGGCGCCTAGCCAATCGACCTGGGGCCGGCCGCCGCGCGGCTTCAGATGCGCGAGCCCGCGATAGCACATGGTCATGGCCAGCAGGCCGAGCGGCACGTTGATCCAGAACAGCCAGCGCCACGACATGTGATCGGACACCCAGCCGCCTACCAGCGGCCCCGCGATCGACGAGATCGCCCAGACCGTGGCCAGATAGCCCTGATAGCGGCCACGCTCGCGCGGCGCCACCACGTCGGCAATGGCCGCCTGCGCCAGCGACATCAGGCCGCCACCGCCGAGGCCCTGCAGCGCGCGAAACAGGATCAGCTGCGGCAGCGTCTGCGCCAGCGCGCAGGCCACCGAGGCCAGGATGAACAGCGAAATCGCCACCATCAGCAGACGGCGACGCCCGAAACTGTCCGACAGCTTGCCGTACAGCGGCGTGGTCACCGTCGACACGATCAGGTACGCGGTCACGATCCACGACAGGTGCCCAAATCCGTTGAGATCGTTTGCGATCGCCGGCACGGCCGGGATCACCACGGTCTGGTCGAGCGCCGCGAGCAGAATGCACAGCACGATGCCACCGATCACACGCATGATCGACGCGTGATCGTGAACGGCGGCTTGGGGGAGGGAAGTTGTGGCCTCTAGGGCCTCTGCGGTGGACTGGCTGGCGGGGGCGGTCGACGACATGCGGGGAGGGAGGGTGCGGCCGCAAGTCGGTATATGCGGCCTAATTCAGTAACCGCATAATTATATGCATGCTTAGCATTTGGCGCTGACGGAATTGTCCGAATACCGGACAGGCGAAAGCCGGCCTGCGGCCGCCCTCGCATCACATTTGACGTTACCCGGAGATCGCGGCCGATCGCCGTGCGATCGGCGCGAAAACAGACCGCTTAGCGCGAGCCTCCGTGGATGTAGTGCTCCAGTTGCTCGATAGTGAAGCGCTGCTCGCTGATGATGTCGTTCACGAGGTCACCGATCGAGATCATGCCGAGCAGTTGATCGCTATTCATCACTGGCAAGTGACGCAAGCGATGCCGGGTCATCAACGCCATGCACTCGTCGGTGGTCTGGTCAGCCCGGACATAGATCACCGCTGAGGTCATGATTTCGCGCACCAGGGTCTCGCGCGATGTGCGTTGCATCAGGATCACTTTGCGCGCGTAATCCCGTTCGCTGATGATGCCGACGATCTTCTGCTGCTCCATCACCAGCAGGGCACCAATGCCCTTCTCGGCCATGAGTTGCAGCGCAGCATAGACCGTCGCCGTGGGAGGAATGCTGAAGATCGCCTGATTTGCCTTGCTTTCCAGAACCTGCCGCGCGGTTTTCATGACACCGACTCCTTGTTGCCGTTTTGGAAACATTCACTGCCCTGTGCGGGCCGCGCCAGCGGCACTGCGCAACGTGCGTCCGGCTGCGTCCATTCAGATTAGCAAAGGAATCGCGGCACTCACAGGGTGACTTTCACGAATCTTTGTTTCGCGCAAAACGCGCAGCGGAAGGGGGCACGCACCCCGGCATCAATCCGGCATCAATCCGGCAAGTGAACGATGTGTCGTGGCTTCCTGAGCCAGAGCCTTGAGAACCGCGCCACCTCGGGATCCAGGTCGCTATCGAACGAGGTGGAAAACAACAGCGTCTGCCGGCTCTTCGGACATCGGCTCGCCGCAAAGCCGACATCGTCGACAAGTCCGAGGTCGAGCATCGATTCAGCGTCGTCGATCACCAGGATGCCGATCGCGCGCAGATCGAGGCTGCCGGCATCCAGGTGGTCGACAACCCTGCCCGGTGTGCCGACCACGACGTGCGCGCCGTGGATCAGACTGTCGATCTGCGGACGCATGGCCGCGCCATGCATCAGCGCCACGACCTTCACGTGCCGGGCGGCGCGCACGCAGTCCCTGATGCGCTGGGCAACATGCTGCACGCGCTCGCGCGTCGGGCAGAGCACCAGCGCCTGCACATCGAACCGGCGCGGATCGAGACGATGGAGCAGGGCAACGGTGAAGGCCACGGTACGCCCACTGCCGGGAGGCGCCTGCACGATGAGGTCGCGGCCGGCCAGCGCCTCTGGCAGCACGGCCGCCTGAAGCGGATTGATGGCGTGCCATCCGAGTTCCGTCAGCGTCACCTGCAAAGCAGGTGTCAGCGGAAGCGCGGAAAACGGCGTGCCGGTCGAAATCGGCATCGATGCGGAGAACTTGGTGACGCGCATGGCAGAAACACCGTCATGCAATCTTTCGCGCCACGGTTTTCGTGGCCGCCGGTTTCCTGGTCACCGTCTTGACCGCCGCGGTCTTCTTCGCGGCAGGCGGCTTCGGCGTTGAAGCCTTCATCGGCACTGTCTCGGTCGGCACCCAGCCAAGCCTCTCAAGCAATGCGCCAGCCGCAGCCGGCGCGCGCTCCTTCGCACCGTTGATGAAGAACAGGAACACTTCCTTCGGCTTGAGCTTGCCAGCGGGATCGTCTTCCACACGCGGCAGGTCGTCCGGTGCCTTGCCACCAGCCCATGCCGATGCCCGCTTCGCCCATTGGTCCAGCGCCTTCGGCGCATAGCCCGTCGCGACCTTCTCGTCGGCGTTCATCAGCCGCGCGTACACGAAGTCCGAAGTGAGATCCGCGAACGACGGAAACTTCGGTGAGTCGGTGAAGACGGTGGCCGCCTTGAACTTGCGCGCCAGCCTCAGGTACGCGTCGCACATGAAGCTCTCGTGACGCACCTCTATCACGTGCCGCAGCTTCACACCCTCCACCGAGGTCGGCAACAGGTTCAGGAAGGCCTCGAAATCGTCGGCCACGAACTGCTTGGTCGGCGCGAACTGCCAGACGACCGGCCCCAGCTTCTCGCGCAATTCGGCAATGCCGCTGTCGATGAACCGGCTGATCGAATCGCTCCCTTCGGCCAGCACGCGGCGATTGGTCGCAAAGCGCGAAGCCTTGACCGAGAAGACGAAGCCATCGGGCGTGGCATCGCGCCAGTTCGCAAACGACGTGCGCTTCTGCGTGCCGTGGTACGTGCTGTTGATCTCGATCGCGGTCAGATGCCGGCTTGCATATTCCAGCTCGCGTGCCTGCGCGAGCCCCGTCGGATAGAAGTTGTCGCGCCACGGCGCATAGTTCCAGCCGCCGATGCCGATATGGATGTTGCTCGCCGACTTGCCCTGTCTGGTAACCGCCATGACCTGATCTCCGCGAGGATTGGTGGAGCAAGTCTAGCCGGATTTGAGCGGCGTGGCGGAAGCCCGCGGACATGTGAGTCGAAACGCGCCAGTGGGCGAGGGCTGCGCAGCCCTCCTGCTCGTCTCCGGCCTTACTTTGGCGCGGGATACTTGCGTGCGTTCATCTCCATCTTCGCCTGCACCGCCGCGTCGAGATCGACGCCAAGCGCGGTCACGAGCTGCGTCAGGTAGATGGTGATATCGGCCAGTTCCTGTTCGACGTGCGCGCGCTCGTCGGTCGACATGATCCCGCGCGATTCCTCTTCGGTTTGCCACTGGAAGATCTCCACCAGTTCGGCCACTTCGACGCTGAGCGCCATCGCGAGGTTCTTCGGGCTGTGATACTTGCCCCAGCCCCGGGCCTCGCCGAAGGCGGCCGCCGCTTGCTGGAGATTGCTGATATCGATGAGAGCCATTGTGGATGCAATGTGGATGTCGCTGACAGGCACGTATTGTCACACCGAACGGCAGCCGGATGCCCCCACACGCTGCCACATACCGCCACTCGACAGCGCCGCGCGCGAGGCATAGGCTCGCATGTGAAGCCCACTGCAAACGGAGGCACTCATGCGTCCCACGCCAAAAATGGCGATCATCACCATCGCGGGCGCCATCGCGTACCTGGCGTTGCCCGTGCTCGGATGGGGTGGTATCGCGGCGTACTTCGCCGATACCGCGCGCACGCTGGCAGTCGTCGCGACGTTGGTGATGGCGGTCATCGCCATCTTCTCCGGCGGCAATATCAGCGCTGGCGAACGCGAGGACCGCGATAACCGATGGGTACTGGTGGCATTCAGCGTGCTCAGCCTGCTCGCGGGATTCCTGCCTGCCTATACGGACCGCCTCGACGTTTGGTCGATCGACGGCAATACGATTCGCTGGATCGGCCTGTTCCTGTTTGTCGCCGGCGGCGCGCTGCGGCTCTGGCCCGTCTTCGTGCTGGGCCGGCGTTTCAGCGGGCTCGTGGCGATCCAGCCCGGACATACACTGGTCACGACGGGCATCTACAGCGTGATTCGCAATCCAAGCTATGTGGGCTTCGTGATCAGTTCGCTGGGATGGGGACTGGTGTTCCGCTCATGGGCGGGCGTGCTGCTGGCCCTGCTGATGCTCCCGCCGCTTGTCGCCCGCATCCGGGCAGAGGAAGCGCTGTTGCGGAGCCAGTTCGGGGTCGAATACGAACAGTACTGCGCACGTACGTGGCGCATGTTGCCGGGCTTGTACTAGGCCCGCACGCGGATCACGTGGCGGGAATCCAATCGAATCAAGCCCTTGGCATCACACCGTGATTGAATTTCCCGCCCACGGGCCTATGCTTGAAAAATAGGCACATGCGCCCCGGCGCGTAGCCACCCTGCCCAGTAGCCACGCAAACAGAGCACATGAGGCTCTCATCATGTTTGCGAGGCTCTCATGAAGAACACCACGCCCGTTGCCGGGCTCCGTACCCGGCCCAGCGGTGGCAATGCTTCCGTCACCAGTCCGCAGCGTCGCCACGTCATGCAAGCCGCGGCCGCCGCCGCACTGGCCACGGGCCTGGCACCGCTGGCGCGCCCCGGTGCCGCGCACGCGGCGGCCAGGCATACGCTCAGGATTCTTCAGTGGAACCATTTCGTGCCGGGCTACGACAAGTGGTTCGACAACACGTATGTGAAGGAATGGGGCCAGCGCCACGATACGGAAGTCATCGTCGATCACGTCGGCATTCCTGCGCTGGCCACGCGTGCCGCTGCCGAAGTGTCGGCCCAGAAGGGACACGATCTCTTCATGTTCCTGTCGCCTCCGCCGGTGTATGAGGACCAGGTCATCGATCATCGCGACATCTACGAGGAATGCCAGCGCAAGCATGGCAAGCCCGTGGAACTGGCGGTTCGCAGTACCTACAACCCGAAGACCCGCAAGTACTTCGCCTTCTCCGACAGCTTCGTACCGGACCCGGTCAATTACCGCAAGGACCTGTGGGATGCCATCGGCGCGAAGCCTCCCGATAGCTGGGACGACGTGCTGACCGCCGGGCGCAAGATCAAGCAGGCGAAGGGCGTGCCGGTGGGCATCGGCCTCTCCGCGGAACTCGATACCGCCATGGCCATGCGCACGATCCTCTATGCATTCGGTGGCGCCGTGCAGGACATGCGCGGCAATGTCGTGCTGAACTCGCCCGGCACGCTCGAGGCCGTCAAGTACGTGCGGGCGCTGTACCGCGACACCATGACGCCCGAAGTACTGGCCTGGGATCCATCCTCGAACAACCGGGCCATGTTGGCCGGCAAGATCTCGCTCTGTCTGAACGCCATCTCGATCACGCGCGAAGGCGAAAACAAGCAGATCCCGGTCACGCCCGACATCTGGCTGACGCAGGCACTGCGCGGCCCCGCGCAACGCATCTGCCTGGAGCACGTGATGGACTGCTACGTGATCTGGAAATTCGCCGAGAACATTGCCGGCGCGAAGCAGTTCCTCGTCGACTACATCGACAACTTTCGCGATGGCTTCGTTGGCAGCGAGTTCTACAACTTCCCCTGCTTCCCGAGCACCGTGCCCGACCTCAAGACGATGATCGCGGCGGACGCCAAGGCCACGCCCCATGACAAGTACAAGGTGCTGGGCGTGCTGATGGAACAGGCCACCAACGTGGGCTACCCCGGATACGCCAACGCCGCTATCGACGAGATCTTCAACACGTGGGTCCTCAACACGATGTTCGCCCGCGCCGCAACCGGCGACGCGTCACCGGAGGACGCCATCCGCGATGCCGAGAACGCCTGCAAGCGGATCTTCGCAAAATGGAAGGCCAGGGGGCTGGTATAGCCTCGCGTGCGCAATCATCATGGCCACAGTGGAAACACGCTCGCTGACCAAGCGTTACGACAGCACCACCGCCGTCGACGCCATCGACCTCGCCGTGCGCGAGCACGAGTTCCTGGTGCTGCTGGGCCCATCCGGCTCGGGCAAGACGACGCTGCTGCGCATGATCGCGGGACTCGAGACGCCAACCTCCGGCGATGTCCTGGTGAGCGGGCGCATCGTCACGGGGCTCCCGCCGCGCGCGCACAACATGGCGATGGTTTTCCAGAGTTACGCGCTGTATCCGCATCTGACCGTAGCGGGCAATATCGCCTTTCCGCTGCAGGCCCGGCATATGGCGCGCGACAAGATCGACGGCAAGGTCGAGTGGGCTGCCTCGCTGTTCGGCATTGGGCATCTTCTCGCGCGGAAACCACGTCAGCTCTCGGGCGGCGAACGTCAGCGCGTGGCGCTTGCGCGTGCTGTCGTGCGCGACCCCGTTGCATTCCTGCTCGATGAACCGCTATCGAATCTCGACGCCAAGCTCCGTGCTTCGGCGCGAGAGGAACTGCAGCAACTCCAACGCCGCCTCGGCACCACGACGATCTACGTGACCCACGATCAGGTGGAGGCGCTGGCACTGGGGGATCGCGTGGCCGTGCTCGATCACGGCGGCATACGTCAACTCGACACGCCGCAGCGCGTGTATGCGCATCCTGTCGATCGGTTCGTCGCCACGTTCATCGGGTCACCTCCCATGAATCTCGTTGCCAGGGACGGCATGGAGATCGGCTTCCGACCCGAGCACTTCTTGCCCGAGGACGTCTTCACCGCCGATGCATCGCTGGAGCGGTTTCCGTTGGACATCACCCGCATCGAGAACCTGGGCGCGGACCGCCTCGTGTACGGCGTGCTGGCGCCACCGCAGCCGCCCGTAAAAGTCATCTCCCGGATACCGTGCACGGTGAACGTGTCACCGCAACCTGGCACGCGTCACATATTCGCCGTGCGCCGTGCCGATCTGCACCGCTTCGACACGAGCAGCGGCACAAGCCTGAGCGTGGCGGAAGGCGTGACATGAGCGCGCTATCGGCCACCCTTGGCAGACCGGATCACGAGACGTCGGATACGCCGCATGATGACCGCCGGCTAGGCGCCATGATGCTCGCGCCTGCGGTCATCTATATCGCGCTGCTGCTTGGCTTTCCTTTCCTGCTATCGATCTGGTACAGCCTGACCGATGTCACCGTCGGAAGTCCGATGCCGCATTTCATCGGGCTGGAGAATTTCCGGAGCGTGGTGGCGAACCCGACGTTCTGGCAGTCGCTGCGCAATGCGTTGGTGTTCACGCTGGTCTCGCAAGCGCTGGTAGTCGTGCTCGCCAAGGCGCTGGCGCTGGCGTTGGTGCGTGACTTCCCCGGCAAGTGGCTCGTGCGACTGCTGATCCTGCTGCCATGGGTGGCGCCAATTTCGCTGGGATCGATTGGCTGGTTGTGGATCTTCGACCCGGTCTACAGCATCATCAACTGGACGTTACGCGCGATCGGCCTTTTCGGCCCGAACATGTGGCCGATCTGGCTTGGCCAGCCTGATCTGGCGATGGCGTCCGTAATTCTGGTGGATGTCTGGCGTTTGCTGCCACTGGCCACCGTCATCATCCTGGCCGGGATGCAAGGCATCCCGCAGGATCTGCACGATGCCGCTGCCATGGATGGCGCAGGCTTCTGGCGGCGGCTGTTCCGGATCGACGTGCCGTTGCTGATGCCGGTCATGCTGGTGGCGATGTTGTTCGGCATCGTCTTCACGCTGACCGACATGGTCATCATCTATGTGCTCACGCGCGGCGGCCCCTACGATACGACCCAGGTGCTGGCCAGCCTGGCCTTCTTTACAGGCATACAAGGCGGTGACCTGGCTGAAGGCGCGGCGATCTCGCTTTTCCTGTTTCCACTGCTGGTGGCAGTCGTCACGTTGCTGCTGACGGTGGCGCATCGTTCCGAGGTGACGTGACAT
The DNA here is from genome assembly GCF_002335265.1 of Cupriavidus sp. UBA2010. NCBI lineage: Bacteria > Pseudomonadati > Pseudomonadota > Betaproteobacteria > Burkholderiales > Burkholderiaceae > Cupriavidus > Cupriavidus sp. UBA2010. The sequence goes on from NZ_DDCI01000015.1 coordinate 21,326, forward strand.
GGAAGCGATATCGGCATCCGGAGGCTGGAAGCTGGCGTGGCTCGGGTCGCGCTGGCCCGCACGCTGCGCGTGGGTAGCGGTGTTCGCCACGTTGGCGACCTTCGCGGTGTTCTGCGCCTTTCCGTTCTACTGGATGCTGATCACCACCTTCAAGGATGTGCACGATCTGATCAACACGGCCAACAATCCGTTCGTGTTCAATCTGCCACCCACGACGGAGAACCTGCGGGTGCTGTTCCAGGAAACCGCATTCCTGCGATGGCTGCTCAACACGCTGCTGGTGGGCGTTTTCGTGGTCATCATCACGCTCGTGCTCGCGGTACCGGCGGGCTACAGCCTGGCGCGACTATCGGGACCCCGAGGGCGGCAACTCGCCATCGCCATCTTCCTGACTTATCTGATTCCGCCCACGATCCTGTTCATTCCGTTCTCCCGCATCGTCGGCGCGCTGGGCCTGCAGGACTCGCTCTGGTCGCTCGTGCTCGTGTACCCGAGCTTTACCGTGCCGTTCTGCACCTGGCTGATGATGGGCTTCTTCAAGGCGGTGCCCCGGGACATTGAGGAAGCCGCGATGATGGATGGCATGAGCCGCTTTGGCGCGTTCCTGAAAGTCATCATGCCGCTATCGTCAGCGGGCATTCTCACCGTCATCATCTTCACGCTGACGCTGGTGATGCAGGAGTTCGTCTACGCGCTGACGTTCATCACGAGTTCCTCGCAATACACGGTCAGCGTGGGCGTGCCCACTTTCCTTGTGCGCGGCGACGTCTATTTCTGGGGCTCGCTGATGGGTGCATGCCTGATCGTCAGCGTGCCGGTAGCGCTGCTGTACAACGTGTTCCTCGATCGCTTTGTCGCCGCTTTCACCGTGGGCGCGATAAAGTAGCGGTGTCGCACGAATGGCCAGACAAATGGGAGCGCAAATGGCCGGAGGCCAGTTCCAGATGTTCCGCTGTCATGTTGCCGGCGCACAGGCTGTGCAGGCCGACTCGCGCCACGCGTTCGGTCGGCATACGCATGATCAGTTTGGCATCGGTGTGATCGGCAAGGGCGCGCAGAAATCGGCCAGCGGGCAGGGAATCGTGGAGGCCGGTCCCGGCGACACGATCACGGTCAACCCTGGCGAAGTGCACGACGGCATGCCGATCGGCGATGCCGGCCGTGCCTGGCAGATGCTTTATTTAGATCCACCCGTGGTCGCCGACGCGATCCTGGACGTGACGGAAGGGCGGACACGGAGCTTCGAGTTCGCCCACCCGGTCATGCGCGATGCGCGGCTTGCGCAACGTTTCCTGACGCTGTTCGCCGCCATGACGGCCGCGCACGCGGAACATGCCTCGGTACTGCGCGAGGAATTGCTGCTCACCTTGCTGGCCGACACGATGCATGGGCAAACCCGCTCGGACACACGCAGCCCGGGCTTCGCAGAGATCGCAATGGCGCGACGCCGCATCGACGACGATTCAGCCGCGCCGCTCACGCTCGGCGAACTGGCCGATGAGTGCCGCCTGAGCCGCTTCCAGTTCATCCGCGCGTTCTCGCGGGCGACTGGCATGACGCCACACGCCTACATGATCCAGCGCCGCATCATCGCGGCGCGGCATCTGATCGCGCGCGGCATGTCGCTCGCGGACGCTGCCGCAGCGAGCGGCTTCGCCGACCAGAGCCATATGACGCGCATCTTTGTTCGCACGTACGGCATCTCGCCCAGCATGTACGCGCGTGCCTGCAGCGCATCGTAGCCGGCCTTCCCCGCCACGCTTGCAATTTCATTCAAGACGACACCGCGTCCGGTTCGCGATCCTGCACCTTTCCGCTATCCCCATCGGGCAAGAAAGGAAGGACCATGTCCAGCCGAATGTACGGCTATCTCTATCTGACGCTGGCGATGATCACGGTCGGCAGCACCGTGGTGGCCAGCAAGATCGTGGCCGCCGGCCTGCCACCGTTCACTGCAACGGCGCTTCGCTTCGCCATCGCGCTTCCGCTGTTCCTTGTACTGATGCGCGTGACCCGAACAACCTGGCCAATCCTCGCGCCGAGGGAATGGGGCCTGCTGCTGGTGCAGGCGGGCGCGGGAAGCGTCGGCTATACGACGCTGCTGATCCTGGGGCTCCGGCATGCCTCTGCCACCGACGCGGGCGTGATCATCGGCACGCTGCCGGTGGTCTCCGCGGCAATCGCCATCATGGTGCTTGGCGAGCGGCCGCGACGCGCCGTGTTGCTGGCCATCGCATTGGCGGCGGCCGGTGTCCTGACCATCGTATTCCGCAACGACGCAGGCAGCGCGCACTCGTTGCTCGGTAGCTTGCTGATCTTCGGCGCCGTGGGCTGCGAGGGTGTCTTCATCCTGCTCAACAAGCGGATCCAGACACCAATCGCGCCGCTTGCGCTCTCGACCATCATGGCCGCGTTCGGACTCGCGGTGGCGGTGATACCGGCCGGCTTCGAGATGCCGTGGATGCACTCGCTTTCCGGCGACGCGCTCGCCGCCGTCGCGTACTACGCGCTGATTCCAACCGTGGGGGGCTTTCTGCTCTGGTACGCCGGGGCGGCCCGAGTGAGCGGTGCAGAGGCGGCGCTGTTCACTGCGGTGGCACCGGTATCAGCGGTAGTGCTGGCTGCCACGCTGCTCGGCGAACAGATCGGCCAGAGCCAGATCATCGGCATCGGTTGCGTGCTGGTCGCGGTGTTCAGCCTTGGGATGTCTCAATCTACTGACATGACCGATAGTGCGATGGCAGATGCCGAAGGTGATGCCGCCTCGTACCGATAGACGGCGTTCGCTTTTGCGAGCCACGCCGGCAATTGACGAAAACGCTGATGGACGGTCACTGCTATCGTCCGGCAGGCTACAGTCGACGCCACATACGCGCCATTCCCAACACAGCAACGATAACGATGGGGTAACCACATGTGCTTCTACTGCAGTCCTGGTGGTGCAGCAGTCCTGCTCGCGCGCGCGTCGCGCCGAGACTTCCTGACCGGCGCGCTGGCGCTCGGTGCAATGTCCACCTTCGGATTCCCCTCGGCGTACGCCGAGAGCCCCCCGGCTACGTCTCCGTCGACATCCCCCTACGCGCAATTCATCTTCACCAACGGGCCGATCTACACCATGGCCAGCGGCTCGCCGACGGCCAAGGCCCTGGCCGTGCGCGATGGCCGCATCGTGGCCGTTGGCTCGATGGAAGCGGTCGCGCAGTTCCGTGGCCCGGACACGCAAACCATCGACCTCGGTGGACGCACGCTGCTGCCGGGATTCGTCGAACCACACATGCACTCCGCGCTGGCCGTGCTCGACGCATGGCTCGACGTGGGCCCGTTCACCACCACGTCGATTGACCAGGCACTCGAGAAGATCCGAGCCGAGGCGGCAAAGTCCAAGCCGGGCGAGTGGGTCCGCGCGCAGGCGCTCGATCCCTCGCTGATGCCCGGCGCACCGGTCACGCGACAACGGCTCGATGCCGTCGCGCCCAACAATCCGGTCTTCATCCTGGAATCGAACGGACACATTGCCTACGTCAACAGCGCGGCCCTGAAGCTCGCCAACGTCACGCGCGATACGCCGAACCCACCCCAGGGCCGCTTTGTCCGCGACGACAAGGGCGACCTGACCGGCCGACTTGAAGAAGGCCCCGCATACGGCCCTTTTCTGAAAGTCGCCCCGATGCCCAACGCCGCGCAAATGGTGGCCAGCATTCGCAAGCTGTTCGACCGCGCCAGTGCTGTGGGCTGTACCAGCCTGCACGATGCCGGCATTGGCACCAGCGGCGTGCATGACCTCGATATCGTCAACGCCGCCATGCGCGACGATCCTCCTGTCCGCTATTCGGGCTTCCTCACGTCCGACCGGATGGATGGCTGGGTAGAGCGAGGCATCAAGCCGGGCGCCGGCACGGATCGTTTCCGGCTCCACGGCATCAAGTTCTGGTCCGACGGCTCCAACCAGGCCCGCACCGGATACCAGCGCGAGCCGTACCTCAACTCCACCAGCCGCGGCGCGCTGAATTACACCGCCGAGCAACTGATCGAGGGCGTACAACGCGCGCACGACCTCGGCTGGCAAGTCGCCATCCACGCCAACGGCGATGCCGCCATCGACACCACGCTGGACGTCTACGAACACGTGCTGAAACGCTCACCACGCGCCGATCATCGACACCGCATCGAACACTGCAGCGTCCTGCACCCCGAGCAGATTCAACGAATGGCAAAGCTCGGCGTGTCGCCGTCATTCCTGATCGGACACGTGCACTACTGGGGCAAGGCATTCCGTGACAACATCCTCGGCCCCCAGCGCGCCCAGTTCTACGACCCCTGCGCATCGGCACTGCGCGGCGGCCTGCGCATCTCGCTCCACTCCGACTACAACGTGACGCCGATCGAGCCGATCCGCTACATGGACAACGCCGTCAACCGCACCATGCGCGACGGCGGTGGCGTGCTCAACCCAGCGGAGCGCATTACCGTGGCGCAGGCACTGCGGGCGGTGACGATCGACGCGGCGTGGCAATGCCAAATGGATCAGATCGTCGGCAGCCTGGAGACCGGGAAGTATGCGGATCTGGTGATTGTGGATAAGGACCCGCTCCAGATGGCGCCAGAGGAGATTGGGAAGTTGAAGGTGCTGGAGACTTGGTCGGAGGGGAGGCGGCGGTTTGCGGTTTGAGGGGTGGCTGTTGGTGCGGAAATGGCGCTCGGCGTCATTTCCGCTTCAGGCTTGCATGGCAGCACAGCCGTTTGGTTTGAGCATTGATCAAGATAGAGCTTCTCCGCGACACCGAATCGCTTGGCACATGTCGCGTTGATAACCGGCAACCGTTCGCAAGAACGAGACGCCACAGAGGCAGGCACGCATCGATAGGCGACGCTCGGAGCAATTGAGACACGGCATATGGCTGGAGACCATGCCGGTGCACAATCTTCCTGGAGCCTTACGTGCAAGTCATTGACCGGCAGTCCCGGCGGGCGCCGGATGGCGCACTTGTTCACTGCGAGCGGCGCCGCCCGGAGCAGACCACGCTGGACCGCCTGGTGCAGCAGCATGCCGAGACCATCTTCGCGCAGGCTGAGGGTGAGGCCGGGGCCTGCACGGACCCGTCAGTGCGAGTGACTATGGCAACGGCTTCAAGTCCAGTTCTCTCAGGAAAGCATTGTGCTTGTCCTTGGCAGCCGCAATCGCCTTTTCAATCTCCACCAGCTCTTGGTGAGTCTCATCCAGAACAATCTCCGTCTCGTTCACCGCCGTACTGACATAGCGCGAGATGTTCAGGTTGAAATCGTTCTTCTCGATCTCGGCCATCTCCACCTTGCGTGAGTAGCGTTTCTCTTCCTCACGAAACTGGTAGGTCTTGATGATCTTGGCGATGTGTTCGGGTTTGAACTGGTTCTGGCGCTTGCCTTTCTCGAAGTGCTCCGTCCCGCTCGCGTTAATGAACAGCACATCGTCCGGCTTCTTGCACTTCTTCAACACCAGGATGCAGACGGGGATGCCAGTGGAATAGAACAGATTGGCGGGCAGGCCGATCACCGTGTCGATGTGTCCGTCCTTCAGCAGCTTGGTGCGAATGCGTTCTTCAGCTCCGCCCCGGAACAGCACGCCGTGCGGCAGGATGATGGCCATCACGCCTTCGTCTTTGAGGTAGTGGAAGCCGTGCAGCAGGAAGGCGAAGTCGGCAGCGGACTTGGGCGCGAGGCCGTGGCTCTTGAAGCGCACGTCGTCGGCCAGCGCGTCAGTCGGTTCCCAGCGGTAACTGAAGGGTGGGTTGGCGACGATGGCGTCAAAGCTCGGCTTCTTGGCCGGGTTCTGCTCCCGCATCATGTCCCACTCGTTGAGTAGGGTATCGCCGTGGAAGATTTCGAACTCCGTGTCCTTCACCCCGTGCAACAGCATGTTCATCCGCGCGAGGTTGTAGGTGGTGATGTTCTTTTCCTGGCCGAAGATTTTGCCGATGGTGCCGTCTGCCTTGGCCACCTTCTTGCGCACGTTGAGCAACAGCGAGCCGGAGCCGCAGGCAAAGTCCAGCACGCTTTCCAGCCGCTTCTTGGTGCCGGTTTTTCATCTGGCAGCACCTGCTCGATGACGGCCTTGTTGTCTTCGCTGAGGTCGGTGTATTGGTCCAGCTGGGTTTTGAGTCGCTGGACTTCCTTGAAGTGGCTGATAAAGGCGGCGCGGGCCGCGTCGCCATTCAGGTTGGCCACGTCGGAGGGCGTGCAGGCAAGGCCCTGGGACCTCATGAAGTCGTCCAACTTCCGCACGGCGGTCTCCAGCTTCTGGATGACTACAGGCGCCTTATCCACGAGCCAGATTTCCCGCGCCTGCTCGCCGGTCTTCTCGCCGGAGAAGAGGGCGATGGCGGAATCGACGGAATCTTGCTGCTGGCGAAAGTCGAGGATGTTGCCGTAGGGCTTGGTGCCGTTGAGCACGCGATTGGTGCGGGAGAACGCCTGGATCAAGCCGTGGTGCTTGAGGTTCTTGTCCACGTAGAGTGTGTTCAGGAACTTGGAATCGAAGCCGGTGAGCAGCATGTCCACCACGATGGTGATGTCGATCTTCTGCGCGGCCGGGTAGTCGGCATTGGGCCACTGCTGATCCTTGATGCGTTTCTGCACATCCTGGTAGTAGAGGTCGAACTCGCTCAAGCGGTGGTTGGAACCGTAGCGGGCGTTGTAGTCGGCGAGGACGGCCTTGAGTGCAGCTTTCTTGCCCTCGGGATCTTCTTCGTTGTCCACTTGTTCCTGCGGCAGGTCTTCCTGGATCTGCTTGACGTCTGGGTCGCCCTCGGCAGGCGGGGAGAAGACGCAGGCAATGTTCAGCGGCTTGAAATCGGGATCGGTGGCCTGCTTGTCCGCCTGCATGGTCTTGAACAGAGCGTAGTATTCGATGGCGTCGTTGATAGACGCGGTGGCGAGGATCGCGTTGAAGCGGCGGCCGCCGGTGGCTGCATTGTGCTTGGCAAGAATGGCCTCGATGACGGCCTTCTTGGCAATGGCTTCGCCGGGCTTTGGTGGGTTCTTACCCTCGGGCTTGAAGTAGTCGACGTGGAAGCGCAGGACGTTGCCATCCTCGATGGCATGAGTGATGGTGTAGGCGTGGAGCTGCTTGTGGAAGAGCTCCTCGGTGGTCCGATACGAGGCCACCTCACCGTCGATTTTTATGCGACTGGCGTTGCCGTTGGGTCCACCAAATATCGGCGTGCCGGTGAAACCGAAGAGCTGCGCCTTCGGGAAAAATGCTTTGATGGACTTGTGATTGTCGCCAAACTGCGAACGGTGACATTCGTCGAAGATGAAGACAATGCGCTTGTCCTGCAGTGCTTCGAGTTGTTCCTTGTAGGTGGCGTGGCCGTTCTTGCTGCGCTGCTTGTTGCGCTTGCTGTTTTCGTCCAGCGCCAGGCCCAGCTTCTGGATCGTGGTGACAATGACTTTGTCGGCGTAGTCCTCAGAAAGCAGGCGGCGCACGAGGGCGGCGGTGTTGGTGTTTTCTTCGACGCAGCCTTCCTGGAACTTATTGAACTCCTCCCGCGTCTGGCGGTCGAGGTCTTTGCGGTCCACGACGAACACACATTTGTGAATGTGGTCGTTTTCCTTCAACAGGGTAGAGGCCTTGAAGGATGTGAGCGTCTTGCCGCTGCCAGTGGTGTGCCAGATGTAGCCGTTGCCGTTGTCCTCATCGATGCACTTGACGATGTGTTGCACGGCATAGACCTGGTACGGCCGCATGATCATGAGCTTTTGCTCACCCGCAAGCAGCACCATGTAGCGGCTGATGGTGCGGCCGAGGTCGCACTTTCTCAGGAAGTGTTCGGCGAACTCATCGAGTTGAGTGATCTTGCGGTTGTCCTCGCCTGCAAACTCATAGATCGGCAGAAAGCGCTCGTCGGCATTGAAGGCGAAGTGGCGGACGTTGTTGTTGGCGAAGTAATAGGTGCGGTCGCGGTTGCTGACGATGAACAGCTGCATGAAGCAGAGCAGCGTCTTGGTGTAGCCGTTGCCGGGGTCGTGCTTGTATTCGACGATCTGCTCCATGGCCCGGCGCGGATTGACTCCCAGGGTTTTCAGCTCGATCTGCACACAGGGCACGCCGTTGATGAGCAGAATGACGTCGTAGCGATGGTGGCTGTTGTCGGTGTTGATTCGCAGCTGGTGAACGACCTCGAAGTGGTTTTTGCACCAGTCCTTGATGTTCACCAGCGTGTAGTTCAATGGCGTGCCGTCGTCGCGGGTGAAGGCATTGATGCCGCGCAGGGTCTTGGCAGCGGTGTAGACATCCGGGGTAACGATTTCATCCAGGAGCCTGGCGAACTCGGCTTCGGTCAGCTTGACGCGGTTGAGGGCCTCGAACTTCTCCCGGAAGTTCCTTTCCAGCGCGGCGCGATCGCGAATGTCGTCGCGGTATTCGTACTTCAGGTTCTGAAGCTTGCCCAGGAAGCCGTATTCGATGTGCTCTTCTTTGACGACTGGGCTCGGTGCTCCGGACGGCAGGTCGTAGGTGAACTTGGATGAAGGCATAGGGGAGGAACGTGCGTTGGCTATAGGTCGGAATGCGATGCGGTTGGCGCGTTGCTACGTATTGTGCCCGTTGGGATGTACTACAACCACTTGTAAGCTCGCCAGTGTGAGGTCCAACGTTCCGTCCATGTGTCGTGGGAGGCCTTGATGCACGGGTGCTGGTCGAGCGCCGACTTCGCAAAGCCGCAATCGGTGGCGATTTCCTTGCCCGATCACGCCTCACGGCTCGTCATCCAATGGAAGACTTAGCTCGGACCCACTCCAGGAACGTTTCGAGGTTCTGCTCCGCCAACTGCCTACGGCTTGCCGCTATCAGCCCTTCATTTTAGCCGAGGCAACCTTTCGCCCTGCCGGCCGCTTTTCGTCCTGCTGCTGGTTCACTTCGGGCAACGGAGAGTTCAGGTATACCTCCTCAAGGCCCCTCGTAGTGGTCAAGTAATTTCGGACAGGTAGGCTGATTTACTGTCGATTTCGCCTCTTAGGCAGCGGGCGACAGATACCCAGGGTTGAGTGCAAGCGCATCGCGTTATATGTAATGGGTAATGTCGCGCCGAGCTTCGTCGTGGTTGGCGTATTGACGCTGCCACACGCGCTCCATCTTCAGGCTCAGGAAGAACCGCTCCATCACCGCGTTATCCCAGCAATTGCCTTTTCGACTCATGCTACAAACAATCTGATGGCGTGCCAGCAAGGTCTGATACTCCGCGCTCGCCTACTAGGGTTTTCCACCTACTACCAGGCTATTCCCGAGCGGCATGGCCTGATCTGCTCCATGACCGACGGATACGACTACTACCAGAACGCCATGGCTGAGCATATCAACGGCATTCTCAAGGGTGAATTCCTGCTGACCCGGTCCAAATGACCTGCAGCAGGCGGCTCGCATGGTGCAGGAGTCCGTACGGATCTATAACCGGGAACGCCCACATCAGGCCGTGAAATACAAAACGCCCGATGAAGCTCATCGGGCGTCGGTTGCCTTGGGGGACTAAGCGCCAATCGGGACCATCAAAACTTGTCAACCTATGTCAGGGCATGACATCTACGTCACAAAGTTCTCAATAACTTGGCACAGCTTGCACTTTCCTTGTCGCCCGCCACAATCAATCAAACATCAATATTCCGAGCCACCAGCGCATTCGACTCGATGAAGTTCCGGCGCGGTTCCACCTCGTCGCCCATCAGTGTCGTGAAGATCTGGTCGGCGGCGATGGCGTCTTCGATCTGGACCCTCAGCAGGCGGCGCTGCGTGACGTCGAGCGTGGTTTCGAAGAGCTGCTCGGGGTTCATTTCGCCCAGGCCCTTGTAGCGCTGGCGCGAGACGCCGCGTTCGGCTTCGGAGAGCAGCCACTGCATGGCCTGGTGGAAGTCTGCGACGGTCTGTTCGCGCATCTTCTCGCCTTCGCCGCGGCGAACCTTGGTGCCGTCCGGGATCAGGCCCTGGAACGTCGTGGCCGCGCGGGCGAGTGCCGCGTAGTCGGCGCCGTGGACGAAGTCCGCGTCCACGTGTGACAGACGCACGTTGCCATGATGGCGACGCGCGATCATCAGGCGGTGCTTGTCGGTCTTCTCGTCGAACTGGGCATAGACGTCGGCGGTGCCGTCGTCATTGACTGCAGCGCCGAGCAGCGTCTTGGCGTGCATCTCGGCGAGCTTGGCCTTCAGCGCCACGGCCGAGGCTTCGGCTGCGGTGGCGTTGTCGAGGTCGAGCGCCACGCCGTCGGCGATCGCGCGTAGCGCGTCCACATCGACGATGCGCGACAGGCGGCCGATCACGCCCTCGGCGAGCTGGTACTGGCGTGCCAGTTCGGTCAGGGCTTCACCGTTGATCTCGCTGCCATCCGGGCGGCTGAGCGAAGCCTTTTCCATTGCCAGCTTCAGCATGTAGGCGTTCAGCTCGTTGTCATCCTTGATGTAGCGCTCTTCCTTGCCGTGCTTGATCTTGTAGAGCGGCGGCTGGGCGATGTACACATAGCCGCGCTCGATGATGTCCGGCATCTGGCGATAGAAGAACGTCAGCAGCAGCGTGCGGATGTGCGAGCCGTCCACGTCCGCGTCGGTCATGATGATGATGCGGTGGTAGCGCAGCTTCTCGAGGTTGTAGTCCTCCTTGCCGATGCCGGTGCCCAGCGCCGTGATCAGCGTCAGCACTTCCTGGCTCGACAGCATCTTGTCGAAGCGCGCGCGTTCCACGTTCAGGATCTTGCCCTTGAGCGGCAGGATCGCCTGGAACTTGCGGTCACGGCCCTGCTTGGCGGAGCCGCCTGCGGAGTCACCCTCGACAAGGAACAGCTCGGACATCGCCGGATCCTTCTCCTGGCAGTCCGCGAGCTTGCCTGGCAGGCCCATGCCGTCCATGACGCCCTTGCGGCGCGTCATTTCGCGGGCCTTGCGCGCGGCTTCGCGGGCGCGGGCCGCATCGACGATCTTGCCGCAGATGATCTTGGCGTCGTTCGGTGTTTCCAGCAGGAAGTCGGTCAGCGCCTTGCCGACGAGCTCTTCCACGGGCAGGCGCACTTCGGAGGAAACGAGCTTGTCCTTGGTCTGCGAGCTGAACTTCGGCTCGGGTACCTTCACGGACAGCACGCAGGCCAGGCCTTCGCGCATGTCGTCGCCGGAGGTCTCGACCTTCGCCCGCTTCGCGACCTCGTTTTCTTCGATGTACTTGTTGATGACGCGGGTCATCGCCGCGCGCAGGCCGGTCAGGTGGGTACCGCCGTCGCGCTGCGGAATGTTGTTCGTGAAGCAGAGCACCTGCTCGTTGTAGCCATCGTTCCACTGCATGGCCACTTCCACGGAGATGCCATCTTTCTCGGCGTTCGCATAGAAAATGTTCGGGTGCAGCGTGGTCTTCGAGCGGTTGATGTACTCGACGAAACCCTTCACGCCACCGGAAAACGCGAAGTCCTCTTCCTTGCCCGTGCGCTGGTCCACCAGCTTGATGTGCACGCCGTTGTTCAGGAACGAGAGTTCGCGGATGCGCTTGGACAGCACTTCGTAGTGGAACTCGACGTTCGTGAAGATTTCCTCGTCGGCCAGGAAGTGCACTTCGGTGCCGCGCTTGTCGGTCGCGCCGATGACCTTCATCGGCGACACTTCAACGGGCTGGCCGTCCGGGCCGGTCACGGTCTCGATGATGCGGTTCTGCACCTCACCCTTCGCGAACTCGATCAGGTTGACCTGGCCATCGCGACGCACGGTCAGGCGCAGCCACTTCGACAGCGCGTTCACGCAGGACACGCCCACGCCATGCAGGCCGCCCGAAACCTTGTAGCTGTTCTGGTTGAACTTGCCGCCGGCGTGCAGCTCGGTCATGGCGATTTCCGCCGCGCTGCGCTTCGGCTCGTGCTTGTCGTCGAACTTCACGGCCTGCGGAATACCGCGGCCGTTGTCGACGATCGAGATCGAATTGTCACTGTGAATCGTGACCTGGATCTCGGTGCAATAACCGGCCAGGGCTTCGTCGATCGAGTTGTCGAGCACCTCGAACACGAGGTGGTGCAAGCCGGTGCCGTCGGACGTATCGCCGATGTACATGCCGGGACGCTTGCGTACCGCCTCCAGGCCTTCCAGGATCTGGATCGAAGAGGCGCCGTAAGAGTTTTCCTGCTGCGGTTTCTGCTGATCGGTCATGTCTTTCTACTCACGATACTGACGGCAAAAAGCGGAAAACCGAACCTGCGCCAAAAATGCGGCGGGTGCGGTAGGTCCGCGTTTCGCGGGTTACTTAAAAACGGCAAAAGGGGCGGATCGGTTCGATCCGGCCCCTGCTGCGGTGTGTGCCCGATTGTGGTCTGGATGGCGTCTGATGGTGGCCATCAAATGCGCATCGGCATGACGACGTACTTGAAGTTGTCGTCTTCCGGCACGGTAATCAGCGCGCTCGAATTGGAGTCGCCGAGGCTGACCTGCACCTGCTCACTCTTCAGGTTGGCGAGCACGTCGAGCAGATAGGTCACGTTAAAGCCGATATCGAGCGCATCGCCCGAATAATCGAGTTCCAGCTCTTCCTGCGCCTCTTCCTGATCGGCGTTGGTGGAGCTGATCTTCAGCACGTGCGTATCGAGAATGCAACGCACGCCCTTGAACTTGTCGGTAGTCAGGATCGCCGTGCGTTGCAGCGCCTGTTGCAGTTGCACGCGGTCGATCGCAAACGCGTTCTTGTAGCCCTTCGGGATCACGCGCTGGAAGTCCGGGAACTTGCCTTCCACCAGCTTGCTGATCAGTTCGATATTGGCGAAGGTGAACTTGACCTGATTGGCGGCCAGTTGCACCTGCACGGGATCATCGGTGTCTTCCAGCAGGCGTTGCAGTTCCAGGATGGTCTTGCGCGGGATGATCACTTCCTGGCGCGAACCGACGCCGGTCGCTTCATTCTCGAGCTCCACGCCGCAGTACGCCAGGCGGTGACCGTCGGTCGCCACGGCCATGACCTTCTTGCCATCGACCACCAGCAGCATCCCGTTCAGGTAGTAACGGATGTCCTGCTGCGCCATCGCGAAGTGGACCATCGCCAGCAGATGCTTGAACGTCTTCTGCGGCAGGCTCACGCTGGCGTTGAATTCGGCGGCTTCGGCAACGGTCGGGAATTCTTCCGCGGCCAGCGTCTGCAGCGCAAACCGGCTCTTGCCCGACTGCACGGTCATGCGCTTGTCGTTCAGCGACAGCGCCACGTCGCCGTCAGGCATCGCGCGCAGGATGTCCAGCAGCTTGCGCGCGGCCACGGTGGTCGCCACGCTGTCGCTACCGACGCCGCATTCGGCATGGGTCGTGATCTGGATCTCGATGTCGGTCGAGAGGAAGGATACGTTCGAGCCGGACTTGCGAATCAGCAGGTTGGCCAGGATCGGGAGGGTGTGGCGGCGCTCCACGATGCCGCTCACGATTTGCAGCGGACGCAGCAGATTGTCTCGCGAGGTTTTGACCAATTGCATTGAATTTATCCTTCGTCGTTTGTCGATAGCGACCGCAGGTTTTGCACAACTCCAAATTCACTTAGGAATCAAGGAGTTAATGTCGCATTGTACCAAGGATAAGCCGCTGCGGTGAAGCGGGGCGAACCCGGCACGGCGTCCGGTTGTGCACAAAATGCCACATCCCGCCGCCAACCTCTGCCAATCCGTCCCGACTCACCGCAAAGCCTTATCTGAGGCCAGATTCCCGCGATCCAACAGTTTACCGGCGCCCGCTTGCCGCCGGACGCGCACCCAGTAGTATGCCAGCCCGGCAAGGCTGGCCCTCGAAATCGTCGATGAGCCGCTTTCGGCAGGCTGCGGCGCCGCATTCGGCGCACGCGACCTGCACGTGTGTCAGCCCTTGAGCGTCTGTTCCAGCACGTGCAACTCGTGATTGAGCTGCGCGTCCTTGCTACGCTCTTCGGCAATCTTGCGCACGGCGTGAAGCACCGTGGTGTGATCGCGCCCGCCGAACAACTCGCCGATCTCCGGCAGGCTCTTCTGCGTCAGTTCCTTTGCCAGATACATCGCGATCTGGCGCGGCCGCGCGATATTGGCGGGCCGCTTCTTGGAATACATGTCCGCGACCTTGATGTTGTAGAAATCTGCACAGGTCTTCTGGATGTTCTCCACGGAGATCTGGCGATTCTGCACGGTCAGCAGGTCCTTCAGCGCTTCACGCGTGACATCGATCGTGATGTCCTTGCCATGGAAGTTCGAGAACGCCAGGATCTTGCGCAGCGCGCCTTCCAGTTCGCGCACGTTCGACCGCAGGTGCTTGGCCACGAAGAAGGCCACTTCCTCGGGCACGCTCACGTTCTCGGCGGCGGCCTTCTTCATCAGAATGGCGACGCGCATCTCCAGCTCGGGCGGCTCGATCGCCACAGTCAGGCCGGAGTCGAAACGCGAAATCAGCCGGTCGTCGATGCCGGTGATCTCCTTCGGATAGGTATCGCTGGTGATGATCACCTGGGCGCGATTGGCGATCAGCGCCTCGAATGCGTAGAAGAATTCTTCCTGCGTGCGGTTCTTGCCGGAGAAGAACTGAATATCATCGATCAGCAGCAGGTCCAGCGAGTGGTAATAGCGCTTGAACTCGTCAAACGCCTTGCGCTGGTAGGCCTTCACCACGTCGGAAACGTACTGCTCCGCATGGATGTACCGGATGCGCGCGCGCGGGTTCTCCATCAGCATGAAGTTGCCGATCGCGTGAATCAGGTGAGTCTTGCCCAGGCCGACGCCGCCGTACAGGTAGAGCGGGTTGTACGACTTGCCCGGGTTGTTGGCCACCTGGATCGCCGCGGCGCGCGCGAGCTGGTTGGCCTTGCCGGTGACGAAGTTGTCGAACGTCAGGATTGGGTTCAGGCGCGAGCGCTCGTGCACCGTGTCGCTCTGCTGCTGCGCCCCGGCCGGCGCTGCCGGCTGCGGCGACGGCACGCGATAGGAGCGGGCGCTGGCTTCGGCCGGGTCCATCTGGGCCACGTCGATCTCGCCCATGTCCGGCAAATGCGCTGCCGAATTGCCCTGAAGCGGATGCCCGGTGGGTGCCGCGCCGCGTCCCTGCGCGGACTGCTGCGACTGGGAATAGGGCGATTGTCCGCCCGCCGTGCCGCCATAGCCAGCGGGCGCGCCGTTGGACTGGCCGGGGTAGTCGGGATATCCAGCCATCTGGTTCGGATGCGCGCCGGGAACCTGCGCGCCAGCCTGCCCGTAGGATTGGCCTCCGGCCATGCCAGCCATGCCCGGATAAGGCCCATGGCCCGCACCCATTGCTGCGCTCATGGCCGGCCCCATTGCCGCGGGCGCATCCTGGCCCTGTTGCATCGCTTGCTGGGTATATGCGGCCGCGCGCCCCGACGCAGCGGGGTCAAGCACGAAGTGAACGCTAACCTGCGTTTCCCAGTACTCGCACGCGAGGGCCGTGATCCGGCCCGAAAATTGGCTCTTGACCCAGTCAAGCTTGAAGCGATTGGGCGCGGCAATCCGCAGCGCGTGCGCTTCCTCGTCGAAGGCCACGGGCGCCAACGGCTTGATCCAGGTCTTGAACTGTTGCGGCGTCAGTTCGCGCTCGAGTTGCGCGGCTGCTGCCTGCCAGAAATCTTGCATGTGTTCTTCTAAGTGATCACATCCTTGCGGACGTGTCACGAGTATCGCAACGTACGCGCGCCACGGACTCTGCTCTGCCATGCCGCCTCCGCGTCATTCCCAAACGCGTCAACGACAACAGGCCGTCCACGTGCCCGAGGCATCGTAACGGCGTCGATCAAACGGTATACATGGCGGTATACCAAAGGCAGGAAGTCCGGGTTGTGCGTGCGCCACGCAAGCCCGTGTGGTGTTTGGACCGGGATTGTACCCCCCTGCCCAAGTTATCCACAAAGGATAACCCTGTGGACAAGTTGTGAAAATTCAGTGGATTGCTGTGCACAACCATGTCAGAAGCCGTTCTCGGTACAAGGCAAAAACGACCAATTGGCTATCGAAAACAATGACTTGATTGCTGTCGGTAATGCGTATGGATGACCGGGAATACCCACAGAGTTACCCACTGCGACTTGTGGACAATGGGGCACCACGGCGGCGCGACGGATTCGCCGCCGCCGCAGGCCTCAACCATCGGACGCCTTGACAGTCGCAACGAATATCGGTTAAATGGCGGGTTCTGCGATGCGGCAGGGGATCACGTATGCGCATCGCCGGGTCTGGCCCGTACCGTGCGTGTGAACCATGTGCGGCATCAGGCAAGCGGCCTGATCCCCGCCGGCGCTTCGTCCAATGTGGCGATGCCAGCGGCGGCCGGCAGCAAGACAGAACCAGAATCGTCGGCAAGGCCGCAGCTTTCCCAGAGTCTGCATCGCGGCACAGCCCCATGCGAACCATACGCGGCGGCCAAGGCGCCCCGGCAAATCGCCGGCGCCCGGAAAGCCCGGATCAACCAGAGAGTGCAACATGAAACGTACCTATCAACCTTCCGTTACCCGCCGCAAGCGTACCCATGGTTTCCGCGTGCGCATGAAGACCCGTGGCGGCCGTGCCGTGATCAACGCACGCCGCGCCAAGGGCCGCAAGCGCCTGGCGATCTGAGTGCCGGGCGACCGGCCCGGGCGGTGAACGTCGGGTTGCGCGATTCGCGCTGCCTCGATGAAAGCCTGCCCGGCCAAGCGCCTCGCACTCAGGATGGCCGGGAGCACTGCCCGTCGAAGCCCAGCTTGCCGCTAGCTTTGCCAAGCGTGTCGAACCATGCCTTTCCCAAAGCCGCGAGGCTCACAAAGACGGATGAGTTTTCATCCGTTTTTGCTTTGCGGCCCCGGCGTCGCACTACGCACTTCGTGCTGTACGTGCGCGCCAACGGCCAGGCGCAGGCCCGGCTGGGCATCGTTGTCGGCAAGAAATTCGCACCACGCGCGGCCGAGCGTAATCTCGTGAAGCGCATGGTGCGGGAACTGTTTCGGAGCCGGCAGGCCCAATTCGCGGGCCGCGATATTCTGCTGCGCCTGCAAGCGAAGTTTCCGCGTGCGGAGTTCTCCAGCCGGGTTGCGATCCGCAAGGCCTGCCATGCGGAGATCAGCGGACTGCTGGACGTGGCGGCCAAGCCGCTACCCGTTGCGCCCGCCGTTCCCACGGCACCGCCAACGGCTTTCGCGGATGTGCCCACCACGCCCGAGGCGCCTGCCTGACCACCACCATGAAGCGAATCCTGCTTGCCCTGCTGCGCATCTACAAGATCGCCCTGAGTCCTTACCTGGGCTCGCAGTGCCGCTTCCTGCCCACATGTTCCGACTATGCCCGCGACGCCATCGTGCAGCACGGCGCGGCGCGCGGCACCTGGATGGCAGCGTGCAGACTCTGTCGCTGCCACCCATTCACAAAGGGCGGGTATGATCCCGTGCCTGCAACACACGGGACCGCCGCGGCGCCCCCGGCATCCGCCGCGCCAGGCCGCCCGCCTGTCACGGTCCGGCTTCCCAGACCCTGATTTCCTCCGACCATAGCGAGACATGGATATCAAACGCACCATCCTGTGGGTCATCTTCTCGATGTCCCTCGTGCTGCTCTACGACAACTGGCAGCGCGCCAACGGCCACGCGTCGATGTTCTTCCCGAGCGCCAACACGCAGCAGGCCGCCCCGGCCGGCGCTGGTGGCGCTACGCCTCAGGCCGACGTGCCCAAGGCGAACGCGACGAACGCAGCCCCTGGAACGGTTCCGGCAGCGCCGCAAGCGGCTGCGCAGCCGGTCGGCGAGAAGGTCACCGTGACCACCGACGAGGTGCGCGCCGAGATCGACACGGCCGGCGGCATCCTGTCGCGCCTGGAACTGCTCAACGAGCATGAGAAGGATGGCGCGCCGGTCGTCCTGCTTGAACGCGACGTCAATCGCACCTACCTGGCCCGCTCGGGCCTGATCGGTGGCGACCTGCCGAACCACACCACCGTGTTCACGGTGGCGCCGGGCACGCGCACGCTGGCACCGGGCCAGGACAAGCTCGACGTAGTGCTGACCGCCGAGAAAAACGGCGTGAAGTTCGTCAAGACCTACACGTTCCACAAGGGCAGCTACGTGGTCGACACGCGCTTCGACGTGACCAACACGGGCACCGCGGCGGTTTCGCCGACGCTGTACCTGGAACTGGCGCGTGATGGCAGCAAGGTCGAGAAATCGCAGTTCTACAGCACGTTCACGGGCCCGGCGATCTACACCAACGCCGACAAGTACCACAAGCTCACCTTCGAAGACATCGCCAAGGGCAAGGCCACCGTGCCGGCCGCCACCGACAACGGCTGGGTGGCGATGGTGCAGCACTACTTCGCATCGGCCTGGATTCCGCAGACCGGCAAGCAGCACAGCTTCTACGCCGAGCAGATCGACCCGAACCTGTACCGCGTGGGTATCCAGCAACCGCTGGGTCAACTGGCCCCGGGCGCAACGGTCAGCACCGATGCCCGCCTGTTCGCCGGCCCGCAGGAAGAGCGCATGCTCGAGCAGATCACCCCGGGCCTGGAACTGGTGAAGGACTACGGCTGGCTGACTATCCTGGCCAAGCCGCTGTTCTGGCTGCTGGAAAAGCTGCACGGCTTCCTGGGTAACTGGGGCTGGTCGATCATCGGGCTGACCGTGCTGATCAAGCTCGTGTTCTTCCCGCTGTCGGCTGCCAGCTACAAGTCGATGGGCAAGATGAAGGACCTGCAGCCCCGCATGACGGCCATCCGCGAGCGCCACAAGGGCGATCCGCAGAAGATGAACCAGGAAATGATGGCGCTGTACCGCACCGAGAAGGTCAATCCGCTCGGCGGCTGCCTGCCCATCGTGATCCAGATTCCGGTGTTCATCGCGCTGTACTGGGTGCTGCTGTCGTCGGTGGAAATGCGCGGCGCGCCGTGGCTGGGCTGGATTCACGATCTGTCGGTGCCGGATCCGTTCTACATCCTGCCGATCGTGATGGCCGTGTCGATGTTCGTGCAGACCCGACTGAACCCGACCCCGCCGGACCCCGTGCAGGCCAAGGTCATGATGATCATGCCGCTGGTGTTCTCGTTCATGTTCTTCTTCTTCCCGGCCGGCCTGGTGCTGTACTGGGTGGTGAACAACATCCTGTCGATCGCCCAGCAATGGCAGATCAACCGAATGCTCGGCAAGGGCAAGACGGCTGCGGTAGCCAAGAGCTGATCACCGCCGATCCGACCCCGAACCTGGAAAAACCCGGCCTCGCGCCGGGTTTTTTCTTTTTCGGCGCACGCCTCTAGTCTTATATCTTATATAAGACTAGAATCCCTTTCACCAAGACGAAAGGGGATACGCCATGACCTGGTCCGCCAGCCAATATGTGCAATTCGAGGATGAACGGACCCGCCCGGTGCGGGATCTGGTCGGGGCAATCCCCACCGCCAGCGCGCGGCGGGCCGCCGATGTTGGCTGTGGCCCGGGCAACTCCACCGAGGTACTGGCCGCGCGCTACGCCGGCGCCGAGGTAACCGGGTTCGACAGCGACGCGGACATGATTGCGGCGGCACGCAAACGCCTGCCGGACCTGCGCTTCGACATCGCCGACGTCACCGCCTGGAATGACCCCGGCCCCTACGACGTGATCCTGGCCAATGCCGTGTTCCAGTGGGTGCCAGGTCACGCCACGCTGTTTCCCTCGCTGATCGACAAGCTGGCGCCGGGCGGCAGCCTGGCCGTGCAGATGCCGGACAACCTCAACGAGCCGCCGCACCAGTTGATGCGCGAGACCGCGTTGAACGGCCCGTGGGCGGACAAGCTCGCCAAGGCCGCCGAGGCCCGCACACCGCTGGCCAACGAGCGCTGGTACTACGAACTGCTCAAGCCGCACTGCACACGCGTGGACATCTGGCGCACGATCTACCAGCACCCGCTCAAGGGCGGCCCGGCGGCCATCGTCGAGTGGTTCAAGGGCAGCGGCCTGCGGCCGTTCCTGGCGCCTCTGACCGAGGATGAGAAGGCCGAATACCTGAAGCGATATGAGGCGGCAGTGGCCAAGGTATTCCCGGCCATGTCCGATGGCACGGTCCTGCTGCCGTTCCCGCGCGTGTTCATCGTCGCAACGCGCTAGGAAGCCTCCACGGAACATGGCGTTGGTATCACGTGCGTCGTCGCCTACACTGCAGTGACGCCTTGCAGTCTCCTCTTGTCCAAGAGGCGCGCATAGAGATACCGCCATGAGCCGTCCGCCCGAGCTGCATCGGAAGATGCGCCCTGTCGCCGCCTTTGTCATGCTGGGCGGCTCGGGTCTGCGCATCGTCGAGGCTCAGCTCGACGCCCTGCTGCAACGCGACATAGCGGAAGACGTGCACGCACTGCGCGTGGCCGTGCGACACCTGCGTGCGGTGACCTGGGCCTTCGGCCCGATCCTGCCGCACGCCATCAGGGAGCGCTGGAAGCTGGCGCTCCATGACGTGGCCGATGCCGCCAGCGCCGTGCGCGACTGGGACGTCTTCCTCTCCGAAACGCTGCTGCCCGCCCTTGCCCTGCAACCCGGGGACCCGGTGCTGGTCGCGTTGATCGACGTCGCCCATGCCAGGCGCGCCGAGGCACGCACGCTTATGGTCACGCAGTTGACGCGTTACCGGCAGGCGCCATTGCCCACCCTTTACCGGGATCTGCTGCACCTGTCCGATCCCAAGACCCGTCACGGGCAGCATGGCCGCATGGCCGCGTTCGCGCGCGGGCGCATCCGCAAGGCGCGCGGGCGCGTGCGCGATCTGGCGCGCGTGGCACGCGACGGCCAGATCGCGCACGTCCATGCGCTGCGGATCGGCAACAAGCGATTGAGGTATGCAATCGAAGCGCTGTCCGATGTGCTGCCCAAGCGCTACCGCAAGCGGCTGCACGGTAAGCTCATCGCACGCCAAACCGAACTCGGCGGCGTCATCGACGACGCCGTGGCGCACAGGCTGATATGCGAATGCCTGGCGAGCTGAGCCTTGCCACCCCGATCGTCCCCGATGCGGACGATCTGCGACAATACCGCCCATGACCGTATCCCAGATTCCCATCGCCGCGATTGCCACCGCACCAGGCCGTGGCGGCATCGGCGTCGTGCGTGTTTCCGGCCCCGATGTCGGCGCCGTGATGCGCGCCGTATGCGGCCGCACGCTGCAGCCACGTCACGCCACCTATCTGCCGTTTATCGATGCACGTGGCAATGTCATCGATCATGGCCTCGCGCTCTACTTCCCGGCACCGAATTCATACACCGGCGAGGAAGTGCTTGAGTTGCAGGGCCATGGCGGGCCTGTGGTGATGCAGATGCTGCTGTCGCGCTGCCTCGAGGCCGGCAAGGACATCGGCCTGCGTGTGGCCGAGCCGGGCGAGTTCACGCGGCGCGCGTTCCTCAACGACAAGCTCGACCTTGCGCAGGCCGAAGCCGTGGCGGATCTGATCGAGGCAAGCACGGAAGCCGCGGCGCGGTCTGCGGCGCGATCCATGGAGGGAGAGTTCTCCAAGGCGATCCATGCGCTTGTGGAGAAAGTCATCCACCTGCGAATGCTGGTGGAAGCCACGCTGGACTTTCCCGAAGAGGAGATCGATTTCCTCGAGGCCTCCAATGCACGCGGCCAACTGACGCGCATTCGCGAAGATCTCGCGGGCGTCCTCAAGCAGGCGCGGCAGGGCTCATTGCTGCGTGAAGGATTGTCGGTGGTTCTGGCCGGACAGCCCAATGTGGGCAAGTCCTCGCTGCTCAATGCGCTCGCCGGTTCGGATCTCGCCATCGTCACGCCGATTGCCGGCACCACGCGTGATCGCGTGCGCGAGACGATCCAGATAGACGGCATCCCGCTGCACATTATCGACACCGCAGGGCTGCGCGACGATGCCGCCGACGAAGTGGAACGCATCGGCATCGAGCGCACATGGGAAGCCATCCGCCACGCCGATATCGTGCTGCATCTGATCGACGCGGCGGACTACATCGAGCATGGCATTTCGGAGACCGATGACCATATCGACGATCGCCTGAGCGGCCAGTTGCCCCCCGGGTCTCCGATCGTTCGCGTCATCAACAAGATCGACCTCGCGCCGTCCGTCGGCGCGATGGGCTTTGGCGGCAACCGCCCGCACGTGGTGGCGGCCAATGGGCCAAACCCGACCGAAATCTGGATCTCCGCGCGCACCGGCGCGGGCATCGACCTGATGCGCAGCGAACTGCTGCGCCTGATCGGCTGGCAGTCCGGCAATGAAGGCGCGTTCCTGGCGCGGGAGCGCCATCTCATCGCCCTGCGCAACGCGGAATCGCACCTCGAACTCGCCGAGGCCAGCGCCTCGCAGCACGCCCAGGCGCTGGATCTGTTCGCGGAGGAACTGCGGCTGGCGCAGGATCACCTGAACAGCATCACTGGAGAGTTCACCAGCGACGACCTGCTGGGGACGATCTTCACGCGGTTCTGCATCGGGAAGTGACGGCTTGGCGAGACAAGACCGGTAGCACAAGGCGAACCGTCTCCTGATGTCTTCCGCGAAAACCTCTCGCCCCCTCACCCCCGGTGAGATCGCGCTCGCCCGCAGTGTCTTTGCCGATGACATCGACTACAGGCAGGTCCGCATCCACGCGCGGAACTACGTGTTCTGGCAGGGCGCCGGATACATCATCACGCCAAACGGGCAGATGTACCTCGGCCGAAGGCTGCGTCACTACACAGACTTCAGCGCTGCCGGCATCCAGATCCAGGCGTTCTTCATTCACGAGATGACGCACGTCTGGCAGCACCAGCACGGCGTCAACGTGTTGTGCAAAGGACTTGGCGAGCAGATCCGGCACTTCCTCGGCTTCAACCAGTACCGGTACCGGCTGGAGCCCGGCAAGCCACTCACGGCCTACAAGCTCGAGCAGCAGGGCGACATCATGCGCGACTTGTTCCTCGCGCAACTTGGACAGCCGACGCCGTATGACGCCGCAGCATACGTGGCGATGACAGGCGCACCTGCAAGAGGCCGCTCGATCGGTATCACTCAACTGGACGCCGTTGACTTGGCAAACAATGTGGCAGACCATCCCGGCACGGATGGTGAGTCAGTCCACAAGGATGGAAGTCAGTGATGGGAGTCAGTCATGCCGCGGGTATCGAAAGCGGAAACGGAAAAGAACCGTATAGCCATTGAACAGGCTTCGTCCCAGTTGTTTCGCGAACAAGGATTTCACGGGATCAGCGTAGCCGATCTGATGGGTGCGGCCGGACTGACGCACGGCGGCTTCTACGGCCATTTCGAATCGAAGGATGCGTTGGCCGCCATCGCCTGCGCGCGCGCATTCGAGGAGTCGAACGCGCGCTGGCGCAAACGTGTGGAAGAAGCGCCTGACAAGGCAACCGCGCTCGCGGCGCTGATCGATGGCTATCTGTCCACACGCAACCGCAATGCGCCTGGGAGCGGCTGCCCGGCGGCGGCGCTGGCCAACGATGTCGCGCGCGAGGGCGATGACAAACCGGTTCGCGCGACCTACCACGAAGGGCTCGAAAAACTGCTGGATGTTCTGGCCAGCGTCCAGCCGGGCGGCAACGCCGCCGCCAATCGCGCAAATGCCATCGCGGAGATGGCCACGCTGGTCGGCGCCCTGGTGCTCTCGCGCGCCACGCAGGGCACGCCGTTGTCCAACGAAGTGCTCGCAGCAGCCAAGGGATATTTGCTGGCTCGGGTCAGCAAGGAGTAGGCGCGTTAAACTGGCGGCCTTTCTCCACTTACCGGGCTCCAGAGGAGCCCGTCCCCGAGATGTTGAGCCGCCTGCAGCAATCCCTCATCGCCGTCGTTGCCGTGGTCGTCCTCGGCCTGTTGTGGTTCGTTGGCAATGACAAGGGGGACGTCGTACCGGTTGAAACCGGCGCCGCGCCATCATCCCAGCCAGCCAGCATCCCGCGCGGCATCCCACGTAATGGCACGCTCGACCCGATCAGCATCGATCCCGAGCGTCCCGCCGACGTCCTGCCCCAGTACCAGGCCGATGGCCTGTTTGCCGACTATCGCGACAATGCCGGCGAGGCCGACGACCGCTATCGCGGCAAGTACTTCATCGTCGAAGGCGTGGCCAGCGGCATCCGGCGCGACGACGGCAACAACGTGTTCCTGGAAATCCGCACCAGCAACCCGGGTGAACTGGTCCGGGCAAACCTGCTGCGCCGGCAGATCTGTGGCCCGGCAGGCAGGGTCTGCGAGGTCGAGGCGCGCGCCACCATGGTCCGGCGTGGCCAGAAGGTGGCCGTCGAATGCACGGGCGCCGGGCAAGGCGAGGGCGGCGTGCCGCTGCTGAATGACTGCCTGATTCGCGGCGGCGCCAATTAAATCGCCGTCCGGCGCGGTGCCGTGCGCGGCACGCGGGAGATTTGCGGCATCAGTGCCCCGTTGTTCAGTGATTTGACCCTGTGCCCGCGCGTCTACAGTACGCAGGCATGGTGCCGCCAATGTGCCCCTCATCTGGATCCGGGCGGCCGGCGCCCGCGCCGACGCGACTCAGGACACACGATGAAAAGAGCAACGATTGCCGCCACGCTGGCCCTGCTGGCCAGCGGCTGTTCCACCTATCAAGCCGTCACACCGGTTGACCAGGGCCAGGCTGACCCGATCGCCAGCTTCCAGCCCGGCCCCTATGGCGGACCGGCGCAGTTCCGCGTCAACGGCAATCACGTGGTAGGTGCCGATGGCGCGCTGTTCTGCATCATCCCCAATCAGGTGAACGGCAATGCCTATGTGGAGAACTTCGCGGACGCACTGCGCGCGCGCAATTTCGAAGTGAAGGTCCTGCAGCCGTATTCGTCGGTGGCAGCGTGCCCGATGACCGCCACGTACACGGCCCAGCGCCAGACATTCGTAACGCCGTTCCTGGTCTCGGTCGACATCACGGTATTCCGCAACGGAGAGCGTGCCGGCAAGGCCATCTACAACGCCAATCGCAGCGCGGGCGGCATCAATCTGAGCCATCTGATCCAGCCGGACGCCAAGATCGACGAACTGGTCGACCAGCTGTTCCCGGGCCTGAAGCCCCAACCGGTGCCTGCCCAGGCAGCACCGGCGCCTACCCCGGGTTCGCAGCCAGGCTCCGGTGGCGTAGCGCCCGCCGCCTGAGCGAGCGGCATTCAGGCCTAAGAAAAGCGGGGCCGGGGAACGCCTCTTGAGGGGGCATCTTGCCGGCTCGCCGCATGAAGATCGTGGGTTTCTGGCGCGTGGATGCTCCAGTGCTCCAGTGCTCAGGCTTCCAGCCGTCCCAGGCGCACCACGGTCACCCCGGGCCGCAACTGGCGCAGCGAGGGCATCACCAGCACGCAATTGGGATACGGCGTGACCACCTCGGCACCGCCGTTCCAGCCGATCACGGTTCCGGCATCGGCAAAGGTCTCCAGCCCCGTGTACGGGCCGGCAAAGCGGAAATCCATGCTGGTCGCCACCACGGGCTCGGTCACGCGAATCACGCGCTGCGCGGCCGGCAGCGGGCGCAGCCAGCCCGCGGGCAGATCGGCTTCCTCAACGATGCCGGCGCTGAGCAGGAAGCGCGCCGTGCTGTCACGCGCGACATCCACCGCCGAGGTCTCCCAATGCTGGCCACATTCGATCAGCAGCGCATTTCGCGGGCTGGCCGGATCGCCAAAGTCCGCGTAATCGCGCATCCGGCGGCCTTCAGGATGGCCTTCATCGACGATGATGTCGGCCGGGGCGCCAATGGCACGCGACAACGCAATGCCCTTGTCGAGTGGACCGGACACGATCAGCGGCCGGCTCTTCTCGTGCATCGAGTGCAGGTCAAGCAGCAGGTCCACCGTATCGATCACCGGACGCATCGCGCGCGCCCGGCGCAGTTCGGACGAATCGCGCGACAGGTCGTCGAGCACCGCCGAAGTCCAGACCCGGTTGAAGTCCTGATCGACGAAGCGCGACGCATCGGGCTTCGCCGCATCGAAGCGCGCGTAGGCGTCGACATTGGCGAACGACAGCGTGAGCCTGCCGCGTCGCGGCCGCAGCCCATGGTCGAGCAGCCCGGCCACCGTGATCGCGCCGCACACCTCGTTACCGTGCGTCAGTGCATTAATCATCACGTGCGGCCCGGGCAGGCCGCTGTCGAACGTATGGAGGTAGGCGATGCCGGTGTTGCTCTCGGCATACGGGCCAATATCGGGAAATTCGACTTCGACGGGGTAGGCGTCGAAGGCGGGAGCGGTCTGCGTCATCGGGACTTCCTCAGGAGTTACTCGCGAATATCGGCCGCCTGCACGATCGTGCGATAGCGGCTGGTTTCGCGCTTGACGAAGCTCGCGAACTGGGCCGGATTGGCCGGCGCCACTTCCACGCCGGCCTCGGCCAGCTTCTTGCGAACTTCGGGCATGGCCAGTACGGCCTGCATTTCATTATTCAGGCGATCAATAACAGGGCGGGGAGTAGACGTTGGTGCCATCAATCCGAACCATACTCCCATGTCGACGCCCTTGAGCGCCGGGGTCTCGGCCAGCGCCGGCACGTTCGGCGCCACGCTGGCGCGCTTGGCTTCGGTGACACCATAGGCCCGAATGCGGCCCGCCTGGATGTGCGGCAGCGCCGAGGACAGCACCATCACGGCCAGGTCGATCTGACCGCCGAGCAGGTCGGTGGACATCGCCGAGGCCCCCTTGTACGGCACATGGGTGATGTTGACCTTGCCCTGCTGCTTGATCAGTTCGCCGGCCAGGTTCAGCGGCGTGCCGACGCCGGAAGACGCATAGGACAGCTTGCCCGGCTGCGCCTTGGCCAGCGCCATCAATTCGCCAGCGTCCTTGGCCGGCAGTTGCAGCTTGCCGACCAGCACCATCGGCTGCGTGCCGACGAACGTGATCGGCGCCAGGTCCTTCTCGCCGTCATAGCGCACGGCCGGGTTGGTCAGGCGGGCGATCGACACCTCGCTGCCCGAGCCCATCAGCAGGGTGTAGCCGTCGGGATCGGCCTTGACCACTTTCTGCGCGCCGATCGTGCCGCCAGCGCCGCCGAGGTTCTCGATCACCACGCTCTGCCCCAGACGCTTGCCCAGTTCCGGCGCCACGGTACGCGCAACCAGATCGACGCTGCCGCCCGCGGTATAGCCCACCACCAGCGTGATCGGCTTGGTCGGGTAGTTGCCGGCCGCGCTTGCGGCGAATGCACAACAGGCGAGGGAGGCGGCAACGGCCGCGCGCAGCAGGGTCTTCATGATTTCTCCGGGCAGTTCTAGGAATGTTGTCCGGCGATGGTAGAGAGACGCGCAGCGGGAAACATGCGGCTTTGGCAATGTGGATTGCCAATTTGGCAATGGCTGCCTGACTCCCCGCTCCGCACGACGGGTGTATAGACCGGGAGAAGGGACGAACCAGTGCTCAGGCGGCCGCCGCGGCCCGCCAGAACGCCTCGGCCAACGGGCGCATTTGCGCGCGCGGGCGGTACAGGCGGATATCGAGCGCGAGGTCGACGGAGTCGCCGCCCTGAAGATCGGCACGTACCAGGCGTCCCGAATGAAGATCATCGGCAATCAGACGCGCCGGCAGCCAGGCCAGCCCCATCTTCTGCCGCACCATCTCGTGTACCGACTCGGCGAAGTCACTGACGGCGATCACGTCGAGCCAACTTGCCAGCTTGCGGCGGGCAATCTCCTGATTGACCATGCGGCCCATCGTCAGCGTCTCCGCATAGGCAATCATCGGCACCGGCGCGGGGCGGGTGCCCGACTTCGGTCGTTGCAGCCGGAAGGCGGGACCACCACGCGCATCGGCGGCCGCCACGCAGACCATGCGCTCGACACCCACGGGATGGAACACATAGCGCGCGTCGTCCAGCATCACAGGCATATCGTGCGGACTGTAGCAAAGCAGAAAGTCAGCATCGCCCTCGGTGAACATGGCCAGCGCATCGTGCGTGGCATGGGTCGATAGCCGTGTGCGGAAGCCGGCGCCGGCAGGGTCGTCGCGCAGTGCCTCGCGCAGGCCGGCCAGCCATGCTGGCACCATCGAACGCGCGAGCGTCTTGCCGGTGGCGATGGTCAGCGTGCTGGCGTCCGCGCGATGCGCCGCCCGCAGCGACAGGCGTGCGTCCTCCAGCGTGCGCAGCGCCGTCTGCGCGGCCTCCAGGAACTGGCGGCCCTCGGCGGTCAGCCGCACCGGAAACGTGCTGCGATCGATCAGTGGCGCGCCGGCCCAGACTTCGAGCGCCTGCATCCGCCGGCCAAATGCGGGCGGCGTGACGTTGCGCAACTCGGCGGCACGCGCGAGACTCCCGGCCTGGGCCAGGCAGACGAAATCTTCGAGCCAACGGATATGCATGGGGACGGCGGGAGGTGATGCCGCATTGTAACGTCGCCGACTCAGTTAGAATTTTCGCCATGGTTTCGATCAAGCGCGGCGCCACGCCCACTCCTTCCAGTCCTACCGATTCCGACTCAGCGCAGACGGGCGGCAAGACTTTTCCCGAATACACCATCGACGAGCTGGCGCGTGTGGCCGGCACCACCGTCCGCAATATCCGCTCCTATCAGGACCGCGGGCTCATCGACCCACCCGAGCGGCGCGGCCGCGTCGGCATCTACACGCAGGCGCATCTGGGGCGGCTGCGGCTGATCCACCATCTGCTGGCGCGCGGCTACACGCTCGCCAACATCATGGAACTGCTCAAGGCGATCGTGGAAGGCCACGACCTGCGATCGATCCTGGGTCTCGAGACGGCGATCAGCAGCCCCTGGAACAGCGAAGCGCCGCGCCACTACTCGTACCTGGCGCTGGCACGGCTGTTCGGCCGCGCGATCTCGCGCACGGCGCTGGCCAAGGCGATTTCACTGGGATTGCTGGAACCGGATGGCTTCGGCTACCTGGCCCGCAGCCCGCGCGCGCTGGCGGCGGGTGCCGAGATGGCCAAAGCCGGGTTTCCGCTCGAGGACGTGCTCGACATCATCGAGCAGGCGCGCGGCCACTTCCAGGCCGTGTCCGACCGGATCGTCGGCATGGTAGTGCGCGAACTGGACCGCTTCGGCGAAGGCAAGCTGCCACCGCCATCCGAAGTGCCGCGCATCGTGGATGTGCTCTGGCGCATCCGGCCACTCGCGCTGGTGGCGCTGGAGACCGAGATGATGCGGGCGCTCGAAATCTCGGCCAACAAGTATCTCGGGGACCGCGTTGCCGCGATCCTCGAACACCTGCATGAAGAGGGAGGATCGGCGGGCGATTGATGCGCCGGCCGATCTCCCGCACGCCTGCCGCCTGCCGCTTGCCACCTACCGCGTCACGCCACGCTACGGATCGACGGCGCGCGCGTGCTGGCACCCGCGCGAATCGCCGTGTCCTCGATCTCCGAGATCAGCGGCGCGATGCGGCTGAGCTCCGCGCGATTGTCGTCATCCCAAGGATGGAACCCAGGCCGGAAGTAGGCGAACCATTCCGGAATCATCTTGCGCAGCGTGCCCGGCGATCCCCACAGGAAGTTCATCACGCTGCCAAAGCCGAGCAGCTTGTTGCGGCATGACTTGTCCGCCATCACCAGCCTGACGTGGAAAGCGAACACCATGGCCCAGAACGTCACGGTGGTGGTGAGCATCGTGAACGTTCGCACGAAGTAGCGGTACGGGCCGGGCTTCATGACCACGTTCCACACGTCGTAGGCCACGGCCTTGTGCTCGGTTTCTTCCAGCGCGTGCCAGGTCCATACCTGCCGATAGCCTGGCTCCGAATCGCCCATTTGACGCGGATCGGCCAACATGCCGGCAGCCAGCATCGCCGTGTAGTGTTCCAGCGCGATCGTGTGCGCGAGCTGCCATGATTTCGGCAGGATCTTGCGCAGCAGATTGAGCAGGCTGGCCACGCGGTTGTCGAGCTTGCTGGCAGGTAGGCCAACATCATCGAGCAAACGGTTGTAAAGAATGTGCTCGCGTGTGTGCATCGCTTCCTGTCCGATAAAGCCGGCCACGGCCTGCTTGAGTTCTGGATCGGTGATGCGGTCGCGATAGTTGCGCACGCTGTCCATGAAGAAGCGTTCGCCGGCCGGGAAGAAAATCGAAAGCGCGTTGATGAAGTGGGTGACGTGCCGGCCGCGTTGATGCCAATCGCAAATGCGCTCCGGCGGGAGATGGGGATGTACGTCGCGGCGGACAGGCATCATGATGCAAACTCCTTGCTGAATGACGGACGTGCCTCGCGTGCACCGTCCAGAAAAGGCAACAGGTCAGCGGCCACGCGCTGAGGGTCTTCTTCCATTGGGATGTGGCCAAGCCCCGCGTAACGGCGCAGCGTCACGTCGGGAATGCGGGCCGCGAACTCGGCCGCGTGCGCGGGCGGAATCCAGCGGTCGCGATCGCCCCACAGCACCAGCGTGGGCACACGCACGCCGCGCAGGCGTTCGGTATCCAACCCATCGAAATCGAGCTTCGGCACCATGCGGCCTACGGCTTCACGGCTGCCTGCGGCATAGAAGAAATCGACGTAACGACGGAACGTGGCCTCCGGCACGCGCGACGCGTCGCCATAGACATCACGCGTAGCCGCGCGGATGATCGACTCCGGCAACATCCACGGCGCCGACCAGCGCACCACGGCGTGCCGGAACAGGTCGATGTAGATCGGCAGCTTCATCGGGAAGCCTGCGGCATCGACCAGCACCAGCCGGTTCACCAGCGACGGCCGGCGCGCCGCGAGGTCCCATGCGATCAGTCCGCCGAGCGAGTTGCCGATCACCGTTGCACGCGAGATGTTCACCGCAGCCAGGAAGCCGTCGATGAACGCGCGATAGATGTCGACATCCATCGTCATGATGCGACCATGCGCGTCACGCAGCGGACCGGTGAGGCCAAACGGCGCGAGGTCGAGCCGCACCACGCGATAGCGGCGACGCAGCATCGGCATCAACCCCTCCCACGTATGCAGCGACGCGCCGAATCCGTGAATCAGTACCAGCGGCTCGCCCTCCGGCACGCCTTCCTCGGTGTAGTGGACCAGCGTGCCCATCACCGATACCCAGCGGGACGCGGGCAACGCGTGGCGGAGCGCCAGCGTTTCGCGCGACAGGCTGAACAGGCCGATGCGGCCCTGCCCGAACCAGCGCGTGAACGCACCCGGCGGCGACTGCAATGCCGCCTCACGTGAAAGCGCGGCGCGATTCATGCGCGTTCTCCGCGTGCGGGCGCGCCCGCCGTATCGGACAGCAGTCGCTTGCTCTTGCGTCGCGTATCGCGCACCACCAGCGACTGGTACGCGGCAGGCAGGATGCGGGAGAGGGCATCCGCCGCGTAGGCATCCGGGCCGATCAGCACGCGGCGCTTGTTCGCGCGCACACCGTCCAGGATCACGCGCGCGGCCTTGTCTGCCGTGGTAATGAAGAACTTCTCGAACTCCTCGCGGCCCTGCTGCGCGTCGCGCACCAGCAGCCCGTTCACGCTCGACGACACCCGGCTGGCACGCGCAATATTGGTCTTGATGCCGCCTGGATGCACAGTGGTCGCGGACACGCCGCAGTCCATCAGATCGAGTTCCTGACGCAGCGATTCCGTGAATCCGCGCACCGCGTATTTGCTGGCGTTGTACGCGCCCATGCCGGGCTGCGCGAACAGGCCGAAGATGCTCGACGTGTTCACCACATGGCCTTCGCCGCTGGCCTTGAGATGGGGCAGGAATGCCTTCGTGCCATACACCACACCCCAGAAGTTGATGCCGATGATCCATTCGAGATCGTCGTAGGCCATGCCTTCGACCGTGCTCGACAACGCGACGCCGGCATTGTTGAAGATCAGGTTCACGCGGCCATGCGCGCGCGCCACGTCATCCGCCCAGGCATGGACGGCGGCGCGATCCGCGACATCCACGCGATGGCTGGTGATCTGCACCAAGGGCGCCACACAGCGCACTTCAGCCACCGTCTGCGCGAGGCCCGCTTCATTGCAGTCCGATATCGCCACGTGGCAGCCGGACTGCGCGAGCTGGATGGCCAGACAGCGCCCCATGCCCGAGCCAGCGCCGGTGATCGCGGCAACCTTGTTGTGGAAATCCTTCATGCATGTCTCCCGATATCGTTATGGGGTGTTGCGGTGTGGATGAGGGCGCAGGGTTGGGGATGCGCGCGATCGGATCTCAGGCGCGAGCGGTCTCGGCCTCATCGGGTAGCGGCGCGACGCCTTGTTCGCGCATGGGCCAGCGTTCGTAGTCGGCCATGCGGAAGGTCTGCGTCGCGCGCCAGAACTGCCATGTGAAACCTGGCCACAGCGTGGTGTTCTTGCCGCTGCGCGGGTCCATGTACCAGCTCGCGCAGCCGCCTGCCGACCAGATCGTGTGATCCAGCTTCTGCTGGATGCCGCGGTTGAAGCCATCCTGGATCGACGGGCGCACGTCCACGGCCTGCACGCGTTCCTCGCGCATCTGCCGCAGCGCGTCGAGCACGTAGCGCACCTGCGACTCGATCATGAACACCATCGAGCTGTGTCCCAGTCCGGTGTTCGGCCCCATGATCAGGAACAGGTTCGGGAAGCCCGAGACCGTGGTGCCGAGGTACGCCTCCGCGCCATCGCGCCAGGCATCGAGCACGTCACGGCCGTCTCGCCCGATGATCACGCCACGCGGCAGCGGATCGGTGGCGCGGAAGCCCGTGCCCAGGATGATGCAATCGGCCGGCCTGCGGCTGCCGTCGCGCATCACCAGCGCGTCCGGTTCCACATGATCGATGCCCGTGGTCACCACATCGACATTGGCACGTGTGAGCGCTCCGTAGTAGTCATTGGACATCAGCACGCGCTTGCAGCCGATCGTGTAGTCCGGCGTCAGCTTCGCGCGTAGTCCGGGGTCGCGCACTTCCCGCGCGAGGTGGCGCCGCGCCATCCGCTCCACGGCCTTCATCAGCTTCGGATGCATCACGAAGCCCATCACGCGCATTTCCAGCATCCAGTACAGGCCGGCCCGTACCAGCCACTGTGTGAAGGGGAACTGGCGGAACATCCAGCGCTCCAGCGCGGACACGTCGCGGTCCGGCTTGGGCATGATCCACGGCGGCGTGCGCTGGTAGAGGTCGAGGCGATCCACCTGTGGCGCGATCCGCGGCACGAACTGGATCGCGCTGGCGCCAGTGCCAATTACGGCCACGCGCTTGCCCGCCAGCGGATAGTCATGGCGCCACTGCTGGGAGTGGAACGTGGTGCCGGCGAAGGTATCGAGACCGGGAATATCGGGAATGGCAGGGCGGCTGAGCCCGCCCATCCCCGAGACCAGGATCCGCGCGCGCACGCGCCGGCCATCGGCCATTTCCAGCCGCCAGACCCCAGCGGACGCGTCCCAGACGGCCTGCTTCAGTTCATGGCCGAAGCGCAAATGCGAGCTCAGGCCGAACGTCTCGGCGCTGTGTTCAAGGTAGCGGCGAATCTCCGGCTGCGGCGAGAACATGCGCGACCAGCTCGGATTCGGCGCGAACGAGAACGAGTAGAGATGGGATTGCACATCGCACGCGCAACCGGGATAGTGGTTATCGCGCCAGGTGCCGCCGACCGAACCGGCTTTCTCGAAGATCAGGAAATCATCGACGCCAGCTTGTTTGAGACGGATACCCATGGCCAGCCCAGAGAAGCCGCTGCCGATGATGGCGATGTCGCAGGCAGCGTCGTTGGGACGGGTGGGGATGAGACGGTCGGGCAGATCCACGGGTGCATTCATTTGGCGCATTCCGGTGGGTGCGCGGGTGTCGCCTTCGAAGGCGGCGACACGATCACGACACCATTGATTGTGACATTGAACGATGTCATCGTAGGTATCGCTGTGGCATGGGTCAATGCGCTGGTTTGAAGATTTGCTCTATTTTTTGGCAATTTCCAGCGGCTCTTGGCGCACATGAAACAAGGTGCGCGCCGAGGAATCCGCATCGGCGGCGGCAGTCAGTCGCGCGTTTGAAACCTGTCGGGGGGATGAAAAAAAATCCAGCGCTTCGGCAGAATCGCAACGCACCTTGGCCAGTGCGACTCGCACGGCCTGGCAACGACATCGAAAACACAAACGAAGACGGAGACACGATGCCCGTACCCGCCCCACCCGCTGTGGAGAAATCATCACGCCGCCAGTTCCTGAAGGTCGGCGCCGGGTTTTCCGCCGCGATCGCCTGCTCGGCGCTTCTTCCCTCGCTAACGGGCTGTTCGCCCGCCAGCACACCACCGCAGGCCGGCATGGCTTTCCTGCGGCCGGCTGATGTCGCGCTGTTCCGGGCACTGCTGCCAGCGGTAGTCAGCGAGCTGGAATCGGTCGACCCGGCCCAGCGCGAGAAGCGCATCGCCGCCGCCGTGCAGTTCATCGACGGGTCGATCGCGGCAATGGGTCTGAACGGCCGCGCGGAACTCCGCAAGCTGCTCGATCTGCTGGCCAGCACGCCGCTGCGCTGGGCCCTGGCCGGCCTGCGCGCGCCGTGGGACCAGGCCACGCCCGAGCAGGTGCGCGGATTTTTGACGCGCTGGCGCACC
This sequence comes from Cupriavidus sp. UBA2010, assembly GCF_002335265.1. Taxonomy (NCBI): domain Bacteria; kingdom Pseudomonadati; phylum Pseudomonadota; class Betaproteobacteria; order Burkholderiales; family Burkholderiaceae; genus Cupriavidus; species Cupriavidus sp. UBA2010. The sequence continues at coordinate 55,696 of NZ_DDCI01000015.1, forward strand.
AGCCGCTTCGCAACGCTCAATGCGGGCGGCGTGGTGCTGGCCAAGCTGACCAGCGTCGGCTATTTCGTGCTGCCCGATGCGTGGGCCGCCGCCGGCTATCCCGGCCCTAATCCCGCGGTCTATCGCGCCATTCACAGCTGACACCCACCATGGCCATTAACGATATCTACAGCGCCGGCATCGCGTCCGGCTGGAAGGTGCTCGACGCCGCCACGTTCACCGCGCCGCGCACGTTTGAAACGGACGTCGCCATCATCGGCAGCGGCGCAGGCGGTGGCATTGCCGCCGAAATGCTCACCGAGGCGGGATTCAAGGTACTGCTGATCGAGGAAGGGGCACTGCGCACTTCGGACAGCTTCAAGGACATGGATGAAGCGCGCGCGTATCGCGAGCTCTACCAGGAGGCTGCCGCGCGTGCGACGTCCGATGGCGCCATCTCGATCCTGCAGGGGCGCTCCGTGGGCGGCAGCACCACCGTGAACTGGACGTCCAGCTTCCGCACGCCCCCGAAAACGCTGGCCCACTGGGCCACGGAGCACGCCGTAACCGGGCATTCCGAAGCCGAGATGGCACCGTGGTTCGAGAAGATCGAAGCCCGCCTGAACATGGCGCCATGGTCGATGGACCCGAATCCGAACAACACCGTGCTCAAGCGCGGTTGCGAAAAGCTCGGCTGGGAATGGCACGTGATTCCGCGCAACGTGAAAGGCTGCTGGAACTCCGGGTACTGCGGCCTGGGCTGCCCGGTCAACGCCAAGCAATCGATGCTGGTGTCCACGATTCCCAACGCGCTCACGCACGGGGCCACGCTCGTGCATCGGCTGCGCGTACGCGCGATCGACCATGACGGCAAGACCGTGCGCGGCCTCACAGGCGATGCGCTTGGCATCGATGGCTACACGGCCACCGGCGTCACGGTCACCGTCCGCGCAAGACATGTGATCGCGGCGGGTGGCGCCATCAATACGCCCGCGTTGCTGCTGCGCTCGCGCGTGCCGGACCCGCATGGGCGGATCGGCCTGCGCACGTTCATCCATCCGGTGAACCTGACCATTGCCGAGATGCCGGAAAAGATCGATCCGTACTATGGCGCGCCGCAGTCGATCGCGTCCGATTATTTCCAATGGCGCGATGGCGCAACGGGGCCGATGGGCTACAAGCTCGAAGTGCCGCCGATGTTCCCGGGCATCAGCTCGGGCGTTTTCAATGCGCTGGGCGATGACCTGCGGCGTCAGATGGCCGCGTTGCCGCATACCAACGCGATGCTGGCGCTGCTGCGCGACGGCTTCGTGCCGGAGAGCCCCGGCGGGCGCGTGCGCATTGCCGACGACGGCAGTCCCGTGCTGGACTACGACGTGAGCGACTATGTCTGGGACGGCGTGCGCCGCGCCTACCTGAGCATGGCCGAAGCCCAGTTTGCTGCAGGTGCGAAACGGGTACGACCCGCTCATCTCGACGGTCAGGACTACACGAGCTGGACCCAGGCACGCGAAGCCATCGGCCAACTGCCCCTGAAGAAATTCCGCGCGTTGCTCTTCACCGCGCACCTGATGGGTGGCTGCGGCATGAGCGACGATCCAAAGCGGGGCGTGGTGAACAGCGCGGGTCGCCACCACCAGCTCGAGAATCTCTCCGTGTTTGACGGCTCGGTATTTCCAACCAGTATTGGTGCGAACCCTCAGTTGTCAGTATTCGCACTCACGGCGCAGAATGTCTCCGCCCTATCCCGAAGCATCAAGCCGTGATCCAAATCAAGTCCGTCGCAGTCGGGCTTGCAATTTAGAGGATCTATTCGAATATAAGTCTTGTGAAACGGTCGTGGCGCTGGATAGGCTCCCACAACCGTTTCAAGCATCCGTATGCCGTTAGAGCACGGAGCCACAGCGGTCGTGGATTTTTATTTTTATTGCAGGGGTCCACTGCGGTTTCATAGCGAGAGACGCCCCCATGAAGACCGGGAAAACCACGGCAGGAGACACCAAGGCTCGCATTCTTGACGCGACCGAGAAGCTGTTCATCGAGGTAGGCTACGAAGCAACATCGCTCAGACAGGTTACGTCGCGGGCAATCGTCAACCTCGCTGCCGTCAACTATCACTTCCGCAGCAAGGAAATCATGATGCAGTCGGTGCTTGGCCGCCGACTGGATCCCCTCAACACCCGTCGCCTTGCGTTGCTGGACGCCTGCGAGGCACGCTGGCCGGGTGCCGAGATTCGCTGCGAACACGTGATGGGCGCGCTGTTCGTGCCCGCGCTCCAGATGGCGCGCGAGCCCGAGATCGGCGGCCCATCGTTCCTGCGCCTGCTAGGGCGCGTGTATTCGGATACATCCCCGTTCATCCAGTCCTGGCTGATGGGGCACTACGCACCCGTGTTCGGCCGCTTCTTCGAAGCGTTCGCCCACGCGCTGCCGGACGTGCCACGTCAGGAGCTCGGCTGGCGCCTGCATTTCGCCCTCAAGGCGTTGGCAGGCGTGCTGGCCGGCGACGAACTCGGCAACCTGATGCCGGCGTTCACGCAGGGCAGGCGGATGAGCGATGCGCAGGTGCTGGCGCAACTGACGTCGATGGTGGTGGCGGCCCTCAAGGCGCCTTCACCCGCGCCGCAGGAACTCGGTGCGCTGCAGGATGTGTTCGAGATCGGCGAGACGCAGCACGCCGACGAGCAGGCTCACCTCGCGGCGCTGGCCGCCACTGTAGAGGGCGAATCCCACGAGGCCGCGGCAGCCGCCGCAGCCGCGCTGGGACGTGCCAGACGCAGTGCGCGACAAGTGCGCAACGAGGGAGCGACGCGAGCGGCCACCGCCAGCATGGCGGTACGCCGCGAGCACTGCGCGACCTTCCCAAGCAACCCGCTCGACGACTGGATGCGAACCCGCCCCAGGTCCTAGCCGACAAGTGAAGCGGTGGTCCTCACCGGGGCCGCCGCACACCGGCAACGAGCGGCGACGGCATCCGTCGCTATCGATACCGACAACGTGATTCGCCACGCAACTTGCGAGGCGTGACCCGTTGCGCGCCACGCATGGCGCGTCTTCACCCGCCTGCCACGGCAGCCCGCGGGAGGGCCACGTCTTGCCCGCAAAAGGAGACATGCGATGAAACAGCTATACGCGGCAGCCGCCCTCGGCGGCATCCTGGGGATTCTTGCGGCACCGCCCGGAGGCACCACGGCGTACGCCCAGGGCGCATCCGCGCCGGCCACGCAGACCCCGCGCGTCGCCACGCCATACGATGGTCTGCCCACCTCGCAGCAGGCCACGATGCTCTCGAAACAGGTAGCCAGCGGCGAGCTTGCCGCGCAATCCGACGCGCAGGTACTGGCCACGTTCGATGCGCTGCAGCCCGAAGCCATCCTGACGTGGGCACGCGCGGAAATGAATCGCTACCCCGAGTACGAATACTCGATGACGCGCCAGGAACGACTCAACGGTCAATGGCAAGACAAGCCAGCGCGCATGATGATCCGCTACCGCCATATGCCACGCCAGCTCTACGCGAAGTGGCTGCCAAACGGCGCGCAGGCCGGCCAGGAAATCATCTATGACGAGACCCGTCGCAAGGACGAGATGTACGGGCACCTCGGCGGCATCATGGGCTTCACGTCGATCTGGACCGCAATCGACGGCACATTGGCCAAATCCCAGTCGAATCACACCGTGCGCGACCTCGGCTTCCAGTTCGTGCTGTCGATGCTCGAGCGCGATGCGAAGACGCTACGCGCGGCGGGGCTGCCCGAGAAGTACAGCCGCGTCGAAATCGTGCAGGAGCAGGGCGTTCGCATGGTGGCGCTGACATGGGAGTTGCCGGAAGGCGCGCCGAAGTACTACGCGAAGAAAGTGCAACTGATGTTCGATCTCAAGCACCCCTGGCCGCGCGCGGAAACCGCGTGGGACGCGGACGGCAACATGGTCGAGAAGATCGTCTTCGAGAAGGCCCAGAAAAAGACCTTCGACGCATCGACCTTCGATCCCTCGAACAGCGAATACAAGTTCTGAAGATGCCGAATGTGGGCCATCCCGTCCGTTTGAATTGGCGTGCCATGCATGGCAAACGCGGTTTGAACAATGACGGGAGAGGCTTGCGTGACAACGGCACGCCGCGCGGCCACGGTGTTTGGAACGAGCGCTCTATTGCGCTCGACCGCTTGAAACGCGAGATTCCGACGCACCGTGAGCTATCCCGGCAATCGCCGGAGCGCCGGTCATAACGACAAGGAGACAACCATGCAGATGTCGCATGCTCGACACGCATTTTTTGCTGTTGCAGGGGTAAGCCTGACCATGACGCTCGCTGCCTGCGGCGGCGGTGGAGATGGCGATGCCTCCAGTAGCGCAACGCCAGCCGCCGCTGCGCAGCAGTGCGCCACCGTCGGCAACTGTCCCACTTCAGGGGCTACCGAAAACCAGCCCGTGGCCTCGCTGTGCCCAAGCACACTCGATTACGGCACCACGTACACCGGCGGTTCCGGCGCGGGCGAATTCCTGAAAATGCGGTTCGATTCGACCAAGGGCACGTACCAGATCACGATCATCGAATCGGCGGTGCCCAAGGCACCGGGATCGGTATCGCCGACACGCGCGGGCGTCACGCTGACTGGCACGATGACGCATCCGACCCGACCGCTGCCGACTGCGGCGCAGAACAACTGCGCGTATGAACTGAAAACGGTCACCGCATCCGACGGCGCATCGCAGGCCATCATCGACCCCGCCAATCCGCCGATCATCTTCATCGGCAATGGCGTGGCGGGCGGCGGCATTCCTGGCGCGACGATCCAGTATGGCGGCCTGCTGGGGCTCGGCAAGATCCCACAACGCACGTTCCCGATGTACCCGGTGCTGGCATTTGCGCAGACGGAGACCGACTTCAGCAAGGTCGCGGGCACGTACAACCTGCTCGGCTATCACCTGGTACCGTCCGGCGGCAAGTTGACTGGCGCCACGAACTACGCGCCCGCTACTGCCAACACCGTGGAAACGCTCAACGCCGACGGATCATGCGCGCCGGCCAGCGGCGGGTCCTGCCTGTCGACGGGCCAACCCTGGCATTTGCGTGCCGGTAACGATGGCGCGTTCGGCAGTGACAACGATGGCGGGGCGGGCAGCCAGCCTTATCCACACTTCTATGCCAACGCGCTCGCGCCCGCGAACGCACGCGCACGCGGCGTGCTGGTGGTCGGCAAGCTCGAGGGCAAACAGGTACCGCTGCTGGTCCGCGTGGGCTACGCCTACATCAACGGACTGGACATCAGGGTCGACGACGAATCCGGCCTGGCCCTGATGACGCCAACCTCCACGGTCACCCAGGCCAGCATGCAGGGCAGCTACATCGGCTCGGGCAGCGACTTCAAGTACCTGTCTTCGACGGTCCAGAACAACCTCGTTGCGTTGATCGACCCGCAGGACCCGTCGCTCAAGCCGGTCGGCGGATTCCAGATGGACTTCACGCAGGCCACGCGGCCCGGCGTGGTAGCCACTGTCGACAACAGCGGCGTCACGGGATCGGTCGTCACTACTGGCCCCGTGTATGCCCACCTGTTCGGCCCCGCAGCAGATCCAACGTTCCGTGTCAGCGCGCTGGCCAGCCGCTGACGCAAAACATCCACTGCCTCACACCTAGAAGAACCCCATAGGAGACATCATCATGCCGCTGCCGCAATCGCATCAACCACGTTCCGCAGCTCCGCTGCGGCCCTGGGCGCCACGCCTGGCGCTGGCACTGGTTACCACCGCGGCACTCGCCGGATGCGGCGGTGGTGGCGATGGCGACAGCGCGCAAACCGCAGTGCCCGCTGCCGTGCCTGCCCGACTCTGTCCTGCATCGGTCGACTATTCGACGCCTTATGTCGGCGGCACCGGATCGGGAGAACTGGTGAGCGTGCAGATCGATACCGCGAAGATGACGTGGGCCGTCACGTTTCTGGATTCATCGGTCCCACGCACCACGGGCACGGTGCAGCCAACGCGCTCCGACGCCACCAACGGGCAGAACGTGATGACCGGCAAGCTCGCGCAGGAAACTGGCCTGCCCACCGACAAGCTGAATCAATGCGCCTTCCAGTTGCTCGGCGCGAGTCTCGATGCATCGCGCCCGGCACGCCTGTTCCTGGGTGAAGGCGTGATGGGCGGCACGATCCCTGGCGCGCGCATCCAGTTCAACGGCATTGCCGGTGCCGGCGCCGTGCCCGACACGACGTTCCCGTACTTCCAGTTCATCGGCTTCGCGCAGACCGAGACGGACCTGAGCAAGATCGCGGGCGTCTACAACGGGTCGGGCTTCCATGAGATTCCATCGAAGAATTTCGCGCAGGTCGCGCAGGACTACAAGATGTCCCTGGCCGCCGATGGTTCGTTCACGGTCTGCGACAACAAGACCGGCGGCACCTGCAAGCAGAAAGGCAACAAGTTCGTGCCGCAAGGCAACGGCTCGCTGCTTTCCACCAACTACGAAGGCGAGCAGCAACCAAGCCTCGGCGGCGTCCTGGGCCGCGCGTACCTGATCGTGGGCAAGCTGCGTGGACAACTCGTGCCGATCATGATTCGCGTCGGCTATGCCAATGCGTCGTTCACGAACCTGCAACCGGTGGGTGCGGATGACGAGATCGGCATCGGCATGATGGCGCCGGCGGTGTCGATCACACAGGGTAGTGTCAATGGCGAGTACATCGGCGTGGACAGCAACTTCGACTACCGCACCACGGCGCTGGTGGGTGCCGATGCCGCGCAACTGGACCCGTTCCGCGCGTCCGACGCCACGCTGGCCACGGCGCTGAAGCTCGACTACTCGCAGACCACCGCTGGCGTAGTGACCACCACGCGCAAGGACAACGCCACGATCACGGGCAAGTTCATGTTCACCGGCGGCGTGTTTGGCTTCCTCGAAAACCGCACCACCGGCCCGTACTTCACGGTCGGCGCCTTCGTGCAATAACAACCCAGGGGACCGACATGCATAACAAACGCCTCTCGCTGGCCCGCCTGCTTTCGATCGCCGCAGCCTTTCTCGCCTGCAGCGCCTTCATGGCCACCACCGCGCACGCGCAAAAGGCCGGGGACAACGTCGTTTCCGCGGGCTGGTTCCACATCGAGACTTTCGGTACCAGCGGCCCGTTGACCACTACCTTGCTCGATGTGCCGATCAACTATCCGCTTGGCCTGCCGACGTCGTTTTCGGCGCCAGGCAGTGGCCTGTCGACGTCGAATGCCGACACGCTAGGTTTGACGTTCAGCCACTTCGTCACCGACAACATCGCGATCACAGCCGTGGGCGGCATTCCGCCCGAGTTCAAGATCTACGGACACGGTTATCTGATTCCGCCGGGCCCGGCCGGCGCACTGGGTCACCAGAGCCTGGGCGACCCGTCGCTGAATCCGATCATCACGCGCGCGCGTCAGTGGAGCCCTGCGGCAATGGTGCAGTATCACTTCCGCGCTCCGGATGTGACATTCCGACCGTTTGTCGGTGTTGGTGTCTCGTACAACTTCTTCACCAATATCGACGTCAATCCGGCGTTCGCTGCATCGGTGAACAATAACCTCGGCGCGATCCTGGCTGCGGGTGCTGGCATTCCGGGACCAACGTCGGTCCACGCCGATGCGTCGTCGTCGTGGGCCCCGATCTTCAATGTCGGCGGCACCTACAACTTCACCGAGCATTGGGGTGTCACTGGCGCGGTCACGTACATCCCGCTCAAGAGCGAATCGACGATGACGATCAAGGCGTCGGACGGCACCGTGCTGTCGACCTCGAAGACGACACTGCGGCCAAACCCGCTGGTGTTCTTCCTCGCGGCGACCTACAAGTTCTGATCGACGTCGGCCACAACGCAAAAAGGGCGAAGCCTTGAAAGCTTCGCCCTTTTTTTGCTGAACCGAAACGATGACTTACTGCGTCGTCGTTGTCTGCGGTGCCGGCTGCTGCGCCACCGGTCCTTTCTCCACCAGCCCGCCACCCAGCGCGCGGTAGAGGTCGATCGAGTTCACCAACCGCAACTGCCGTGCCGCAACCAGATCCTGCTCGGCCGAGAACAGCTGGCGCTGCGCGTCGAGTTCGTCGAGGTAGCTCGCCACGCCGCTGCGGAAGCGCATCCGCGCCAGTTCGTAGCGCGCGGCTTCCGCGTCACGCTGCTGTTCCTGGCCTGCCACCTGGTCCTCGAGCGTGCCGCGTGCCACGAGGGCATCGGCCACTTCGCTGAACGCGGTCTGGATCGTCTTCTCGTAGTTGGCGATCTGGATGTTCTTGCGGACGTTGGACAGGTCCAGGTTCGACATGTTTCGGCCGTAGTCGAAAATCGGCAGCACGAGTTGCGGCGCGAACGACCACACGTGAGCGCCCGAGTCGAACAGGTTCGTGAACGACGTGCTGATGGTGCCGGCATTGGCCGTCATCGTGATGCGCGGGAAGAATGCGGCCCGCGCCGCGCCGATGTTGGCATTGGCCGACAACAACTGCTGCTCGGCCTGACGGATGTCCGGACGCTGCGTCAGCAGTTCCGAGGGCAGACCCTCGGGAATATCGCTGATGATGTGTTCGTCCGACAGACGCATCGGCGCAGGCAGGTTCGGGATCTCGGCGATCGGCTTGCCCACCAGCACTTCCAGCGCGTTCTGCGCCTGCGCGCGCTGACGCGCCAGCTGCGCTGCGGCCACGCGGGCCTGCGCCACCAGCGATTCGTTGTCGCGCAGGTCCAGCGCGGACGTCGCGCCGGCGCTGAAGCGCTTCTGCGCCAGTTCGTACGTGCTCTGGCGCGCCTTGTAGGTGTCGCGGGCCAGATCGTACTGCTCGGCAAAGGCGCGTTCGGCCAGATAGGCCTTGGCAACCTCCGAAACCAGCGAGATATACGCGGCGCGGTGTGCTTCCTCGGTGGCCAGGTACTGCGCCAGCGCGGCGTTCGAGAGGCTACGCACGCGGCCGAAGAAGTCGAGCTCCCACTGCGTCACCGACAGGCCGACCTGGTACACGTTACCCGTGAACGACTGGTCGATACCCGACGAGGCACCCGAGAAGCGGCCGCGCTGGAAGCCGGCATTCGCATTCACGGTCGGCAGCAGGTCGGCGCGCTGGATCTGGTACTGCGCGCGCGCCTCTTCGATGCGGAGCGCGGCGGTACGCAGGTCGCGGTTGTTCTCCAGCGCCGCCTCGATCAGCCCTTGCAGGCGCGGGTCGGTGAAGAACTCGCGCCAGCCGATCTCGGTGGCGCGGCGCGTTTCACCGCTCTTCACCTCGGCCGAGGCATAACCTTCCGGCGCTGCCGGGTAGCCGCCCGCCACAGGTGCGGCGGGGCGGTCATAGTGCGGCGCCATCGTGCAGCCGCTCAGCACCCCGGCCACCAGCAGCAGAGTGGTCAAAGTCTTTGTCATAGTCAGATTTCCTTCTGGCTTTCCAGGCGTGCCATTTCCCGCTCGTGCTGGGCCTTGCTGCCCTTGAAGCGGCTACGCACCACCACGAAGAATACTGGCACCAGGAAGATCGCCAGCAGCGTTGCCGTGATCATCCCGCCCATCACGCCGGTACCGATTGCGCGCTGGCTGCCCGAGCCCGCGCCAGTGGCAATCGCCAGCGGCAGCACGCCCAGAATAAATGCCATCGACGTCATCAGAATCGGGCGGAACCGCAGGTGCACCGCTTCGAGCGTCGCATCCACGAGGCTACGGCCCTGTGCCTGCAGGTCCTTGGCAAATTCCACGATCAGAATGGCGTTCTTGGCGGACAGACCGATCGTCGCGATCAGGCCCACCTTGAAGTACACGTCGTTCGGCATGCCGCGCAGCGTCACGCCGAGCAGCGCGCCGATCACACCCAGCGGCACCACCAGCAGCACGGCTACCGGAATCGACCAGCTCTCATAGAGCGCGGCCAGACACAGGAACACGATCACCAGCGACAGCGTGTACAGGATCGGTTCCTGCGAGCCGGCCAGGCGCTCTTCATACGACTGACCCGACCACTCGAAACCGAAGCCCGGCGGCAGCTTGGCGAAGTTTTCCTCCATCACGCGCATGGCCTCGCCAGTGGACTTGCCCGGCGCGGCCTGGCCCGCGAGCTTCACGGCCGGCATGCCGTTGTAACGCTCCAGGCGCGGCGAACCCATGATCCACTTCGACGTCGCGAACGCGGCAAACGCCACCATGTCGCCATTGGCATTGCGCACGCGCAGCTTGGTCAGATCGTCCGGCAGACGGCGATCCGCACCCTCGGCCTGCACGATCACACGGCGCACGCGACCCTCATAGATGAAGTCGTTCACGTACGAGGAGCCAAATGCGATCGACAGCGTCGAGTTGATATCGGCCACCGATACGCCCAGCGCGCGCGCCTTTTCGCGATCGATGTCGATGCGCAACTGCGGCGCGTCTTCCTGGCCTTCCGGACGCACGCCCTGCAGCACCGGCGACTGCGCCGCCATGCCCAGCATCTGGTTACGCGCTTCCATCAGCTTCGCGTGGCCCTGACCGCTGCGGTCCTGCAGACGGAAGTCGAAGCCCGACGAGTTACCCAGTTCGGAGATGGCCGGCGGGTTCAGCGGGAAGATGATCGCGTCCTTGATGAACGACAGCGCGCCGAACGCACGGCCCACCAGCGCCTGCGCGGTCTGATCCGCGCCCGGACGCTCCTTCCAGTCCTTCAGACGCACGAACGCGATACCGCCGTTCTGGCCGCGGCCGAAGAACGAGAAGCCCGCCACCGTGATCATCTGGTCCACCACCTTCGATTCCTTCTGCAGGTAGTAGTCCTCGATCTGCTTGAGCACGCCGATCGTGCGCTCTTGCGTCGCGCCCGTGGGCAACTGCACCACGGTGATCATGTAGCCCTGGTCCTCATCAGGCAGGAACGACGACGGCAGGCGCTTGAACAGCACCACCACCCCGGCAATGATCACCAGGTAGATGATCACGTAACGGCCCGTGCGCTTCAGAATGCGCGCGACCATGCCCTGGTAGCTGCCCGATGCGGTGGTGAAGGTACGGTTGAACCAGCCGAAGAAACCCTTCTTCTCGTGGTGATGGCCTGCTTCCACCGGCTTGAGCATCGTGGCGCACAGTGCCGGGGTCAGCGTCAGCGCCAGCAGCGCCGAGAAGCCCATCGAAGCAATCAGCGACAGCGAGAACTGGCGATAGATGTTGCCGACCGAGCCCGAGAAGAACGCCATCGGGATGAACACCGCCGTCAGCACCAGCGTAATGCCGATGATGGCGCCCGTGATCTGTCCCATCGCCTTGCGCGTGGCTTCACGTGGCGAGAGTCCTTCCTCGCTCATGATCCGCTCGACGTTCTCGACCACCACGATGGCATCGTCGACCAGAATACCGATCGCCAGCACCATGCCGAACATTGTCAGCACGTTGATCGAGAAGCCGAACGCCAGCATCGCGCCGAACGTGCCAAGCAGCGCCACCGGCACCACCAGCGTCGGGATCAGCGTCGCGCGGAAGTTCTGCAGGAACAGGTACATCACCAGGAACACCAGCACCACGGCTTCCAGCAGCGTCTTGACCACTTCCTCGATCGAGATCTTCACGAAGGCCGAGGTGTCGTAAGGCACGCTGAACTCGTAGTCCGGCGGGAAGAAGCGCGAAAGCTCTTCCATCTTGGCGCGCACCGCGGTGGCGGTGGCCAGCGCGTTGCCGGTCGGGGCCAGCTTGATGGCGATGGCCGAGGCCGGCTTGCCGTTGATGCGGGCGAGCGTCGAGTAGTCGGCGCCGCCCAGTTCCACGCGGCCGACGTCCTTGATGCGCACCGACGAACCGTCCGGATTCACGCGCAACAGGATGTTGGCGAATTCCTCGGGCGTGTTCAGACGGCTTTCGGTACTCACCGTGGCGTTAAGCTCCGTGCCAGACGGCGACGGGGTGCCGCCCAGTTCGCCCACAGCAACCTGGATGTTCTGCTCGGCCACTGCGGCCTTCACGTCTAGCGGCGTGAGGTTGTAGCCGGTCAGCTTGGCCGGATCCAGCCAGATCCGCATCGCGTATTCGGTACCGAACAAGTCGGCCGCACCCACGCCGGGCACGCGACGGATCGAGTCGACGACCTGCGCGGACACGAAGTTACCGAGCTCGATCGCATCCGAGTTACCGGATTTGGACGAGACCGTGATGAACATCATGTAGTTGTTGCCGGCCTTGTCGACCTTCACGCCCTGTTGGCGCACTTCCGCCGGCAGACGCGCTTCCACGCGCTTCAGGCGGTTCTGCACTTCCACGGAGTTCAGGTCGGAACTCGAGCCCGGCGCGAACGAGATATTGATCGTGGCCAGGCCGGACGACTCACTCTGCGACTCGTAATAGAGCAGGTTCGGCGCACCGTTGAGCTCCTGCTCGATCGGCGTCACCACCGTGTCTTCAATGGTCTTGGCCGATGCACCAGGGTAGGTCGTGCTGACCGTGATGATCGGGGGCGCGATATTGGGGTACTGCGCGATCGGCAATTGCAGGATCGCGAGTGCCCCGCCCAGCACGATGATCAGCGCGAGCACCCACGCGAACACCGGCCGGTCGATGAAAAACTTCGCCATGAAACTGGCTCCCTAAGTGTGCGTGGTCAGCCTTGCTTGGCCGGCGTCTGCTCGGCGGGCTTGGCTTCGTTGCTGGCTTCGGACTTGCCGCCTTCAGCACCCTGCGCGCCCGCGCCCGATGCCGGCGCAGCCGCGGTCTGCGGGTTCTGGAACGGCACGGCCTTGGCGGGCGCGCCCGGGCGAACCTTTTGCAGGCCCTCGACGATGACCTTTTCGCCACCCTTGAGGCCTTCGGTCACCACCCAGCGATCGCCGATCGCCTGCGGCGCCTTGACCGGCACCGCGGCTACCTTGCCGTCATCGCCCACCACCAGCACGCTCGCACCCTGCGCGCCACGGATCAGCGCGCGCTGCGGCACGGTCAGCGCCTTTTCGTCCACACCCTGTTCGATCTTCACGCGCACGAAGGTGCCCGACAGCAGTTCACGCTTCGGGTTCGGGAACTCGGCACGCAGCGTGATCGAACCGGTGGTCGGGTCCACGGTCATGTCCGAGAACAGCAGCTTGCCGGTCATGCCGTATTCCTTGTCGCCGGCTTCCGGGTACAGGTGCACGCGCGCGCCGCCGTTCACACCCTTGACCTGACCGGCCTCGATGGCGCGACGCAGGCGCGCCACTTCCGACGCCGGTTGCGTGAAGGTCACCCAGATCGGCTCGACTTGCTCGACGGTGGTCAGCTTGGTGGCTTCGCCCTTGCCGACCAGCGCGCCTTCCGTGACCAGCGCACGGCCGACGCGGCCGGAGATCGGCGCGGTGACGGTGGTGTAGCCCAGATTGATCTGCGCGGTCGTCACAGCCGCCTTGGCGGCGGCGATATCGGCATTGGCCTGGCCGGCGGCGGCAACCGCCTCGTCGTATTCCTGCTTGCTGACGGCGTTGGCGGCCACCAGCGGCTTGTAGCGCTCGGCCTTCTGGCGCGCGGACACGGCATTGGCCTCTGCACGCTCGAGCTGGGCCTTGGCCGAAGCCAGTTGCGCCTGATACGGGGCGGGATCGATGCGGAACAGCACCTGACCGGCCTTCACTTCACCGCCTTCGGTGTAATTGCGCGACAGGACGATACCTTCCACGCGGGCACGCACCTCGGCGGTGCGCACACCCTCGAGACGACCCGGCAATTCATTGACGACGGCAACTGCGGACGGCGTGACGGTCACGACACCCACTTCCGGAGGCGGCATCGCGCCGCCCTGCGGGGCTTTCTGGCCGCAGGCGGACAACGCCAGTACCGCCACAGCGGCGGCAACACTACGGATCTGTTGGGACTTCCTCATCGATAACCCCATGATGGCAATTTGAGATCTGCCGCAATGCCCGCGACGCGAACAGTCGCAAAGGGCAACACACTCCGGGGGCGGGGCATGGCGGCCAAACAGGTTTTTGCTCGTTGCCAGCCGCCGCTCGCAAGTCGGTGGATGGAAACGCTTTTCTTTCTACAGGCAGGATTTCCCGGTTTCGGCTCATGGCTGCGTCGCTTTGCGCGCGCGCCATCACACAAATCAGGTTGGCTGAAACTCGGGCAGGGGCGTATTATAGATACATTCGCGCATGTATGTAAGTACCCGGATAAATTTTGGGGCGTTTACAACACATGGCAATGGTTGCGTGTAGTGGAATGCTCCTGCAAATCGAGCACGATTGTTCCATTCACGGTACGATGCGCCCCGCCTAGTGCCGTTGCGCAATTTGGAGAGAGAAGCGCCTTGCCATCCACCGGCAGCGCCCATGGAGACCTGGCGACCACCACCGTCCGGGTAAAGAGGGAAATGGTCAGACGTACCAAGGAAGAAGCGCTAGAGACGCGCAACCGCATTCTGGATGCGGCAGAGGCCGTGTTCCACGCCCGTGGCGTGGCACGTCCTTCGCTGGCGGACATTGCCGAGGCGGCAGGCGTCACGCGCGGCGCGATCTATTGGCATTTCAAGAACAAGAGCGACGTGTTCGCCGCGATGTGCGATCGCGTCAACCTGCCAGTCGAGGCGCTCTGCTCACCCGAGCGCATTGCCTCGCAGGAAGACCCGCTCGGGAGCATCCGCGACATCTGCGCATTCGTGTTCCGCCAGACCGTCAACAATCCCCAATGGCGTCGCGTGTTCGAAATCATCTTCCACAAGTGCGAGATGGTCGAGGACAACGGCGCCATCTTCGTGCGCCAGCGCCAGTCGCACCAGGAAGGCACGGTGAAGATGCGCGAGCATCTGCGGCTGGCGATGGAGCGCGGCCAGTTGCCCGCCGACCTCGACCTGCCACTGGCCGTCAATGCCTTCCACGCCGCGATCGGTGGCGTGCTGGCGCACTGGCTGTTCTCCCCCGAGGATTTCGAACTGGCCCGCGAGGCCGAACGCCTGGCGGACGCATTCATCGACACATTGCGCCTCTCGCCGGCTCTGCGCGTGGGCTACGTGCCACGCCCCATGGCGCCGCTCGATGCGGAAATGGCGGCGCTGTGCGAACGGCAGCCCCAGCAGGCCCTGGCGTCGAACTGATTCCCGAACTGACTCCCGAACTGATTGCCAAGCTGGCTATGAGCCGTCAACCGCGCATGGCTTCGCGCCAACGCGCGATGAACGCCTTCTTGCGCAGGGCATCCTGCGCGGCCAGCAGACCCGGCCCGACGCTGATCGGCCTGAGCGCGTAGCCCAGCCGTTCCGCCAGTGCGTTGGCAGTGTGCGTGCTGTCGATGTCGGTGCGAATCGTGTACAGCTGGGACGTGGTCTGACTCAGCAGGACCTGCCCATCGCGCGACAGCAGGAAATCGAGCCACAGTCGCGCCGCGTGTGGCCTCGGCGCCTGCCGCGCGATGAACGCCACGCGCGACATCACCAGGGTGTAGTCGCGCGGCGCGATGACGGCAATCCCGGCCCCGCGCTCCATCAGCGACAGCGCATAGGAACCCAGCAGGTTATAGCCCAGCACCAGCTCGCCACTGGCGATGCGTTCGATCATGTCCGCCGTCGATGCAGACAACTGCACGCGCGCGCGGCCCAACGCCTGAGCCAGATACCAGAACTCGCTGCCCATCCGCGCATCCTGCTGGGCGAGCAGATACCCAACGCCAGAACGCTCCACGTCGTACGTCACGATCTTGCCCCGCCATTGCGGCGCGCGGTCCTGCAGCAAACGCGCCAGGCCGCTGCGGCTGCCCGGAATATGGGTGCCCGCGAAGTGCTTCCGGTTGTAGACGATCACCGCAGGCTCGAACGTGGTGCCGAACGCCTCGTCGCGCCAGACCGCCCAGCCCGGCAGGCCATCGCGTTCCGGCGACTCGTAGCGCTGCGCGTAGCCGTCGTTGACGAGCTTGATCTGCAGGTCCATCGCCGTGCTCCAGAGCACGTCGGCCACATCCGCGTCCCTTGCCGGCCGGTTCGTGCCGAGGCTGGCGCTCTCCGCCAGGAAGCGGTTGTTCAGTTCGATCGTGTTCAGGTCCTGATAGCGCACCCGAATACCCGGATAGCGGGCTTCGAATGCGTCGATCAGCGGCTGCGCGATCTCCAGATCGGTCGAACCATAGACCGTGACCGATCCCTCGCGCTGCGCGCGCGCGATCACCTCGATATAGTCGCTCGGATACCCCGCCGGCACCCGCGCCGTCGGCTGCGCCCGGGCCGGAAACGACGGCACACCCGCAGCCATGACGGCGCCCGCCATCAGCAGGTGACGGCGAGAAGCATGAACCGGAGGCGACTTGGTTTCTGGCACAGTAGACACGCGTGTTGTACACGGGGAGGAGCGCCGCCATTATAGGGCGCGAGCGGCGCCCCCGACACCCGCCGCCAAGGCGGTATCATAGGCGCCCTCGGGGGCAGCCCCCGGAGACAGATCAAGAGCGGGCAGAGGAGGGTCCCATGCGCATCCTGCTGGTGGAAGATGAAGTGGAACTGGCCCGCTGGGTCACACGCGCACTTGAGCAGGGCGGCTTCGTGATCGAGCATGTCACCGACGGTCTGAAGGCCGAGGCCCGACTCATGGCCGAGGAATACGATGCCGTCGTGCTGGACCTGCGCCTTCCCGGCAAGGACGGCCTGGCCGTGCTGAAGGCCATGCGTGGCCGCGACGACCGCACGCCCGTGCTGATCCTCACCGCGCAGGACACCCTGGACGAACGCGTGCGCGGTCTCAATCTCGGGGCCGACGACTACCTGCCCAAACCATTCGCCATCGCGGAACTCGAAGCCCGTATCCTGGCGCTGATCCGGCGCAGCCGTGGCCGGGCGCATCCGCGCCTGCAATGCGGCACGCTGGTGTTCGACGGCGAAGCGCGCAGCTTCACACTGGCTGGCGCGCCGCTGTCCCTGACCCCGCGCGAATCGACGCTGCTCGGCGCGCTGCTGGCCCGAAGCGGCCAACCGCTGACGAAAGCCCAATTGCTCGACAAGGTGTTTTCGCTCGACGCGGACGTGAGCCCCGACGCCATCGAGGTGCTGGTCTATCGCCTGCGCAAGAAACTGTCCGGCCACGGCGTGACCATCGTCACGCTACGCGGCTTCGGCTACCTGCTCGAGCCAGAGGCCGCCACCTGATGTGGCCTCGCCGCCTGCGCCAGCGCGCGCGCCTGCCTGTGCGGTCCTGGTTGCGCGGCAGCCTGCGGCGCCAGTTGCTGATCCTGCTGGTCCCGGCGCTGGCGCTCATGATGGCGGTCGATACTTGGTTCACCTACGGCACCCTGCGCGATGCCGCCAACACGGCATACGACCGCTCGCTGTACGGCTCCGTGCTGACCATCGACAACGCCATCGGGATGGCCGGCGAGAGCATCCAGCTATCGCTGCCCGACGCGGCCATGGAGATGTTCGAAACCGCGGCGCAGACACACGTGTTCTACCGCGTGTCGATGGAGCGGGCCGGCCAGATCGAGACTGTCACCGGATATGACGATCTGCCGCTGCCGACGGGAGCGCTGCGGAACGGCCAGCCGCGCTTCTACGACGCCACCTATCGCGGCGACCGGGTCCGCATCGCGGCGATGGCCCGCCCGGTCTATCGCCCCGACGCGCACATGCGCGTGATCATCCAGGTGGCGGAGACCGCCGAGCCGCGCGCGGCGCTGATCGGCAACGTCTGGCGCAGCGCACTGCTGCGCGACATCGCGCTGATCATCGTATCGGCGCTGATCCTGGTCGGCGGCATTACCTACGTGCTCCGCCCGCTGCAACAGGTACGTGACGATGTGCGCGCGCGCTCGCCCGAGGATCTGACCCCGCTCGAGTTCGACCATGTGCCGGTCGAGGTGCGCCCGCTGGTCGACGCGGTGAACCTGCACGTATCGCGCTCCGACGCGATGGCGCAGGCGCAGGCCCAGTTCATCGCCGATGCCGCCCATCAGCTCCGCACGCCACTGGCCATCCTGAAGACACAGGCCGAGTTCGCGCAGCGGCAGCTCGACACGTTCGGCGGCGAAGGCGCGGCGCATTCGGGCGCCGCCGAGGCCGTTGGTGGCATCGTCAAGCAACTGGAGCAGGCCGCGCGGATGACCAACCAGTTGCTGGCACTGGCGCGCGTCAGACAGCACGCGCCGGACGGCACCGCCCCGGCCACGGAAGTGGAGATCATCGACGCGATCGGCGTGGCGGAGCAGGTGGCGCTGGACTACCTGCCACTCGCTCGCGGACGCCAGCAGGATTTCGGCTGGGAGCGACCGGCCGGACTGGAACTGCCAGTGCAGGCCGATCCCGCGCTGTTGCGCGAGGCATTCGCCAACCTTGTCCACAACGCCATCCAGTACTCGGGACGCCGCAGCCGCATCACGCTCTCCGCCACACAGGTCGACGACAGCGCCATGCTCATCGTCGAGGATGACGGCCCCGGTATTCCAGAGGCCGAACGCGAGAAGGTGTTTGCGCGCTTCTATCGCCGGGTCGGCCACACGGAAACAGGGTCGGGCCTCGGACTTGCCATCTCGCGCGAGATGGCGACGCGCTGCGGCGGCACCGTGGTCTTGCGCGAAGGCGCCCAGGGGCGTGGCGTGCGCGCGGAACTCAGCTTGCCGCTGGTGAAGCCGACGGCCTGATAAGCCGCGCACACCGACTCACTGCTACTTCTTCATCACCGCATCGGCACATGGGTCGGGACGATCCACGGCAGGGACACGCACGAGCGCATCGAATGCCTTACCGTTGGCCGCTGACTCGACATAACCGACGCTGAGCACACGCGCGTCATCTCGATCGGCGCGGTCGAGCCAGCGGGGCACACCGATGTCGCGCCGCACGTGGCCGTTACCCGCGATCAGTACCACGCCCCGGTCGCCATGCGCTTTCATGATCTGCGCCATCACGGCATCGCGGGCGGCTTGCGCGTCGAGCATCCCTGGCAACATCGCCTTCGGGAAATTGCCGCAATGCCCGGCATCGAGCGTCGCTGTCTGCAAGGCGATGAGGTCGGCAGGCAAGGGCTTGTCCAGTTTCAACTCGGCCTGCTGTTGGGGTGCGAAAACCTGCCCGAGCCCGCCGCGCACGATCTTCGCGGCATCGGCACGCGACAGGTTCGCGGCAAGCAACGGGAGGTCGTATTGCAATGCAAGTGATACCACCGGCTGGTAGAGCGCCCAGTCCCAGCCACTCTTTGGGCCCGTCGCCTGCGCGATGAGATAGTCCGCATCGCGTGGACGTTCGCGACGCGCACGGTCGATATCGCCCTGCCGTTCGCGGTCGAATTGCTCCATCGCGATCGCGGGCCGCCAACCCGCCTCCACGGCCTGCGTCAACGCCTGCAGCCGCTGCCGTTGGCCCGCCGCGTTGTCGTGCACCTCTCCGAGCAATACGTAGGTCTTGTTCGGGAAGCGCTGGCTCAAAGCATCTGGCGAAGGTCCAGTCGACGCGCATCCGGCGGTTAGGGCTGCCATCGCGATACAGGCTACGAATCGGTTCATCGCTGTGGTATCTCCGGTTGCCCGGCACTTGCGCCAGGCCATTGGGATGGGAGCTTGACGCGACACGAGCCGATTGTCCACAGCATGTGCATCAGGGTGGCTGGTAGCCCGGGATACGCGCGACGCGCAGCGACGTTCATATCGTCGATTGTGGGGACCGCTCCGCCGCGTCAGAACGCCAACTTCACACTCGCCGCGAAGGTTCTGCCTGGTTGCGTGTAGAAAGCGAGACCCGGTTCCGACGCGGAAACGCCTGTCTGGCGCACGTCGCCCCAGAGCCAGTAGGTCTTGTCGAAGAGGTTGTTCACGGCCAGCGCAATCGTGGCCCGCTTGCCAAGCCGCCACCAGGCCTGCAGATCGACCACGCCATAGCCACCTGGCTTGAAGTACGTCACGCGTCGTGTGTCGTCAGTCCGCGTCACTGCCCTGGCGCCGCGCCAGCGCAATGCGGCGCCGGGTCCTTCGCTGACCGAAGGCTCCCACGTCAGCCCTGCGGAGGCACGCAGCGGCGAGACGCTGTTCAACGGCTGATCCGTTTGCTCGTTCGTGCCATGCGCATAGGCCACCGCGCCATCGACACGCCACTGCGGCAGGAAGCGCCACACTCCACGCCATTCCGCACCGTAGATGCGCACCTTGGCCTGATTGCGGAACTGATAGGTCGCGCGCATGGCCGGCAAACATGCGGGGTCGGACGGACACGCCAGTTGAACCTGTTCGATAAAGTCCCGGTACCGGTTGTCGAACATGGCCACGCTGGTCTGAACGTTCTCGCCGGTGTAGCGCACGCCGACCTCGAACGAGCGGCTCTTCTCGGGATCGAGTTCGCTGTTCGGCGCCGCGCCGTAGCCCTGCACCAGGTTGCGGAAACTGCCGTTGATTTCCCGATAGTTCGGCGCACGGTAGCCGAACACGTACTGCGCCCAGACGTTGACGCGATCCGTGGCCTGCCAGAGCGCGGACAACTTCGGCGACAGGTTGGAATTGCTCTGGCTGACCGCGGGCTTCGCGGCTGCGCTGTTGTAGAGCGAGTCGTCATCGGGCCCAAGTGAGTAATGATCGAAACGCAGGCCCGGCGTCAGCGTGAACCGCCCGTTCATCAAGCGCAACTCGTCTTGCACGAACACACCCACCTGCCGTGTCGCGCCCTTGGGATAGTCATGCAGTGGGAATGTCTCGCCAGCCAGTGACTTCGTGCGCGTACTGGTGGTGACGTTGACGACCGTGGCATCGCGATACTCCTCGGACTCCGTGCGGATGAAGTCTACGCCTCCGATCAGGCGATGTTCGACGCTGCCGGTGTGAAACGACTTGTCGGCCTGGAAGTTGAAACCGGTCTGTTGCTGCTCGAAGCCGAAATCGAGCCTCACATCGCAAAGGTTGGCACCGGCGAGGGTAGCGGAACAGCCGCGGCTGGTACGGCTGCGCACCTGGTTCGTGACGTTCGTGGTGCGGCTCTTTTGATAGTAGATCGCAGCGGTCAGGCGATCGAGCGCGCCGCTGTCGGGACGCCACTCGTAGTCAAGCGATACGCGGTCGCGCGCCAGGTCCTCCGTACCGTTGGCGGACGTCACACGCGGTAGCGACCGTGACAAACGCAACATGCCCGTGTCACTGGTGGCATCGCGGTGCTCGTAGGTCAGCCTGAGGCGCTGCCGTGCCGTGGCATTGAGCACGAGCTTGCCGAGGTAGGCATTGGTTTCGACATCCTGCGGGTTCGGCGCGGTGCGCGACACTGACACCGAATCGTCGCCACCCATGTTCTTCATCTCATGTGAGCGACGGTGCGCGTACATGAACAACCCCTGGATCAAATCGTTGCCACCGGCCACGCCGACGGTCTGACCGAAGCCATTGTCGATGCCGTTCCAGTTCAGCCCGACTTCAGCACCGACCGACTTGTCGCGCATGAGATCCGTGGGGTCCTTCGTGGCATACGAGACCACGCCACCGATCGCATCGGACCCGTACAAACTCGATGCAGGGCCGCGCAGCACTTCCACGCGCTTCAGGAACGAGAACTCCGGCGCGTCACGCGTGGACGTGGTGATGTTCGACGGCCCGCCCCCGTTGTAGAAGTCTGGCAGCCGCACACCGTCAACCATCTGCAGCACACGGTTGTCCTCGATGCCACGGATGTTGATGCTGCCGGCTCCAAAACGGCGGCGGTCGCGCGGCACGTCGATGTCGGGCTCGTCGGCGAACAGGCCCGTTTCATCGACCGGCATCGACCGTTCGATCTTGCGTGGATCTTCCACGGTAATGGTCGAGGCCACGGCATCGGCACGTTCTTCCGTGCGCGTGGCCGTGACCACCACTTCGCGAAGCTGCTGGACGTCTTCTGCCCAGAGCGGCGTGCAGAACGTGGCCCAGACCGCCGCGACCGGCGTGACCCTGACTGAGGCGCGCAGGCGACGCGCCAGGAAACAGCGTTTCATTGGATTTTCCTTTGAAAGAAAACGAAACGCTGGCTGGCTACGGCGGATCGCGATCGAAGACCGCGCGCGTCGGGAGGCGATGACTGGCTGGCGTGAGCGGGCAGGCCTTATGTTTTTGATTCTTGGCCACACCCATGCAGGTGAAGATTATTCGCGTTTACAAAAGGCATGACAAGCCTCGGTGGCGAGGACTGTCGGCATGTTGAGGCTGGGGGAGGAGAACGCTCGCGAATTGCGGCTGAATCGGGGAAGGTGCGCCGGTCCCGTTACGATCTGGGAACCGGCGCATAAGAGCAAACACACTGCGGCACAACTACAGCACGGCCACAGCACAGCAACGGCACAACTCTCGGCGAGATTGGCGATCAGTGCGCCACCGTTGCCGGCTGCTGTTCGTCCAGCAGATTGCCTTCCGAATCGATCTGCAACGGGCCGGTGCCAGAGTAGCGATCGAGCGCGAGGTAAATCACCGGCGTGATGAACAGCGTGATCACCTGCGAGAACAGCAAACCACCCACCACCGCCAAGCCGAGCGGCTGGCGCAGTTCCGCGCCTGCGCCCAGGCCCAATGCCAGCGGCAGAGCGCCCATCACGGCCGCGAACGTGGTCATCATGATCGGGCGGAAGCGCAGCAGGCACGCCTGCCGGATCGCCTTCGCGGGCGCCATGCCCTGTTCGCGCTGCGCCGCCAGCGCGAAGTCAATCATCATGATCGCGTTCTTCTTGACGATGCCGATCAGCATCAGCACACCGATCGTCGCGATCAGCGACAGCTCCACGTTGAACAGGAACAGCGTCAACAACGCGCCGACGGCCGCGGAGGGCAGGCCGGCCAGAATCGTCAGCGGGTGGATGTAGCTCTCGTAGAGCACGCCCAGCAGCGTGTAGATCACCGCGATCGCGGCCACCAGCAGCACCACCTGCGTGGCCTGCGACGACTGGAACACCGCCGCATCGCCACCCCAGCTCGTGAATATCGATGTCGGCATCGCGATCTCCTCGCGATAGCGGTCGATCAGCTTCGACGCATCGCCAAGCGCGGCGCCCGGCGCGAGGTTGAACGACACCGTGACCGAGGGCAACTGACCCTGGTGGTTCACCGCGATCGGTCCCACGCGGCGCTCGGTCGTGGCGAACGCCGACACCGGCACCATCTGGCCCGTCCGGCTGCGCACGTAAAGCTTGGAGAACGCCGTCTCATCCGCGCGGTCGATATCTGCCGCGGTCAGGATCACGTAGTAGTTGTCGATCGGCGTGTAGATCGTCGATACCTGACGCTCGCCAAACGCGGTGTACAGCGCCGTGCGCACGTCCTGCATCTGCACACCGAGCGCATTGGCCTTGTCGCGGTCGATCGTCAGTTGCGCCTCGAGGCCCGACTGCTGCGAATCGCTGGTCACGTCACGGAAGATCGGCTCGGTGCGCATCTTGGCCATGAGCTTGTCGCTGAACTCCTGCAACTGCCCCGGCTTCACGCTCTGCAGCGTGTACTGGTAGCGGCTCTTGCTTTGACGCCCGCCGAGGCGCAGGTTCTGCACCGGCGAGAAGTAGACCGCCAGCCCGGGCACCCCGGCAACATCCTTGCGCAGCGACTCCACCACTTGCGGCATCTTCGGGCGCTCGCCGAGCGGCTTCAGCTCGACGAACATCCGGCCCGTGTTGATGGCTGGCGACGGGCCACCGCCGATCGACGCCACCACGCTCTTCACGGCCGGATTCGCGCGGATACGTTCGGCGGCATCGCGCAGGCGATCGGACATCGCATCGAACGAGATGTCCTGCGGGCCTTCCGCGTTGACCTGGATCTGGCCGATGTCCTCCTCGGGGAAGAAGCCCTTCGGGATCTTCACGAACAGCACAGCGGTCAGCACGAAAGTCAGGCCGGCTGCGGCAAGCACCACGCGGCGGTGCGCCAGGCACCAGTCCAGTCCGCTCGCGTACTTGCGGAGCGTCCATTCGAACAGGTCCTCGAACCACTGCGTGGAACGCATCCCGATCGTCTGCTTCTGCTCTACGCGATGCACGGGCGCGCCCGTCGCGTGATCGCCTGCCGTTTCTCCATACATGTGCTGCGATTCGTCCACCGGCACGTTCTCGGCCGACAGGAAACGCGCGCACAGCATCGGGATCAGCGTCAGCGACACGAGCGCCGACACGAGAATCGACAGCGACACCACCGCGGCGAATTCGTGGAACAGCAGGCCGATCACACCCGGCATGAAGAAGATCGGGATGAACACGGCCACCAGCGAGATCGAAATCGACAAGATGGTGAAGCCCATTTCGCGCGACCCCACCAGCGCTGCCTTGAGCGGCGGCACGCCTTCCTCGATATGACGCACGATGTTCTCGAGCATCACGATCGCGTCGTCCACCACCAGGCCCACGGCCAGCGTGATGGCGAGCAGCGACACGTTATCCAGGCTGTAGCCAAATGCCTTCATCAGCGCCACGGTGCCGATCAGCGAGATCGGCAGCGATACCGTGGGAATCAGCGTCGCGGCGGCGCGGCGCAGGAACAGGAAGATCACCATCACCACCAGCGCGACGGTCAGCGCCAGCGTGAACTGCACATCGTGGATCGATTCCCGGATCGACATCGACCGGTCGTTCACCACGTTCACGTTGACGGAGCCCGGCATCTGCGCCAGCAGGCGCGGCAGGGCGCTCCGGATCGCATCGACCACGGCCACCGTGTTGGCATCTGGCTGGCGCTGCACAGCCAGCACGATCGAGCGTTCGTTGTTGAGCCAGCTGCCGGTCTTGATCGTCTCGACGCTGTCTTCCACTTCCGCCACGTCCGACAGCCGCACCACGGCGCCGCTCGGCTGGCTGGCCACAATGATGTTGCGGAACGCGTCCGCGCTGGTCATCTGGCGGTTGGCCTGGATCGTCAGCGTCTGGCGCGCGCCGTCGAGCGTGCCGACCGGCGTGTTCGCATTGGCGCGATTGAGCGCGGTGGCTAGCTCATCAAGCGTCAGGCCGCGCGCGGCCAGCGCGTCGGGGTGGGCGCGCACGCGCACTGAGAAGCGCTTCTGGCCAAAAATCTGCACCTGCGCAACGCCGGGCAGTGTGGCCAGCGTCGGCGAAATCAGGTTATCGCCAAACGCGTTCAGCTCCCCGAGGCTCATCGACGGCGAATTGATCGCCAGCAGGATCACCGGCGCATCGGCAGGGTTCACCTTGCGATACGACGGCGGCAGCGTCATCTCGATCGGCAGCGACCGCTGCGCGCGGAACAGCGCGGCCTGCACGTCCACGGCGGCGGCATCGATATCACGGTCGTTGTTGAACTCGATCGTGATGCTCGAATTGCCGAGCGTGTTCGACGAACTGATGACCGAGACGCCCGGAATCGTGGCGAACTGCTTCTCGAGCTGCGTGGCGACGGATGCCGCCATCGTCTCCGGGCTCGCCCCCGGCAGCGTGGCCGTGACCTGGATCACGGGCGAATTGAAGCTGGGCAGCGCCGCAATCGGAATCGTCGGATACAGCACGATACCGGTCACGATGACGGCCAGGCACAGCAGCACCGTCATGACGGGCCGGCGGATACAAAGCTCGGAGAGCGTCATGGCATCAATGCTTGGTGGCGGCGGCCGGGGCCGAAGCGCCGCGAGCGGCGGCTTCCCGCACCAGACTTCCCGGGCGCAGATTCTGCGCGCCCTCGGTCACCACGCGCGCGCCGGGTTGCACACCTTCGATCACGGCGGCAGCGGCCGTGGTAGCGATGACCTGCACCGGCACGCGCGCCACCTTGTTGTCGGCCTGCACGGTGTAGACGAAACGGCCCTCGGGGCCGGCCACGATGGCCTGCGGCGGCACGGACAGCGCATCCTTCAGCACCTGCACCGTGGCGTTGACGTTGGCGTAGGTGCCCGGCCAGAGGCGGTGCTCCTCGTTGCCAAACATCGCCTTGACGCGGATGCTGCCGTACTGCGGATCGACGGTGTTGTCGACGAATGTGATCTTGCCGGTCACGGGCTGCTTGCTGCCGTCGTTAGGCAGCGCCGTCACCGATACCGGTCCGCTGCGCAGTGCCTCGCGCAGGGCGGCAAGCTGCCGTTCGGGCAGCGTGAACATGACCGTGATCGGCGCGATCTGCGCCACGATGACCATCGGCGTCGCAGTCGTCGGCGTGACCAGCGAGCCCGGGAAGACGTTGATGACGCCGGTCCGGCCGCCGATCGTCGCGCGAATCGTGCCGTAGCTGATGGCCACGCGGCTCGCTTCGATGGCCGCCTGGTCGGCGCGAATCGTCGCTTCGAAACCTTCGACCTTGGCCTGTGCCGTATCCACGGCACTGCGCGAGATGAAGTTGCGCTGCAGCAACTCCTGGCTACGTGTCAGCGTGCGGCGTGCGTCGGACAAATCGGCCTGGTCGCGCATGAGCTGGGCGCGCGCCTTGTCCAGATTGGCCTCGTCCATGCGGGTATCGAGCGAGAACAGCAGGTCGCCCGGCTTGACGCTTTGACCTTCCTTGATATGGACCGCGCGGACGGTGCTCGACACCTGCGGGCGCACCTCCACGGTCTGCATCGCCACCACATTGCCGTTGGCGTTCACTTCCAGCGGCACATCGCCCTGCTGGACGACCGCCGTGGCAACCGTGGTCACGGCCGCGCCCTTGGCGGCCGGCTTCGGCGCGAACCAGTGCTTCCAGCCAAACCAGCCGGCGACAACGATCACGAGCACGGCCACGACGACTGGCCAGCGCGAAGTGCGGCCGCGCCCCGTACCGGCGGCCGCGCTCCAGTTGCCATCGACAAAGCCCTTCGGCTGGTCGATTCCATCTGTTTTCATTATGAGGACCCTCAAATACTGCACGGCGCGCGACTCCCCCTTGGCGCCGGCTTCATTGGGGCCGGCTTTATCCGCGCAAACCGCTACTAGTACCGCGCCTAGGCCGCTTCCGGCTAGTGCGTTGTATTACAACCCATTACAGCTCCGCTGGGGATGGATGTCTGGCCGACAGGGAAGGGATGGCCGAACCGCTTGTATGAGTTCTAAAACATTAGCAGAAAAGCCAGTGGCGGCCACCCCGGACTAACGCGGGATTGGCAACAATCTAGCGGGAGATTTGCCGGCCGTTCCGGTGCAGCAGGGTATTCAGCGGCACATCGCGCGGGCCGGGAACCAGGATCACGGCGTCGCCTGCACGCAGCACGCCAGGCTGGACGACGCCCAGGTACACGCCGGAAAAACTGCTTTCCAGCATGTCGCGCGCGGCGTGGGCGTACCCCATCGCCGCATTGAACTTGTAGCAGGGCCGCCGTGGCGCATTCACCACAAGTTCGACGTCGCCGATGAGCAGGCGGTCGTCCACCCACAACGCGGACTCCAGCAAGCCCTGGGTCGTCAGGTTCTCGCCCATCGCGCCGAACGCCAGCGGACGCTCGGATTCCTCGACCCCGGCATCGCGCCGGCGCGTGTTCCACCAGGTGTAGTGCTCGATCGGATAGGCATAGACGGCCCGCTCGGGTCCGCCGTGGACGCTGCGGTCCACCTGCTCGTCGCCGGCCAGCCCCAGGCGGTGCACGCCCACGGCAATCGGATGATGCAATGTACTGAGCGGGTGTTTGCGGATGGCCGACATCACCACCGCCTCCGTGCCTGCGCCTGCCACCACGAGCGGCAGTGCGGTGCCAACATTGACGGCCAGCACACGGCCAATGCTCCTGCCACCGGCGCCGGCGGGGTTCGGACGCGGATCGGTTTCGGCCACGGTACGCTCTCCTTGCGTGTGCGGGGCTGCGCGCGCGTCATGCTGCCGCGCGTCGGCTTTGCACCGAGTGTACCGACTTGGGCGCTCGTTTGAGCAAGGGAATGTGGGGAAACAGACGCACGTTCCAGGCGTCTGGCGGGGCGGGGCGTCTGCCGGTCAGGCGTCCCGCCCGGACGTCGCGCCATGCCTCATGGCGCGGGTCCGGGAAGCGCTCGAACGCTCAGTTCCAGATGGGATTTTCCTTCTGCATCTGCTCGGCGGTCTTCGAATGCCAGTAGGCACCGATCTGACGCTCGGTGACGTAGCCCTTCTTCTTCACATCGATTTGAGAGAAGCGCTTGTAGACCTCCGGCATGCCGGCCTTGGCCTCGTCGCGGGTCAGCTTGCCGTCATGGTTGGTGTCCGCGGCCTTGAACTTCTCGGAAATCATGGCCTTGGCCTGGGAGGTTGGCGGCATCGGAGGAACCTCGGCGGACCCCGTCGCCGGTTGCGCTGCGGGCTGCTGTGTCTGCTGAGCGTTCGCCCCGAAAGCAGCGAGCGCCAGTGTTACGGCTACGGCCAAACCAACTACAGGTGTACGGACAGTCATTTTTCCCTCTCCTCCTGAAATTTACGGTTCAGCATTGCCTGCTCTGGCAATGTCAGGACCGCCCGCCGAAAGCAGGCGACCAAGAGGAATAATAGTCACGCGCGCCCTGCGCTCCAAACATCATTTCACGGCGTCAGAATGTGACTTGACTGAAGCCAGCGCTCGAGTCAGCGTGCAAGCGTGGGGGTGAGTGCCTTGGGATTGGCGATGCTGTCGTGCTTGCCGGCCAGCACATCAAGGATGTTCTGGAACGCCGCGCGGAAGTAGAGTTCGTAGCTTTCGCGCTCCACATAGCCCAGGTGCGGCGTGCAGATGCAGTTCTCCATGCGCAGCAGGGCATGACCCTGCAGGATCGGCTCGGACTCGAACACGTCGATGGCCGCCATGCCCGGACGTCCGCGATTCAGCGCGGCGACCAGCGCGTTTTCCTCGATCAGCTCGGCGCGGCTGGTGTTCACAAACAACGATGTGGGCTTCATGCGCTGCAGATCGGCCAGCTTGACGATGCCGCGCGTCTCGTCGTTCAGGCGCAGGTGCAGCGACAGCACGTCGGAGTCGGCAAACAGCTGTTCGACCGATTCCGCCACGTTAAGGCCAGCCTCCCGGGCGCCCTGCTGCGAAGCCTCGCGGCCCCAGACCAGCACGTTCATGCCAAAGGCGCGGCCGTAGCCCGCCAGCAGGCGGCCGATCTTGCCATAGCCCCAGATGCCGAGCGTCTGTCCGCGCAGGACCTGCCCCAGGCCGAAGTTCGGCGGCATCGTGGTCGATTTCAGGCCCGACTGCTGCCAGGCGCCGTGCTTGAGGCTGGCAACGTACTGGGGAATGCGGCGCTGGGCCGCCATGATCAGCGCCCAGGTCAGCTCGGCGGGCGCCACGGGAGAACCGACGCCTTCCAGCACGACCACGCCGCGCTCGGTACAGGCCTCGATGTCGACATGGTTCCCCGCCCGGCCGGTCTGGCTGATGATCCTGAGCTTGGGCAGCTTCTCGAGTAGCTGACGCGTCACACGGGTGCGCTCGCGAATCAGCACCAATGCCTCGACATCCGAGAGGCGCGCTGCCAATTGGCCCACGCCCTTCACGGTGTTGTTGAAGACCTTGACGTCATGGCCTTCGAGCAGCGCAAAGCAGGGCAGCTTGCGCACGGCGTCCTGGTAATCGTCGAGAACTGCAATCTTCATTGGTGACTCTTTGACCTCGGGCTCGGTGCGCACGGCCACAGAATCAGTGCGCAACCGACAGTATTGTTGGATTTCCTGACACAACATTGAAAGCGGACATCATCGTCCCCAACCGTGTCCGCGACGACCCGCGGCGGTGGCGAAAAGGCATCTCGGCTGAGGTAACAATGTTGCGCAGCAAAAAACAGGTGATCCGTGCAATGGTATCCTTGCCCGCTCCCGCGACGCGCACAGTGCGGTTGAGCTACGCTCCCACACCCCGTTCGTCGCCGGACAATGCCCGCCCGGCCCCTGTCGCCCGCCAAAAGCAGGCGAAGCGCAACTGTATCGCAGCAACAGGGCCCCTCGCGACCATTTGAAAGAATTTGGTCGCCGCCGAGTTGTAACGGGATGTCACGGTCAGAAGGCAAGTGCGCCATGCCGAACAAGGCAGGCAGCCGGCCCGGCCCCGACTTTCCCGGCCCGCTCATCCGCGAACCGCCGCTCGGACATTGCACGATTTCTTTTTCGCTTTGGAGTCGCAGTATGAACCACCCCACAATGCAAGGCACTCCGGCACTGAACGTGCCGGCTTGGGTCAAGAACCAGAAACTGGTCGCCTGGGTTGCCGACATCGCCGCATTGACCAAGCCCGACCAGGTCTACTGGTGCGATGGCTCGCAGGAAGAATATGACCGCCTGTGCGAGCAGATGGTCGCCGCCGGCACGATGCGCCGCCTGAACCCGGCCAAGCGCAAGAACTCGTTCCTGGCCCTGTCGGATCCCTCCGATGTGGCACGTGTCGAAGACCGCACTTTCATCTGCTCGCAGAAGCAGGAAGACGCCGGCCCGACCAACAACTGGACCGCACCGGCCGAAATGCGCCAGACGCTGAACGGCCTGTTCGACGGCTGCATGCGTGGCCGCACCCTGTACGTGGTGCCGTTCTCGATGGGCCCGCTGGGTTCGCCGATCGCCCACATCGGCGTCGAGCTGTCCGACTCGCCGTACGTCGCCGTGAACATGCGCATCATGACCCGCATGGGCCGCGCCGTGTACGACGTGCTGGGCGCCGACGGCGAGTTCGTGCCGTGCGTGCATACCGTGGGCAAGCCCCTGGCCGCTGGCGAGAAGGACGTGGCATGGCCGTGCAACCCGACCAAGTACATCGTGCACTTCCCCGAGACGCGCGAAATCTGGTCGTTCGGTTCGGGCTACGGCGGCAATGCGCTGCTGGGCAAGAAGTGCTTCGCCCTGCGGATCGCCTCGACGATGGGCCGCGACGAAGGCTGGCTGGCCGAGCACATGCTGATCCTCGGCGTGACCTCGCCGGAAGGCAAGAAGTACCACGTGGCCGCCGCGTTCCCGTCGGCCTGCGGCAAGACCAACTTCGCCATGCTGATCCCGCCCAAGGGCTTCGAGGGCTGGAAGGTCACGACGATCGGTGACGACATCGCCTGGATCAAGCCGGGCAACGATGGCCGCCTGTACGCCATCAACCCGGAAGCCGGCTACTTCGGCGTGGCCCCGGGCACGAGCGAGAAGACCAACTTCAACGCGATGGCGACGCTCAAGGAAAACGTCATCTTCACCAACGTGGCGCTGACCGACGACGGCGACGTGTGGTGGGAAGGCATGACGAAGGAAGCCCCGGCGCACCTGATCGACTGGCAGGGCAAGGACTGGACGCCCGAGATCGCCAAGTCGACCGGCGCCAAGGCTGCCCACCCGAACGCCCGCTTCACGGCGCCGGCCTCGCAATGCCCGTCGATCGACGACAACTGGGACAACCCGGCTGGCGTGGCCATCGATGCATTCATCTTCGGCGGCCGCCGCAGCTCCACCGTGCCGCTGGTGACCGAAGCCCGCAACTGGACCGAAGGCGTCTACATGGCCGCCACGATGGGTTCGGAAACCACCGCCGCCGCTGCCGGCCAGCAAGGCGTGGTCCGCCGCGATCCGTTCGCGATGCTGCCGTTCTGCGGCTACAACATGAGCGACTACTTCGGCCACTGGCTGGCACTGGGCAAGAAGCTCGAAGCCGCCGGCGCCAAGCTGCCGCGCATCTACTGCGTGAACTGGTTCCGCAAGGATGCCGACGGCAACTTCGTGTGGCCGGGCTTTGGCGAGAACATGCGCGTGCTGTCGTGGATGATCGACCGCGTGGAAGGCCGTGGCGAAGGCGCCGAGCACGTGTTCGGCACGTCGCCGCGCTACACGGACCTGAACTGGGACGGCCTGGCCTTCACGGCTGAGCAATTCACCCAGGTCACGTCGATCGACCGTGACGCATGGCAGAAGGAACTGGCGCTGCACGACGAACTGTTCACGCAGCTCAAGCACAACCTGCCGCAAGCGCTGGCGGAAACCAAGGACGCACTGGCCAAGCGCCTGTCGGCCTGAGTCTTCCCGCGTTAAGGAAAAACGCCGAACGGCTTGCCGCCGTTCGGCGTTTTTTTGTTTGGGCTATCGTTTTCTCGTGAACGGCCCCTCAACCACCCTCGACATCCAGCCCAAGCTGCTGCACCGCATACTTCACCAGTTCCGCCCGGCCCTCGATGCCAAGCTTGCGTTTCAGGTTGAGGCGGTGGGTCTCAACCGTGCGCACCGATACGCCGAGTTGAACCGCGATGTCCTTGTTGGCCTGTCCGCGTCCGATGCCGTGGAGGATGTCGCGTTCGCGCGGTGTCAGCGCGTCGAGCGGACTCACAGCCTGCTCCGCCATGCCGCGCGCGATACGGGCGCTGTAGAACACACGTCCCGCCAGCACCGCATGGATCGCGGCCAGTAACTCATCGGCTGGTGCGTCCTTGAGCACGTAGCCGCGCGCGCCCGCGCGGATCGCCTGGCGCACGTATTCCAGGTTGTCATGCATCGACACGATCAGCACGGCCAGTTCCGGGTAGCGATCGTGCAGGGCGCCCGCCAGGGCAATACCGCCCATGCCGCGCATGCCGATGTCGGTGATCACGAGGTCCGGCATGCGTCCGGCTTCGGCTGCCGCCAGCCACGCCAGCGCGGCCTCGCCATCGTCGGCTTCCCCGACCACTTCCAGCCCCGGTTGCAGCGTCAGGTGCATACGCATGCCGTCGCGCACCAGTGCGTGATCGTCGATCAGCAATACGCGTGCGGCGGAGGAGGTGGTGACGGCCGGATCGGCGTCGTGGGGTGCGATCATGACTGCGAAGTCTCGGGGGAAAAGGGCTGCGGAGCGGTGGGCAGCGAAGCGGTGAGCAGCGTGCCGGTGGAAGCGGAGAGGATTTCGAAACTTCCGCCCAGCGCGGCTACCCGCTCGCGCAGGTTGCGCAGGCCGATGCCGCGGCTCGGATCGATCTGCATGCGGGCCACGTCAAAACCCGTGCCGTTGTCCCGCACCGTCAGGCGCGTGGCACGGTCGGCAAAGTCGAGTGTCACATCGACGCGCGTGGCATGGGCGTGGCGCTCGACATTGGTCAGCGCCTCCTGCGCAATCCGGAACAGCGCGGTCGCCGGCTCGTCGGCCAGCAGACGCGGCTTGCCGGTCTGCGTCACGTTGATCATCAGCGAGCTGCCGGCCTGCATCTCGCGCGCCAGATGCTGAAGCGCGGCGTACAGGCCAAGATCGTCGAGCAAGGCAGGGCGCAGGTTGCGCGCCACGCGGCGCACTTCGTTGAAGACGGAATCGAGCCGGTTCAGCGCCATGCCGAGGATCGGCGCCACCGACGCTCCCTCGGTCGGGGCCAGGCGGATGCGGTTCGTTGCAGCTTCGAGCACCAGTTTGACCGACACCAGCAACTGGCTGATGCCGTCATGGAGCTCACGGGACAATCGCGCGCGTTCCTCTTCCTGCGACTGCACCACACGCTGGGCAAGCTGCCGTAGCTTAGCGTCGGCCTCACGGTGTTCGCTGACGTTGAGCGCCAGGCCGCTGGCGGCCACCAGCAGGATACTGATGGCGGCGATCACGCCGATCCAGGCCATGGTTTCGCGGATGTCGGTCTCGGCGCGCGCGTCGAGCTGGCGCAGCGTCTGCTCTACGTCGTCAAGATAAATGCCGGTGCCGAGCATCCAGTTCCAGGCCGGCACGGCCACCACATAGCCCAGTTTGGGCGCCACCTGCTGCGAGGACGGCTTTTTCCACAGATAACGCACCGAGCCACCACCCGCCTTGGCGGCAGCCACCAGCTTCTGGATCGTCAGCGCCCCTTCGGGGTCGCGCATCAGCCAGAGGTCCTGGCCCACAAGTTCGGGCTGGCGCGGGTGCATCAGGTTGCGCCCCTGCAGGTCATACAGGAAGAAATAGCCGTCCCGGCCGTAATCGAGCCGCGCCAGCGCGTCCATGGCGGCCTGCCGGGTGGCCTCGTCCGTGCGGCCGGATTTGACCATCGGCGCGATCGCGCTTTGCGCCAGCTCTACGTAGTGGCGCAGCTCGGTTTCCTTGCTTTGCAGGTAGGCGGCCTCCACCAGCATGCGCTCGTGCCGAACCAGCGCAGTGGCCTGGAAACGGACGGCCAGCGCGATGCCGAGCATGGCAACGGCCAGCGGCGCCACGGCAAGCAAAAGTATCTTTTGGCGGAGTTTCATCTGAACCGGGGGTAAACACCGACGCCGGGAAGACCGCATGAAACCGTCGATCTACGCACTACTACGCAGGTGCGTTGCGTAGTTCCGCGCTTGTGGCGGCCTGGGCGGGTGTCAATACTACACGCCGGATTGATCCGGGGGCCCTGCCCTTGGCGCGATCTGACACAATTGGTGTGCCTCGATCCACTGCGAATCTCGGTGATCTCGCTGTCGAGCGCACTGACCACCTGCACGACAAGATCCGGTTCAGACGAGAACAGACCGGGCGCCGCGGACATCCAGGAGGCAATCTTCCAAGCGATCGTCGGCGGCCGCCATCCGGCACGCCCCCGCTGCCCGCCTCCCGTCGCCGCAGGCCTTTTCAGCCGGTCTGAGGAGACCCTTCAAATGAATCGCATCGGACAACACCTGTTGTGGCTGGCCGTCGCCGTGCTCGGCGCCTTCGCCTTTGCCACTGTCGCGCTGTCGCGTGGCGAGGCCGTCAGTGCCCTGTGGATCGTGGTTGCCGCGCTCTGCATCTACCTGATCGCCTACCGCTACTACAGCCGCTTCATCGCCGACAAGGTGATGCAGCTCGACCCCAATCGCATGACGCCCGCCTGGCGCCACAACGATGGCCTGGACTACGTGCCGACCAACAAGGCGGTGCTGTTCGGCCACCATTTCGCCGCCATCGCCGGCGCCGGGCCGCTGGTGGGGCCCGTGCTGGCCGCGCAAATGGGCTATATGCCGGGCATGTTGTGGATTCTGGCCGGCGTGGTATTCGCCGGTGCGGTGCAGGATTTCATGATCCTGTTCATCTCCACGCGCCGCGACGGCCGTTCGCTGGGCGACCTGGTCAAGTCCGAGATGGGCACCGTGCCGGGCATGATCGCCCTGTTCGGCTGCTTCATGATCATGATCATCATCCTGGCGGTGCTGGCGCTGATCGTGGTGAAGGCACTGGCCGGCTCGCCGTGGGGCACGTTCACCGTGGCGGTGACGATTCCCATCGCGCTGTTCATGGGCATCTACACGCGCTACATCCGTCCGGGCCGCATCGGCGAAGTGTCGGTAATCGGCTTCGTGCTGCTGATGCTCGCCATTATCGGCGGCCAGTACGTACATGAAAGCGCTGTGCTGGCGCCGCTGTTCACGTACGACGGCAAGGCCCTGACATGGATGCTGATCATCTACGGCTTTATCGCCGCCGTGCTGCCGGTGTGGCTGCTGCTGGCCCCGCGTGACTATCTGTCGACCTTCCTGAAGATCGGCACGATCATCGCGCTGGCCATCGGCATCCTGATCGTCGCGCCAGAACTGAAGATGCCGGCGTTCACGCAGTTTGCGCAAGGTGGCGGCCCGGTGTGGTCGGGCAACCTGTTCCCGTTCCTCTTCATCACGATCGCCTGCGGCGCCGTTTCGGGCTTCCACGCGCTGATCTCGTCGGGCACCACGCCGAAGCTGCTGGAAAATGAATCGCACGCGCGCTTCATTGGCTACGGCGCGATGCTGGCCGAGTCGTTCGTCGCCATCATGGCGCTGGTGGCCGCCTCGGTGATCGAGCCGGGCGTGTACTTCGCGATGAACAGCCCGGCGGCCGTGATCGGCAATACGCCGGAAGCCGTGGCGCACGTGGTCTCCACCTGGGGCTTCGTGATCACGCCGGACGTGCTGATCCAGACCGCCAAGGACGTGGGCGAGAACACAATCATCTCGCGCGCCGGTGGCGCTCCGACGCTGGCCGTCGGCATCGCCCACATCCTGCATCAGGTGGTGGGTGGCCAGGCCATGATGGCCTTCTGGTACCACTTCGCGATCCTGTTCGAAGCGCTGTTCATCCTGACCGCCGTGGACGCGGGCACCCGTGCCGGCCGCTTCATGCTGCAGGATCTGCTGGGCAGCTTCGTGCCGTCCCTGCAGCGTACCGACTCGCTGCCGGCCAACCTGATCGCCACCGCGCTGACCGTGGCGGCCTGGGGCTACTTCCTGTACCAGGGCGTGGTCGATCCGCTGGGCGGCATCAACACGCTGTGGCCGCTGTTCGGTATCTCCAACCAGATGCTGGCCGCCGTGGCGCTGGTGCTGAGCACCTGTGTGCTGGTCAAGATGAAGCGCGGGCAGTACGCCTGGGTAACGCTGCTGCCGACCTGCTGGCTGCTGATCTGCACGCTGACCGCCGGCTGGCAGAAGCTGTTCGACGCCGATCCGAAGGTCAGCTTCCTGACCCATGCTTCGAAGTTCAGCGCCGCGATCGCCGAAGGCAAGGTACTGGCTCCGGCCAAGACGATGGAGCAGATGCAGCGCATCGTCTTCAACGACTACCTGGATGCCGGCCTGTGCGCGCTGTTCATGTTCGTGGTGCTGTCGATCGTGTTCTATGGGTTCAAGACCGCGATGTCGGCCCGCGCCATCTCGAAGCGCACGGACCGCGAAACGCCGTTCGAGCCGATGCCGGCCCAGGCTTCGGCAGGGTCGCAATGATCACCTGGAGGCCATCATGCTGGAACAGCTCGGAACCATGGGACGTTATCTGGGCCAGTCGCTGCGGCTGATGGTCGGCCTGCCCGACTATCAGACCTACGTGGCCCATATGGAAAGCACCCACCCCGACCGCAAGCCGATGACGTACGAGGAATTCTTCCGCGAGCGTCAGGAGGCACGCTACGGCGGCGGACAGGGAAAGTGCTGCTGACCAGACTCGCATGACGCCTCTGGCGCAGGCAAGACAAGGCGACCCACCTGGGTCGCCTTTTTTACTGGTGGCCATATGCGACGCAAATGCCATATGGCGTTGCGCCAGCACATCGACTGCTAACGCCTTGATACCGTTTCTGCAGAGGGTTACAGGGCCTCACAACTCGTTACAGCAACGGGGGGACTCCTTCTCTACACTCTCGAACCAGATACCCGCCATATAAAGGAAAAACGATGTCTCGTCCTCTTCGCAACCTGACCCTGGCCCTTGCCCTTTCGGCAGCTGCGCTGCCGGTGTTCGCAGGGGGAGATCTGAACAACGCACTGGGCGGTGGCCTGGGCGGCGTCGCTGGCGCCGCGGTGGGCGGCGCGCTGGGTGGTAGCACCGGCGCCGTGATCGGTGGCGCCGTGGGCGGTGGTGCCGGTGGCGCCATCACTTCGAACCGTCGCGAACGCACCGGCGCCATCATTGGTGGCGCACTGGGCGGTGGTGCAGGTACAGCGGCCGGCAACGCCATGGGCGGCCGTACCGGCGGCCTGGTTGGCGCTGGCCTGGGTGGCGCTGCAGGCGCGGCGCTGGGTGGCAATGTGTCGCGCAGCAACTCGTACGACGATGATCGTCGATACAACCGTGGGTACAAGCGCAGCAAGCACCGTCACCACCACCACGACGACTGAGTCACAAAGGAATAGACTACGGGCCCTGAACGGGCCCGTTTTCTTTTGTCCGGCCGGTCTCTGGCCGAAGCCCAAACAAAAAGCCCGTACCGGTGAGGGTACGGGCTTTTGCGGAATGCCTGGCTGGGATCAGAGCTTGGCGCCGTCCGAGTAG
Source organism: Cupriavidus sp. UBA2010 (assembly GCF_002335265.1). Classification (NCBI taxonomy): domain Bacteria; kingdom Pseudomonadati; phylum Pseudomonadota; class Betaproteobacteria; order Burkholderiales; family Burkholderiaceae; genus Cupriavidus; species Cupriavidus sp. UBA2010. Next base: position 93,062 of record NZ_DDCI01000015.1, read on the forward strand.
ACGTCGAAGCCCTTCGCGCCATCGGTGTACGTGTCAAACTTGCCGCTCTTGGCGCCGTCGGTGTAGGTATCGAACTTGCCGGCCTTGGCGCCATCGGTGTAGGTGTCAAACTTGCCGGCCTTGGCACCGTCGGTGTAGGTATCGAACTTGCCTGCCTTGGCGAAGGCGGGAGCTGCCGACAGGGCAACGGTCAGGGCAGCGATCAGGGCGAATTGGCGCTTCATGATGGAATCCTTTTTCACATTCAAGGATGCCGGTGGTCCCAGGACCGGTGCTGCAATGCGGCATCAGATGGTGCGATATTAGGCATTTCCCTGATATGAATAAATAGCGCCGTCCACAATGATTGGTTGTGCTTTCAACAATAAATCACCCGGATCGTGTAAAAATTCACCGGTGAACAGGGAGACTATGTCATGGATCGGCTTCAATCGATGCGCGTCTTCGCCAAAGTCGTCGAACTGGGCAGTTTTGCCCGTGCGGCGCAGCAATTGGAAATGTCCAATGCGGTCGTGACGCGCTATGTCGCTGATCTGGAAAGCCATCTCGGCACCCGGTTGCTGAACCGGACCACCCGAAGCCTCTCCCTGACCGACGCCGGCGAGACGTATCTGCAGCGCTGTTCGCAGATTCTCGAAGACGTGGAGGAAGCCGAGTCGATCGTTGCCGCGCGCAGCCAGTCACTATCCGGCACGCTACGGCTTGTCACCCCGGTCATGTTCGGCCTGCATCTGCTGCCGCAGATCCTGGAACGCTTCCAGCAGCTGTATCCCGAGGTCGTTTTCGACGTGCAGCTTTCGGACCGAATGATCGACATCGTCGAGGAAGGGCGGGACGTAGGCGTGATGCTGTCCGATCTCGGGCTCGGCTCGCACCTCGTGGCGCGCCCGCTGATCTCCGCCGAAGTCATTCTTTGCGCCTCGCCGGGCTATCTGCGCGAACACCCGCCGCTGCGCAATGCGCATGACCTGTCCAACCACCGCGCCATCGCGATGCGGCTGCCCAACGCCGAGCACGAATGGACACTGTCCGGCCCCGAAGGCGAGGTGACCGTGCCGATTCGCCCAGGCCTGCTGTGCAGCAATGCCGAACTGGCGCACCAGGCGGCGCTGACCAATATGGGCATCGCGATGCTGTCGTCGTACCTGGCACGACCGAACATCGAGGCAGGGCGGCTGACGCATATCCTGCCCCAGTACCAGTTGCCGCGCCGCGACGTGAGCGTGGTCTATCCAAGCCGCAAGTTCCTGCCGACCAAGGTCAGGGCCTTCATCGACTTCCTGCTGGAGGAAAGCCAGCAACGGGCGGTGGACACGGAGAACAAGCCGCAGATGACCGCGGCAAAATGAAAACGGCGGGGCTCACGCCCCGCCGTTTTACCTTACCGTGATGCCAGAAGGTGAGTGATTACTCTTCGGCGTCGGCTGTCTGCTTTGTGGTTGCGCGCGTCTTCTTGGCAGCAGCCGTCTTTGTCGCCGTCTTCGTGGCGGCCTTCTTCGCTGCCGGCGCCTTCTTGGCGGCCACCTTTGCAGGCGCCGACTCTGCCTTGGCCGCCGACTTGGCCGCAGGCTTCGCGGTCTTGGCCGCCGCGCCCGCCTTGGGTTCACGCGCCTCAAACTCGAAACCGATCTTGCCGTCCGGCTGCTTGACCAGGAAAGCCTTGAAGTTGCGGCCCGTACGCGACGACTTGAAGCCAGTCAGCAGGTCGGTCTTGCCATCCGTCAGCAGCTTGCCGATCTGCTCACGCGAGATTTCCTGCTGCAGGATGATCTTGCCGCTGGTGAAGTCGCACGATTTCGCACTGCCCACGGCGTTCTCGCAGACGTACTTCATGCCGTGCTCGTAGACCGAGCCGCCGCACTTTGGACACTTGCCGACCGGGGTCTGCTCGCTGAAGTCCACCGGTTCGCCATCGCCTTCGTCGTCATTCTGGCCGAAGTCGAACTCCATCTTCCAGTTGCCGTCGTCATCCTTGGCCAACTTCAGGATGGCCGCGAACGGCCGGCCCATCTTGCTGCGGAATCCCTGCAACGGGCCGATTTCCTTCTTCAGCAGCAGTTCCTCGACTTCCTCGATCTCGAACTGGCGGCCGCCAGGGATCTTGCTGATCGAGAATTCGCAGGCCGTGCAGGCGAAGCGACGGTAGTTCTCCTTGACCTGGCCACCGCACTGCGGGCACGGCGTGTCGAGCGTCGCGTAATCGCCTGGAATCGTGTCGTTGTCGTATTCCTTGGCACGCTTGACGATCTGCTGCGTCATCTGCGCGATCTCGCGCATGAACTCGTCACGCTTGAGACGTCCGCGCTCGATCTGCGACAGCTTGTGTTCCCACTCACCCGTCAGCTCGGCCTGGGTCAGTTCCTCCACGCCCAGTCCGCGCAACAGCGTCATCAGCTGGAACGCCTTGGCCGTGGGAATCAGCTCGCGGCCTTCGCGGACCAGATACTTCTCAGCCAGCAGGCCTTCGATGATGGCCGCGCGCGTGGCCGGCGTGCCCAGGCCCTTGCCTGCCATCGCCTCGCGTAGCGCATCGTCGTCCACGAGCTTGCCGGCACCTTCCATGGCCGACAGCAGCGTCGCTTCGTTATAGCGGGCCGGCGGGCGCGTGGTCAGGCCGACGGACTCGACCTTGTCGGTCTTGACCTTCTCGTCCTTCTGCACCGGCACCAGATTGGCGTCCTTGTCGTCCTTGCCCTGTGCCTCGCGGCCGTAGATCACCAGCCAGCCCGGATTGACCAGGATCTTGCCCTCGGTCTTGAAGTGGTGGCCGGCAACCTCGGTGATCCGCGTGGTCACCTGGAACTCGGCGGTCGGGAAGAACACGGCCAGGAAACGTCGCACGACCAGGTCGTACAGTTTCTGTTCGGGCTCGGACAGGTTCTTGGGCGCCTGCAGGGTCGGGATGATAGCGAAGTGATCGCTGATCTTGCTGTTGTCGAAGATCCGCTTGTTCGGCTTCACCCAGCCGCTCGACAGAATTTTCTTCGCGTGCGGCAGATAGTTCGGCGAGCTGTCGGCCAACATGTCCATGGTCTGCTTGACCGTGTCCAGGTAGTCCTCCGGCAGCGCGCGCGCGTCGGTACGCGGGTACGTCAGCACCTTGTGCTTTTCGTACAGCGCCTGGGCCAGGCCCAGCGTGTTCTTGGCCGAGAATCCGAAACGCGAGTTGGCTTCGCGCTGCAGCGTGGTCAGGTCGAACAGGGCAGGCGACTGCTGCGTCGACGGCTTGGATTCCTCGGTGACCGTGCCTTGCTTGTCACGGCAGGCCGCCACGATGCTCTTGGCTTCCGCCTCGCTCCACAGGCGCGAGTCGCGCGCCTCGGGATCGAACTCGTTCTTCTTGAACTTCGGGTCGAACCAGCGGCCTTCGTAGAGGCCCGCGGCGGCGATGAACTCGGCCCGCACCTCCCAGTAGTCGCGGGGGACGAAGTGTTTGATCTTCTCCTCGCGCTCGACCACGATCGACAGCGTCGGCGTCTGTACCCGGCCCACGGTGGTCAGGAAGAAGCCGCCGCCCTTGCTGTTGAAGGCCGTCATGGCGCGCGTGCCGTTGATGCCGACCAGCCAGTCGGCTTCGGAACGGCAGCGGGCCGCGTCGGCCAGCGGGAGCATTTCCTCGTCCTCGCGCAGCGCGGCAAACCCGTCGCGGATGGCCTGCGGCGTCATTGACTGCAGCCACAGGCGGCGCACCGGCTGCTTGGCCTTGGCCTGCTGGGCGATCAGTCGGAAGATCAGTTCCCCTTCGCGCCCCGCGTCACAGGCATTGATCAGCGCGGTCACGTCCTTGCGCTTGATCAGGCGGTTCAGCACCTTGAGGCGTGACTCGGTCTTGGCGATCGGGCGCAGATCGAAGTGCGGCGGGATCACCGGCAGATTGGCGAAGCTCCACTTGCCACGCTTCACCTCGTAATCGTCGGGCGCCGCGATCTCTACCAAGTGACCGACGGCCGAGGACAGCACGTAGTCGTCGCTCTCGAAATACTCGTCGTGCTTGGTAAAGCCCCCGAGGGCGCGCGCGATATCGGCGGCGACCGATGGCTTTTCCGCGATGATGAGGGCTTTAGACATTCAACGGGTCCTTGTGGCACCACTGCGCAAGGGCAGTGCGCGCCTCTTGAAATTCACGACAAACTATGTAAACAGCACGGCTGGGCTTTGAGGCGCCAATAATAAGCGCGGTTCGGACGGCGGTGCAAGCTGATGCCACGCCCAAACGCGGCACCACGCAACGCCGGCCTGCTTCCTACCCAAGCAACCAGTCGAGCACTTGAGGAATCTCCGACGCCGTTGCCGGCATCGCACTGCCACGCGCCAGCATCCGGTCCAGAACTTCCAGGTGGGGCAACACCGTTCCGTAAAAGTGCGGTGCCCCTCCGGCAATGGGCTGAATCAATACAGTAGGAAAGTTTTCGATATCGATGTCCTCACCCAGCCGATCGGCATGGGTTTCGATATCGACCCAGACGAAACAGTCGTCCGGATAGCGTGCCGCCAACGCCGCAAACCCGCTCACATATTCCTTGCAGGTCCCACACCAGTCCGCGCACAGGCAGGCAACCAGACGGCCGCCTGGGCGCGCCGCCAATGCCTGACGGATGGCTGCGAGATCTCGCTCGGGGAAGTAAACGGTCATTGCGCGCAAAAAATGAGACGGTTGCGATACCGCGGATCATGCCAGACGTCGGTAACGATTGCCGGCCATGCGTTCGACCGCCCCCCCAAGCTCAAGCTCCAGAAGCATTGCCGCCGCCACGTGCGGCGCGAGACCGGATCGCTCGCACAACGCATCGAACGTGACAGGATCATAGGCGAGGGCGGCGCCGAACGGATCACCAGGCGTTGGCGCCGAATCGGGTACGGTTACTGGAGAGACTGAAGCCACCCCGCCCGGATCGCCGAACTCCTCGAACACGTCGGCCGGTGTCTCGACCAGCTTGGCCCCCTGACGGATCAGCTTGTGGCAGCCTCGGGCCAGCTCGGCGTGGATCGATCCCGGCATCGCGAATACCTCCCTGCCGATCTCGGACGCCAGCCGCGCCGTGATCAGCGAACCCGACCGCTCCGCCGCTTCCACCACCAGCACGCCGCGAGACAGGGCCGCAATGATACGGTTGCGACGCGGAAAGTGGTTCGGCAACCCGGGCGTGCCCAGCGCAAACTCGCTGACGATGGCACCGCCAGCGTCGACGATCCGATGTGCCAGCGCATGATGCCTGCCCGGGTAGACGATATCGGCGCCCGTCCCGATCACGGCCACAGTGCCGCCCGGCCCCTCAAGTGCCCCGGCGTGGGCTGCGGCGTCGATGCCGAGCGCAAGGCCGGACACCACTGTCCATCCGGCATTGGAAAACGCCGATGCAAACGCCTGGGCATCGCGCGCGCCTTGCGTTGTCGCCTTGCGCGCGCCGACCATGCCAAGCGCTGGGCCGGCCAGACGGGCAGGGTCTCCATTGATATAGAGCAGCAGGGGAGGGTCGGCCAGATCGAGCAGCCCCGCCGGGTAACCGGCATCGGCCATCGTGACCATGGCATGGCGGGCATCGGCCAGCCACGCAAGCGTGCAGTCGATCAACGCCGACATGGCGGCATCCGGCCGCGCGTTCAATACACACGCCACCTTGGCATCCACCACTTCACGCAGGCTTGCCAGGTTCTGGGCGAGCACAGTCTGCGGCAGGCCGAACTTCGCCAGCAGGCGTCGTCCGGCCAGTGCGCTGACGCCCGGCGTCGCCGTCAGCCGCAGCCAGGCTGCGACCTCGGCGGGATCGCGAGTCGAATCGGTCATCGGCAACGATGCGGCGCGTGGCAGGGCACGCGCCCGGGTCAGCGCGGCGTCGAGGCGATATCGCCAACCTTCATCACGTTGGACGCGTCGGTCACCAGCGCGTACGCAACGCCCGGGAACACGCGGTAGACGTACGCGAGACCGTAGCGATCATCGGGCAACTCGATAGCGCGATTGCCATCGGTCGGATCGGCGACGTGGCCACCATCGCTCGAGAGCGCCAGCACGTGGCCCGGCTCCAGACCGGCGTTGGCGCCAATGTTGAGCACCACGATCTGCTTGGCGCCGCCATAGCGCACGCCGCCATACACGGCGGCGACACGTCCCTCGACTTCACCATCGGGAGCATGCGGCACATAGCGGATCAGTTCGCGCTGCGGCTGCGGCAGCAGCAGCGAGCCCGGACCGATTTCCTGCAGGGACTGGGTGGCCTGGACCGTGGTCACCGCATTCGGGCCCTCGGGTCCGCGCGTCACGCGCACGCTGCCTTCGTAAGCCGCCTCGAAGCCAATTACCCGGCCGGTGACCGGATCGAGCACGGGGCTGGCCGGCCGGAATGCCTGCCAGTCGCTGCCGAGCGAGGCGTCGGCCGGCGCAATGCCACGCGCGTAGGCCATGTCACCGCGCCCCATATAGACACGGGCGTCGGGCAGAGCGACGATGCGCGCCGAGGTATCCACCGTGCCCTGGTCAACGACGAGCGGTCGGATCAGGAACGGCTCGATATCGCTGGAGGCAATGCTCTGGATGGCCTCGCCGTCGCCACCATTCCCGCGAATGCGCGGGGACAGGCGGACGTCGCCGCTGGCACCGCCCGGAGGGTTGGTGGACAGGTAGGCGCGGCCATCGCGCTGGACCAGATAGAGAATCTGGCCCGGATAGATCAGGTGAGGATTGTGGACCTGCTGCCGGTTCATGCCCCACAGCTGGGGCCAGCGCCAGGGCTGGCGCAGGTACTGTCCGGAAATGCCCCAAAGCGTGTCGCCCGAACGCACCGTATACTGACTGGGCGCATTGGGCGAGAGATCGGCAACGGGGATGCCCTGCTGTGCCGTGCGATCGGCCTCCGCAAGCTGGACCGGCGAGACGCTCAGGTCAGCGGCCTGAACCGCCATGGTCATCCCAGTTGTGATCCCTGCGACACTCAAGATGGCGAGGGTGAACGCGTGCAGCCTGCGGCCCGACGCCGCCTGTTCTTTGGTAAGATCGCGCATTTTCCTGAACCGGTCGGGAGAACGACCGGATTGACCCTAGGTAGAGCGTGCCTGCTGCGGCGCGCCTTGAATTTTTGTACTAGCGCCCCGATTCTGCATGGAAACCCCGGTCGCCGCAACGGCGGCCGGACCGTGGACAGCACCCGGCGTTGCGCCCGAGCATCATGGCAAAACTCGACATCCTCACCTACCCCGATCCTCGCCTGCACAAAGTGGCCAAGCCCGTGGAGGTGGTGGACGACCGCATCCGCCAGCTCGTGAAAGACATGGCCGAAACCATGTACGAAGCGCCCGGCATTGGCCTGGCCGCGACGCAAGTGGACGTGCACGAGCGCGTGATCGTGATCGACATTTCCGAGAGCCGGGATGAATTGATGGTGTTCATCAACCCCGAGGTCACTTGGGCCAGCGAGAACCGCAAGGTATGGGAAGAGGGCTGCCTGTCGGTGCCCGAAGTCTATGACCGCGTGGAGCGCCCGGATCGCGTCAAGGTACGCGCGCTCGACGAGAAGGGCGAAACGTTCGAGCTCGACGCCGACGATCTGCTCGCTGTATGTATACAGCACGAGATCGATCACCTCGACGGCAAGGTATTCGTGGAATATCTGTCGCCACTCAAGCTCCAGCGCATCAAGAGCAAGCTCCAGAAGCGCGTGCGCTCGCGCATGTAAGGATGTAACAATCGCGCGGAGGCGGAAACGCCTCTGCTAAGGTTACAGCTTCCGAAGAACACATACGTACCCGGCCGCTATGCGGCCGGTGTCGTTTTCATTGCGGAATATCGTCATGACCCAAGCCCAGCCACTGCGCGTCGCTTTTGCGGGAACGCCGGAATTCGCGCGCGTCGCCCTTGAGGCCATTCACGCCGCCGGATTTCCGGTGGTCGCCGTGCTGACCCAGCCAGACCGGCCCGCCGGCCGGGGCATGCAATTGCAGGCCAGCCCGGTCAAACAATTTGCCATCGAGGCCGGCTTGGGCCCCGTGCTGCAGCCACGCTCGTTGCGCCGCCAGGGCAAGTATCCGGAGGAAGCCGGCGCGGCCGTCGACACGCTCGCGGAAATCGCGCCCGATGTGATGGTGGTGGCCGCCTACGGCCTGATTCTGCCGACCGAAGTCCTTGAGTTGCCGCGCCATGGCTGCCTGAATATCCATGCCTCGCTGCTGCCGCGGTGGCGCGGCGCCGCGCCGATCCACCGCGCGATCGAGGCGGGCGACCCGGAGACCGGCATCACGCTGATGCAGATGGACGAGGGGCTCGACACCGGCGCGATGTTGTCGCGCGAGTCCACGCCGATCGGCCCGCAGGACAGTACCGGCACGCTGCACGACACACTGGCCGCGCTCGGCGGGCGCATGATCGTGGATGCGCTGCGCCAGCTCGCCGCGGGCCAGCCGCTCACCGCCACGCCGCAGCCCGAAGCCGGTGTCACCTACGCGGAGAAAATCGCCAAGGATGAGGCACCGCTCGACCTGACGCGCCCGGCCACCGAACTGGCGAACCAGATCCGCGCCTTCAACCCGTTCCCGGGCGCCACGGTGCAAGTGGGCGATACCGTCATCAAGTGCTGGCAGGCGCTGCCGCTGGCCGCCGCCACCAGCCTGCCGCATCCCCCGGGCACGATCCTGGCCGCCGACTCAGCCGGCGTGATCATCGCCTGCGGCAATGGCAGCGCCCTGCAGGTCACCGAGCTGCAGAAGCCCGGCGGCCGGCGCCAGCCAGCGCAACAGTTCCTGCAGGCCATGCCGCTGCCACCGGGAACGCGCTGCCTGATTGCCGGCGCCTAGCAGGTACTCCATGGCGAGCGCCGCAGCAATGTGACCCCGGGTTATCACAATGCGTAAAACGTCGCCTCCGGCATTGAATTTCCACGGTTCGCACCCTATCTAACCGTTATCGTGTCCACGCAGGGGCGTGGCACGCGACTGACAGACGATCTGGAGATCAAGCCATGTTCAACTGGGTCAAGACCTTCATGCTGATGGCCGCGATCACGGCGCTGTTCGTTGTGATCGGCGGCATGATCGGCGGACGCAACGGCATGACATTCGCCCTGCTGATCGCGCTCGGCATGAACTTCTTCTCCTACTGGTTCTCGGACAAGATGGTCCTGCGCATGTACAACGCGCAGGAAGTGGATGCCAGCACCGCGCCGCAGTTCTACAACATGGTGCACGAGCTTTCGCAGCGTGCCGGCCTGCCGATGCCGCGCGTGTACCTGATCAACGAGGATGCGCCAAACGCGTTTGCCACTGGCCGCAATCCCGAACACGCCGCGGTGGCCGCCACCACGGGCATCCTGCGGGTGCTCTCGGACCGCGAACTGCGCGGCGTGATGGCCCACGAACTCGCGCACGTGAAGCATCGCGACATCCTGACCTCGACCATCGCCGCGACGATGGCCGGCGCCATTTCCGCGCTGGCCAATATGGCGATGTTCTTCGGCGGGCGCGACGAGAACGGCAACCGCTCGAATCCGATTGCCGCCATCGCCGTGGCGATCCTGGCGCCGCTGGCGGCATCATTGATCCAGATGGCGATCTCGCGGGCACGCGAATTCGAGGCCGACCGTGGCGGCGCGGAGATCAGCGGAGACCCGCAGGCCCTGGCCAGCGCGCTCGACAAGATCCATCGCTACGCCCAGGGCATTCCGTTCCAGGCTGCCGAGGAGCATCCGGCCACGGCGCAGATGATGATCATGAATCCGCTCTCGGGCGGCGGGATCGCGAACCTGTTCTCGACCCACCCCGCCACGGAGGAACGGATCGCGCGCCTGATGCAGATGGCGCAGACCGGCACCTACCCGGCCTGACGCGCATTGCCACGTTTCCGGGGGCTCATGCCCGGTAACGGGTAAACTGCCCGCTGTGTTCCGTCAGGAGCCGGCGGGCTTTTTCGTATCCGCACGGGCCCGACGGCCCGTACCACCCGTTTTTTGCAGATTTCCGGTATTTCCCATGCGCCTGCCACCAGATTCCCTTGCCTTCCAGATGCTCGGCGCCGCCGCTGCAGTACGCGGCGTCCATGAAGGCACGGCCCTGCCGCAAGCCATCGAGGACGCCACCAACCTGCTGCGCCTGGACCGCGTGCGCGATGCCGCGACGCGCGGCGCCATCCAGGACCTGGCCTATCGCACCGTGCGGCAGTTCGGCGCCACGCGCGCCCTGGTGACGGAACTGGTCACCCGCCCGCCCGGCGCGCTGGTCGATTCCCTGCTGGCCGTGGCGCTCGCGCTGCTGCTCGAAGGCGAGGAAGGCGATCGGAGCAAGGTCGGACGCGGCGGCTACTCCGACTTCACCGTCGTCGATCAGGCCGTCAGCGCAGCAGCCTCGGAGCCGAAGACCGCCCATGCGCGCGGGCTCGTGAATGCAGTACTTCGCCGGTTCCTGCGTGAGCGCAAGGCCCTGATGGACGCGATCGCCAAGGACGAGGAAGCACGCTGGAACCTGCCCACGTGGTGGCTTGAGCAACTCCGCGCCGCTTACCCGGATCGCTGGACGGCATTGGCGGAGAGCGTCAATGCCCGCCCGCCAATGACGCTGCGCGTCAACACCAAGCGCCTGTCGGTCGACGAATACCTGAAGGAGCTGGCCAACGCGGGCATGGCGGGCACCGCCATCGGCCCTCAGGCCGTGCGGCTGGTTCGGGCATTTCCGGTATCGCAGGTGCCAGGTTTCGCCACCGGCGATGTCTCCGTACAGGATGCCGGCGCCCAACTTGCCGCGCCGCTCTGCGAAGTTGCCGACGGGATGCGCGTGCTGGACGCCTGTGCGGCCCCCGGGGGCAAGACCGGCCATCTGCTCGAACTGGCCGATATCCACGTGACCGCCGTGGAAAGCGATGCGGAACGCGCCGCGCGCATTCATGAGAATCTGGCCCGCCTGGACCAGCGTGCCGAGGTCATCGTTGGCGATGCCAGCCGCCCGAAGGACTGGTGGGATGGCCAGCAGTTCGACCGCATTCTGGCCGATGTGCCGTGCTCGGCGTCGGGCATCGTCCGACGCCATCCCGATATCCGCTGGCTGCGCCGCGAATCGGACATCACGAAGCTTGTCAATGAGCAACGTCGCATCGTGTCGCAATTGTGGTCGCTTCTTAAGCCAGGCGGCATTCTGGTCTATGTGACCTGTTCTATTTTCCCAACGGAGGGCGAGGAGCAGGCGCTCTGGTTTGGTGCCCAGCTCCCAGATGCGATACGATTGCAGGCGCCCGGGCAGCTCCTGCCCGGCACGAAGGCGCAGGAGACGGCCGGCACCGACATGGCCGGCCAGCCAAGCCTGCCATCGGATCACGATGGCTTCTACTACGCCCGCTTCCAGAAACGCGCCTGAATTCCACCGATGCTGAGCACGCCGCGCCTGTTCGACCTACGTGTCCCCGGTCACGCGTTGCGCGAGTGCCCGGCAGACTCGCTGGTGAACACACTCCGCGCATGGTGCGCGGCCACGATGATGATGCTGATGCTGATGGTGCTTGCCCCGCACGCATCGGCGCAGCTCATCGAGACTACCGAGGCCCGCATCGAGTACCAGGACGGCGGGTTCGATCTCGCCGCGTCGTTCGACTTCGACCTGCCGCCCGCGCTGGAAGACGCCCTGCACAAGGGCATCTCGCTCTATTTCGTCGTCGACTTCCAGCTCACGCGCCCACGCTGGTACTGGTTCGACGAGAAGCCGGTCAACACCATGCGCACGGTGCGCATTTCCTATCAGCCGTTGACGCGCCAGTACCGCGTGTCGACCGGTGGCCTGCAATTACCGTTCAGCCGTCTCAAGAGCGCGTTGCAGTTCATCCAGCAAGTACGCGGCTGGCGCGTGTTCGAACGCAACCAGGTCAGGCTCGGCGAGACCTATCACGCCGAAACACGGATGCGCCTGGACCTTTCCCAGCTACCGAAGCCGTTCCAGATCAACGCCGTGAATACGCGTGAGTGGAACCTGTCGTCGGAGTGGAAGCGCTTCAACTACACGGTGCCGACCAACCTCGACGCACCGCCGCCACCGGCCCCGGTAGCACCGCCGCCCGTTGCGCCACCCGCACCGCCGGCCATGCCCGGCTCGTCACCAACGCCCGCTTCGGCCGTCAGCGCGGAACCACGCACGCAGTTCTCGCAAACGCTGTCGAATGCGTTGTCCACGAACCAACTGGTCCAGCCGGTAAGCCAGCCATGAACGGCAATCCGTGGGACAGCAGATTCCGACGCCTGCTCTATCGCGTCGTGGTGGGCATCATCGTCTTCCTGGCGTTGGTACTGGTGGGACTGCTAGCCGGGGCCTCGGCCAATACCGAGTTCTTCGACCGCTATTTCACGCTGCTCTTCAAGATCAACCTCGTTGTCGGCGCCTTGCTGGTGCTGACCGTGGGCGCGCTCGCGTTGACGCTCTGGCTGCGCTATCGCCGCGGCAAGTTCGGCACGCGGCTGATGTCGAAGCTGGCCGTGTTCTTCGGCGTGGTCGGCGTATTACCGGGCGTTCTGATCTATCTGGTCTCGCTGCAGTTCGTTTCCCGCAGTATCGAGTCGTGGTTCGACGTGCGCGTGGAAACCGCGCTCGAGGCCGGCCTCAATCTCGGCCGCTCCACCATCGACAGCCAGTTGGCCGATCTGCAGGGCAAGGCGCGCTTGATGGCCGACCAGCTGACCGGCTCGAGCGGCATGGCAACGTCGCTGCAACTGAACCGCCTGCGCGAGCAGTACGGCGTACAGGAAGCCGCGATCTTCACCGGCAGCGGACGCGTGCTGGCAACGGCGTCGAGCAGCTATGCGTCGCTGGTGCCGGACCTGCCATCCGGCGTGCTGGCAGAGCAGGCACGCATGGCCGGAGGCTATGCGGCAGTGGAAGGTGGCACCGATCCGTCGACTGGCGACAAACCGCAGCCCAATGTCGATAGCAGCCATCTCTACCGGCTGCGCGTGATCATTCCGCTGGGACCCGCGCCGAGCGCGGCAGCCTCCGACGATCAGGCACAGGCCACTGCAAGTGCTGCCGTGGCCGCGGCGGCGCGTACCCAGCATCCCCCGCCGAAACTCGGCCTGCCCGTGCCGAGTAGTCGTTGGGCAGGCTCGGGCCTGTCCGTGGAGCGTCGCCCCGAGGATGCGCCCGCCACGGGCTTCGGCCTGGTGGGCGACACTGTGCGAGAGGAGCGATACCTGCAGGTCCTGCACCCGGTACCTGGCGTGCTCGCGCGCAATGCCGACGAGGTCCAGCGGGCCTATCAGGAATATCAGGAAAAGGCGCTGGGCCGCACCGGCCTGCGCAAGATGTACATCGGCACGCTGACGCTGACGCTGTTCCTCGCCGTGTTCATCGCCGTGATGCTGGCGCTGCTGCTGGGTGGCCAGCTAGCCCGCCCGCTGCTGATGCTGCTGCAGGGTACGAAGGAAGTGGCGGAGGGCGACCTCTCTCCCAAGCGTGAGCTCAAAAGCCGCGACGAACTCGGGATGCTGACCCAGCAGTTCAACCAGATGACGCGTCAGCTTTCTGAAGCGCGCATCGCCGTGGAAGAGAATCGCAGTGCGCTCGAGCAGTCGAAGGCGTATCTGGAAAGCGTGCTGCGGAATCTGACCGCAGGTGTGCTCGTGTTCGACCGGCGCTTTGTGCTGATCACTACCAACCCCGGCGCCGAGCGCATCTTTCGCCAGCCGCTCAACGGTGTGCTGGGCCACCCGGTGGAACAGATCCCCGGCATGAACGACTTCGCGGAGATCGTGCGTCAGGCATTTTCCGAGCAGACCACCAGCGAGGTCCTGGGGGGCGCGCAGCACTGGCAGAAGCAGATCGAGTTGCCGCAGGGCGACGAGGAGCAGCCGCTCACACTGCTGGTTCGCGGCGCGCATCTTCCTGGCGGCAGCCATGACGAACCGGGCTACGTGGTGGTGTTCGACGATATCTCCGACGTGATCTCGGCACAGCGTTCGGTGGCCTGGGGAGAAGTGGCGCGCCGTCTTGCCCACGAGATCAAGAATCCGCTGACACCGATCCAGCTATCGGCGGAACGGCTGCAGATGAAGCTGTCCCCTAAACTTGAGACGTCGGATGCCGAAGTACTGAAACGTGGGGCTGCGACAATCGTCAACCAGGTGGCGGCGATGAAGCGCATGGTCGATGATTTCCGCGACTACGCGCGCACGCCGCCGGCTGTGATGCAGTCGCTGCCGCTCAACGGCCTGGTGTCGGAAGTCCTGCATCTCTACGGCATCGATGACCCTGCCGTGCACGAGCACCCCGTGATCCATCCGACGCTGGACACGGATATGCCTGAAATCAAAGGCGATCCGACCCAACTCAGGCAAGTGATTCACAACCTGTTGCAAAATGCCCAGGATGCGGTGGCGGAAAACGTTGCGGCCGGTAGGGCGGCGCCCCATATCACTCTGCACACCGAGACTGTAGAATACAAAGATTCTGCCGGCGAAGACCGGCAAGCCGTCAAGCTGTCCATAGCGGACAATGGCCCCGGCTTCGCACCACGGATTCTGAGCCGCGCGTTCGAACCCTATGTGACCACGAAGGCCAAGGGCACGGGTCTCGGGCTGGCGATGGTGAAAAAGATCATTGACGAACATGGCGCACGCATCGAGGTGCGCAATCGCATGAACGGCACCGAGATCATTGGCGCTCAGATCTCGATCCTGTTCGTTAAGCTGGCATAGTCAATCTTGCGCACCGGCAACGTCCGGTGACGCTGCGGTGGGGTTAAGAGGAACGTATGGCAACCATCCTCGTAGTCGATGACGAAATGGGTATCCGGGAGCTGCTCTCGGAAATCCTGAGCGACGAAGGCCACGTGGTCGAAGTGGCGGAGAACGCCCAGCAGGCACGCGAGTTCCGTGCAGGCGCGACGCCGGACCTGGTGCTGCTCGATATCTGGATGCCGGATACGGACGGCGTGACGCTGCTCAAGGAGTGGTCGGCACAGGGCTTCCTGACCATGCCGGTCATCATGATGTCCGGCCATGCGACGATCGACACGGCCGTCGAAGCCACCAAGATCGGCGCGCTCAACTTCCTTGAGAAGCCGATCGCGCTGCAGAAGCTGCTGTCCGCCGTCGAGGCAGGGCTGGCCCGTGGGGTCGAGCGCCCACGCGCCGCGCCTTCCGTGGTGGCCGCACCTGCCGCCGCCAGCACGGGCGAAGCCGCGGTCTCCGCGATGGCAACCGCCGAGGTACCGGCCGAGGCCATCGCGAACGGCACGGCTACCCGCGGTGTGCCCGAAGGTGAAATGCAGTTCTCGTTCGACATGCCGCTGCGTGAAGCGCGCGACCTGTTCGAGCGTGCGTACTTCGAGTACCACCTGGTGCGCGAACACGGCAGCATGACCCGAGTGGCGGAGAAGACCGGTCTGGAGCGTACCCACCTGTACCGCAAGCTCAAGCAGCTGGGCGTGGAACTGGGCCGCAACAAGCCCGAGCCGACCGAGCAATAAGTGGCTCGACAAAACGCTTGACGAACCAGTTTTGCACAGTTATAGTTTCGCTTCTTTGGCCCGGTAGCTCAGTCGGTAGAGCAGAGGATTGAAAATCCTTGTGTCGGCGGTTCGATTCCGTCCCAGGCCACCAGATTCAAGCAAAACGGACGCTTCGGCGTCCGTTTTGCTTTTTGCGTTCTGCATTCGGTCGGTTGGAATCGGGCGATGCCCGACCCCGCGACCATCAAGCATCTGGCCTGCTGTGCGACTACGCCGTCGCCTGAAGCCCCTTCGGGGTACGAAGCAGGTTCAGCACCACCATCACCACGACGTTCGCCGCGAGGCAGGGCAGTCCAAGGTTGATGCCACCCAGATCCACCTTCTCGAGATACAGCACGACCGCCATCAACTGGCCGGTCAGGATGCCCAGCACCACCGCGCTTGGCCTGACACGTAGCGAGAACAGGATGACGATCATCCCTGGCAGGAACTGCGTCACGCCGTAGTACGTGGTGTTGATCAGCGTGAGCATCAGGTTCGGCGCCATCAGCGTCATCAGGATTGACACGATCAGGTACACGACGATCACCCCCTTTGCACCCGCCTTCTGCCTGGACTCTGGCAGGTGCGGCAGCAGGTTGCGCGTGACGATGGGACCGATCGCCAGACACATGCCCGTCAGCACCAGCAGGCCCGACAGCGCCGCGGCCGCCGCCACCAGGCCCAGTAGCCAGGAGGGCAACAGGTGGGTGGCCGCCACGAAGAAGGCCTCGTTCGCCGTTGCAAGCGTGTCGCTGCGCGTCAGCGCGTAGTACGACGCCAGTACCAGGAACGGATACATCAGCATGTACAGCGGCATGGCCACTTGCGTGCGGCGGATCGTATCGGCGCTTTTCGCCGTGTAGATGAACTGCACCGAGATCGGCATCATGTAGAAGCCAAGCGACTGGAACAGGATCGTGCTCATCGAAAAGCGTAGCTGCTCGTCGTTCATCCGGTTGCTGACCTGCTCGCTCGCCACGTGGAAGACCTTCGCCACGCCGACCTCGCCCGCAACCGCCAGACCCGTCACCACGATCGCCACCACCATCAGCACGTCCTTGAGCACCGCCACGTAGGCCGACGAACGCACGCCGGATATGGCGATGTACGTGAAGGCGAGCACCGCCGCGATCAGGACCAGATGGAGCGGCTGGAAGCTCCAGCCTAGCCCCCGGAACGCGGCGATCAGGCCCGTGAACTGTAGCTGCGCCATCGGCAACAGGAACAGGATCGACGACAGCGCGACCACGAACTCCACGGCGCGGTTGTCGAAGTGGCCCTTGAACAGGTCAGCCAGTGTGATGGCATTGAAGCGCTGGCCGGCCTCCCATATCTTCGGCGCCAGGAAGTATCCAAGCGGATAGGCCAGCAGGATATAGCCCAGGAACCAGATGCCGTAGGTCGGCCCCTTCGCGTAGATGCCGCCGGCGAAGCCCACCATCGTGGCCACGCTGTAGATCTCGCCAGCCGCCAGGAAGAACACGAGGAACGCGCCGAACTGCCGGGACGCGACGAAGAAGTCATGAGCGCTTTGCGACCCCTTTCCCTTGCGCGAACGCAGGGCCAGGTACAGCGACAGGACGATGAAGCCGAGGAAAACCGCTGTGGACATAAGAGTGGCTCCCGGTAGTCAGGCGTCCAGCCGACGCTCGGCGTCGACAGGACGATCGAAGAAGCGCCAGCAGACGTAGAGGCACACCGACGTCAGCACGAACCAGGCGAACATCCACGCATAGATGAATGGCACGCCGAGCACGAAGGTGTCTACCGACGCAACCCAGGGCAGCAGCCCCAGCACGCCAACGTAGGGAATGCCGATGCCGATCAGTAGCTTGAGCATGACCGGACTCCTTTCAGCGCGCGGCCGACGTCTGGGGATCGATCGGCGTCATCACGCCACAGCGCGCCTCGATGGCCTCGCCGGCGGACAGGATCAGGCTTTCCTGAAAGCGTCCGGCTACCAGTTGCACACCCATTGGCAAGCCTCCCGCCAATCCAGTGGGCACGGACAGCCCGGGCAGGCCGAGAATTGCCGTTGCGAGCATCGGACTCTGCGCGTCGAGGATGTGGCGCGCGGCATCAGCGCCCTGACGGTCCGCGTCGATCATGAACGGGCGTTGCCAGGACACGGGCATCAGCAACAGCGGGTGGCGTTCGAAGAACTGCTGCCACTCGCGCAGCAGCGTGGTGCGTCGCGCCAGGGCGTTCATGTATCCGGCGAGATCCAGCGATGCTGTCTGACGTCGTTGGGTGCCGATGGCAGCGCGCACGGCATCGTCGCCGTCACGCTCGATGATGTCGCCCAGGCCAGCGGCCAGTTCGTTCATCGTCAGTGCCAGCCACAGGTCGGTCGCCTCCTGCAATCGAGGTGGCACGACTTCCTCTATCACGCAGCCGGCATCCTCGAGCCAGCGAGCCGCCTGCCTTACGGCGGCCGTGACCGCTTCGTCGGCCGTGAAGCCCGGCAGGGTTGCGCAGACGGCAATGCGTGTCGGAAAGGTCTTGTGAGCGCTACCAACCGAGGCCGAAGCCTGCCAGGGGTCACGGCTGTCCGGCGCGGCCATCGCGGTCAGCGCCAGACGCAGGTCGCCTACCGTGCGTGCCAGCGGCCCCTGCACCGACGATAGCTGCGCACCCATCGTGCGCTCACGCAACTGCGAGGGATTGAAGGCCGGCACCAGACCCTGGGTCGGGCGCAGCCCGGCAACACCGCAAGCATAGGCCGGATAGCGAATCGAGCCACCCTGGTCATTGCCGTGCGCGATGGCGCCGATACCGGCCGCCACCGCAGCCGAGGCACCACCGCTGGACCCGCCCGGTGTATGGCTGGCATTCCACGGATTGAGGGTACGGCCATGCAGGTCGTTGTCAGTGAACCAGCGCAGCGAGAATGCCGGCGTGTTGGTGCGGCCGATGATTACGGCGCCGGCCTTGCGGAGATTGGCAACCACCGGGCTGTCCACGCTGGCCACCGTGTCCTGGAACGCCACCACGCCATTGGTCGTGGCACGGCCCGCCATGTCGACGTTGACCTTCACCGTGACGGGGACGCCATGCAGCGGCCCAAGTGACTCGCCCCGGGCCAGCGCCGCATCGGCGTCGGCCGCTGCCTGCATCGCCTCGTACGCCAGCACGTCGACGACAGCATTGATCGACGGATTGACCGCGTCCAGTCGGGCCAAGCTACTGGCAACAACCTCCACCGACGATACCTCGCGCTTTGCGATCTGGCTGGCGGCCTCGGCCGCGCTCCAACGCCACAGCTCGTTGCTCACGTTGCTCATGCGTTTGTCTCCTGTTTCCGTGTTTTGAGTTTTGTGTTCGGCCGCCTGTGGGGCTGGCGGCACGTCGGAGAAAGACTAGTCCGCTATGATGCATACCAAAAGACAATACTTTTCCGATGGTGACCACCAACAGTTGTCACCGTTTGCGGCGCAGCAGGACGCCTGCCCAGGGGAGACAACACACATGCGGGACCATCAATTGAAGGCGTGGCTGCGGCTGGTCGAAACCGGCAGCATCCGTGGCGCCGCGCGCAGTCTGCACCTGAGCCAGGCAGCGATCACGAAGGCCATTCGGGAACTGGAAGAAGACCTCGATGCGCCGCTGATCGTCAGAAGCTCGCGCGGTATCACGCTCACCGAGTGCGGCCGCCAGCTGACCGTCCGCGCGCGGCAGTCGCAGAACCAGCTCACGCTCGCGCGCCAGGACATCCGTCAGTTGATGGGCGGCGAAAAAGCCCGCGTGTCGGTCGCGGTGACGCCGATGGTCTTCCTGAGCGTGCTCCCCGATGTCCTGCGAGATTTCCGGCGCAGCATGCCGCTGGCCGACCTGACGCTCGAAGAGGGCCTGATGCCCGCAGTATTGCCCGCGCTGCGCGCCGGCACGGTCGACTTCGCGATTGCCGCGCTGATTCCGGAGACGCTGGGCAGCGAGTTCGATTTCGAGCCCCTGAAGACGCTCGACGTCATGATCGCGGGCCGCCGTGGACACCCGCTGGCCAACGCCACGCGCTGGGAAGAACTGGTGGAGTGCGACTGGCTGATGCAGCTATCGCCAGGCAGCCAGCACACCTTCCTGCTCGATCAGTTGCAGCAACTCGGCCTGCCGCTTCCCCGGCGCATCATCAAGACCAATACGTTCGGCGTGACGTCGAGTCTGCTGGTCAGCACCGATGCCGTGTCGACGATCCCGAGCAGCATCCTGAAGGTGGGTCCCCAGTCGGAGCAGCTCACGCGCATTCCCGTGGACGTACCGCTGCGGCCCCTGGTGCTCGGCATCGTGACGCTGCGCGACAACCCGCTCTCGCTGGCCGCCACGCGATTCTCGAACCTGTTTCGCGAAGCACTGTCGCGCGTGAATCCGGCGCTGGACTAGTTCACATCCCTAGCCGAACAGTTCCTCCGCCACCGTAGGATGCAGTGGCATCGTCGTCTTCAGATGCGCATCCTTCACGCCGAGGCGCAGTGCAACGGCAAAGGTTTGGATGATCTCCGGCGCGGCGTTGTCCATCAGGTGCGCGCCCAGCACCCGCCCGCTGCGCGCGTTGAACACCAGCTTGAATACCGATGGCTGCGCCACACCGCCGAAGCGGTTCTCCAGCGACACGAACCGCTTGATCTCGGTGCGCACGCGATCGGCTCTGCCGCCGGCGGCTTCGATCGCCTGTGTCTCAGTCAATCCCACCGCTCCGATCGCGGGTTCGCTGAACACGGCGGTCGGCACGAAATCGAAATCGGCAATATCACCACGTTTGCCGAACAACCGATCGGCAAGCCAGCGCCCCTGCGCGATGGCTACCGGCGTCAGATGCAGATTCCGATCCATGCAGTCGCCGATCGCATGGATCGAGCGCACCGTGGTGCGGAACTGCCGATCGACGCAAATGCCGCCGCGTTCGCCAAGCTGCACGCCAAGCGCATCGAGCCCGAGTTCGGCGATGCTGGGCCGGCGCCCGATCGCCGCGAGCACCGCCTGTGCGCGCACGGTCTGCGTGCGGCCAGGATTGTTCTGCTGCGTGTAGCAGACTTCCGTCGCGCCGTTGGCCTGCGACAGCATCGTCACGTCGGCCCTGAAATGGAGTCGCACGCCCTTTGCCGCGAGTGCCTCGGCCAGCGCCGCGGCAATATCGTGATCGAACTTCGGCAGCAGGCGATCTCCGCGCACCAGCAGGTCCACTTTCACGCCATAGCGCGAGAGAATCGACGCCATCTCCACGGCAATGTAGCCGCCGCCGATCACGGCGATCGATGCAGGCACGGTCTGCCAGGTGAACACGTCATCGGACGAACTCGCCAGCTCGCCGCCCGGAACGGGCAGGGCGAGGGGATGCGCGCCAGTGGCGATCAGCGTTTTGCGCGTGCGGATGATCTCGTTGCCGACCACCACCTCGTCCGGTCCACTGAGTCGCGCATCGCCATGCAGGATCTCGACGCCGGCCTCATTGAGCCGTTGCGCGTACGACGCATTGAGCCGCGCCACTTCGGCATTCACGCGCACACTGGCATCACGCCAGTCTTCCTTGCCGCCGGTATGCGACAGGCACGTCGAGAGGATCGACGCCCAGTTCGCGCCATAGGAAAGCATCTTCTTTGGCACGCAACCGCGATTCACGCAGGTGCCGCCAATGGCGTCGCGCTCGACCAGTATCACGCGTGCGCCATGCGATGCCGCGCGGCGCGCCGCGGCCACGCCACCGGAGCCTGCGCCGATCACGACGAAATCCGCTTCACGCGTGGTGGGCCGCACGGAACGCTTGCGGCGCGGCACACGCTCGACAACCGGCTCCGCGCTAACCTCGCTGGCGCGGCGCCGGGCTTTTGCCGTTGTCTTCGTGGTGGTCGCCGTTGATGCCTGACGCTTAGTCATTCATGCCTCCTTGCCTGGCAGCCCTTGGCCGCATTGCACATTGCACACACGATCGACCGGCGCCAATCTGGCGCATACCACTCAAGACGCCGGCAACAACTCCTCTCTGATCTCGGGCCACTCGCGCAGGAACGTTTCCGCATCGCGGCAGCCCAGGTCGTATGCATGCGTCATCGCCTCGGGCCGGGTGTAATCCCAGCTCGAAATCGGCACACGCATTGACGGTTGCAGATACAGGCGACGCTGGCCGTCCACCTCGAGCACGAAGCGGCGCGGGCGTGGATACAGCCTGGTCACCAGCACCAGCACATTGCCCGGCGTGGCATCGAGCGCATCGACGGGGACGTTGTCGACCAGTCCGCCGTCGAGCACCGCGCGGCCATCCCGGCGAAGTACTGGCGTGAACGGTGGCGTCGATGCCGATTGCAGCAGCAGATCGGCCAGATCCTCGGGCGACCGGCAATCCTGCGCGCGCACGAACTCCGGATGAAAGCCAAGCTTGCGGCCCAGCCTCGGGTGCAGTGTCTTGAGCAGGTGCTTGTCGATGTTGTACGCGAGCAGGCCGGCCGCTACGGCCAGACGCGGGCCGCTCCAGCGCGGGATATGCGCGACGCCGATGCGAATCTCCGGCGCTTCCTGCAATCGCTCCAGACGGCTGTCGCCAAACAGCGAAAGCAATGCGTTGCGATAGATACCGTAGTGCGGAAATACGCGTTCGCGCCGCAGCAGGTTGCCCCAGTACGCATTGCGCGAATTGTTGGCCAGCACCTCGCGGTAGTAGGCCATGGTCTGCTTCGAATCATTGGCGTAGACCATGCACGCCGTGGCCGCGCCCGCCGAGATGCCGGCGATCACGCGTGGCCGCAGTTTCAGCTCTGGCGCCACGGTGTCCCACCATCCGGCCTGCCACCAGCAGCGGTTGCCACCACCAGCGAAAACGATCTGGTCGAATGGCTGCGCACCTGGCGAAGGGATGGAAGTGGAGGTCGACATGCCGGCGTTCAAAGCAGCGCGTAGGTGGTAGTGGCCTGCACGGCGAGCTTGCCGTCCTTGCCAGTGAGTTCGATCTCGCCGAACACCACGGTCTTGCCGAGCCGCAACACGTTGGCGCGCACAAGCACATCGCCGTCGATCACGGGACGCATGAAGTTGGTAGTGAGGCTGACGGTCGTCATCGGGCGGAAATTGCCCAGGGCGTTCGCGATGGCGACGATCATCGCCGTGTCCGCCGCGGACATCAGCACCTGCCCGCACACCACGCCGCCGGCGTGGCGAAGGCTTTCGCTGAAAGGCAGACGCAGTGTCACGCCATCGGCATCGACGGCTTCGGCACGCAGGCCAAGCTCACGCACCCAGGGGGCCAGCACGCGTTCGAGCGTGGCGTCGATGTCGGCTAGCGTGAAAGTGGATTCGGGCACGGTCCGTGTCTCCTCGGCGCACGATGTTGTTTGCGCCAATGATACAGGGGGCCGAAGCCCCCTGCCCAAACCCGCCGGGCCGCCCCAAAGGGCGGAACCTGGGATTTATGCCGCGTTGTCCGCTTCCGCGCGCGCGGTCGTGCGGCTGGCGTGCCAGCGCAGCAGACGCGGGAGCACCACCACCGCCACGGTCATGGCCAGGATGGTTGCCGAGATCGGCTGCTTGATGAACAGGCTCCAGTCGCCCTGTCCGATCGACAGCGCATTGCGAAGCTGCTTCTCGGCCATCGGGCCCAGAATCAGGCCGACGATGACTGGCGCGGTCGGGAAATCGAAGCGGCGCATCGCCATGCCGAGCAGGCCGATCACGAACAGCAGCAGCAGATCGAACCACGACTGGCGAATGCCATACGCACCCAGGCCGGCGAAGATCAGAATGCCACCGTACAGCAGCGGCGTCGGCACGCGCAGCATGCGCACCCACAGGCCGATTGCCGGCAGGTTCAGCACCAGCAGCATCACGTTGCCGATATACAGCGAAGCGAGCAGGCCCCACACCAGATCGCCCGAGGTCTGGAACAGCATCGGACCCGGTTGCAGGTTGTAGTTCTGGAACGCCGCCAGCAGGATTGCCGTGGTGTTCGAAGTCGGGATGCCCAGCGTCAGCAGCGGGGCCAGCGTGGCGGTCACGGCGGCGTTGTTGGCGGCCTCGGGGCCAGCCACGCCTTCGATCGCACCAACGCGGCCGAACTCGTCCTTGTGGTCGGACAGCTTCTTCTCGGCGGCATACGACAGGAACGTCGGAATCTCCGCGCCGCCGGCAGGAATCAGGCCGAACGGGAAGCCGATAACCGTGCCGCGAATCCAGGCCGGCACCGAGCGCTTCCAGTCCGACTTGTTCATGTGGACCGAGCTCAGTTTATTGAACGAGCCTTCGGGCTGCGGGAAGAAGGCGTTGAATAGCGCCTCACCCACCGCAAACAGGCCCACGGCCACCACGACGATGTCGATACCATCGTAGAGTTCCTGCACGTCCATCGAATAGCGTGTCTGGCCGGACAGCGAATCCATGCCGATCAGGCCGATACCAAGACCCAGGAACAGGCTGGTCATGCCGCGCAGCAGCGACGAACCGAGCACGGCCGAAACGGTCGTGAAGGCCAGCAGCATGATCATGAAGTACTCGCCCGGGCCAAACTGCAGCGCCACGTCGGCAGCCACCGGCGCGAACATCGACAGCAGCACCGTGGCGATCGTGCCGGCCACGAAGGAACCGATCGCGGCCGTGGCCAGCGCGGGGCCCGCACGGCCGTTCTTGGCCATCAGGTTGCCTTCCATCGCGGTGACCATCGTGGACGACTCGCCCGGCGTGTTCATCAGGATCGAGGTCGTCGAGCCACCGTACATCGCGCCGTAGTAGATGCCGGCGAACATGATCAGCGCGGCGGTCGGTTCCACCTTCGCGGTCAGCGGCAGCAGCATCGCCACGGTCAGCGCCGGGCCGATGCCCGGCAGCACGCCGATCGCGGTGCCCAGGAAGCAGCCCACCAGGGCCCACATCAGGTTAAGCGGCGTGATGGCCACGGCAAAGCCGTGCATCAACTGGTTCAAGGTATCCATGTTTCGTTCCTCCCGTTGGGGTGCGGGCTCAGAAGCCCGCTACCGGCAGCAGCGGCAGGTTGATGCCGAGCAAGAATTCGAACAGCGCCCACATCGGCACCGTGATGAGCAGGCCGATCAGCGCGTCACGCACGATGCGGCGGCTGCCATAGCCACGCGCCACGCACACCATCATCAGCGTCGACGAGAACACGAAGCCCAGCGTGCCGATCAGCGCCATGTTGGCCACCAGCCCCAACGCCACCCACAGGAAGCCTTTGAAGTTGTGCGGCGCCGACGGCAGTTCGGCATCCTCTTCGGGCATGTTGCGGAAGCCGCCGCGCACGCCTTGCCACGTCAGCAGCGCGCCGCACACCGCCAGGCCGATGGCCACCAGCGTGGGGACGAAGCGCGGCGACAGGCCGGCATAGCCTTCATCGCCGGAAATACCCGGCAATCCGGCAAAGAAGAAGGCGGACACCGCCAGGATGGCGACGCCGATGGAGACGTGGGATGGTTTCATGATG
The DNA here is from genome assembly GCF_002335265.1 of Cupriavidus sp. UBA2010. Classification (NCBI taxonomy): domain Bacteria; kingdom Pseudomonadati; phylum Pseudomonadota; class Betaproteobacteria; order Burkholderiales; family Burkholderiaceae; genus Cupriavidus; species Cupriavidus sp. UBA2010. Next base: position 117,919 of record NZ_DDCI01000015.1, read on the forward strand.
GGGCTCTCGGATGGTCCTGCCACCCGCACGGTCACGGGGCCCGGTGACGATATGGTTTGTTTTTTCGGTGCATCGCAGGTGGCGGCACCGGGCCCCGTGCCGCTCTCCGCACCGCCGGACATGACGGTCGGCGGCCGGGCGGGAACGACAGGGTGAAACGAACTTCCGCGTGCTTGCTGGTCGTCGGGGACCGCGGCTTGCGCGCCGGGCCCCTGTGGAGCGGTCTTACTTGGCGACGCCGAGTTCGCGCAGCGTGCCACCCAGGCGGGCGGATTCCGCGTCGACGAACTTGCCGAACTCGTCGCCGGTCAGCAGGAACGGCGTCCAGTCGTTCTTCTGCAGCGCGTCCTTCCAGACCGGGTTCTCGGTGCCCTTGACCACGGCGTCGATCATCGCCTTGCGCTGTTCGGCCGAGATGCCAGGCGCGCCATAAACACCGCGCCAGTTGTAGATCTCGACGTTGATGCCTTGCTCCTTGAGCGTCGGGATATCGGCGGTGCGATCCTTCGACGTCACGGCCAGCGCGCGCATCTTGCCGGTCTTGATGAACGGCAGGAACTCGGACACGCCAGCGATACCGACGGTCACGTGACCGCCCAGGATCGATGCCGAGGCTTCACCACCGCCCTGGAACGGCACATAGTTGATCTTCTTCGGGTCCACGCCAGCTTCCTTGGCGATCAGGCCAGCCAGGATGTGGTCGATCGAACCCTTCGAACCGCCGCCCCAGCTCACGCTGCCCGGATTGGCCTTCAGCTGCGTGGTCAGGTCCTTGATCGACTTGATCGGCGAGCTGGCCGGCACCGTCAGCACCATCGTGTCCGCGAACAGGCGCGCGATCGGCGTGGCGTTCTTCAGGGTCACCGGCGGGTGGTTCGTCTCGATCGCGCCGACCATCACGGCGCCGGTCACGATCAGCGCGTTCGGGTTGCCCTTGTCGGTGTTGACGAACTGGGTCAGGCCGATGGTGCCGCCCGCGCCGCCCTTGTTGTCATAGGAGGCGCTCTTGGCTGCGCCAGCTGCCACCATTGCCGCGCCGATGGTGCGGCCGGTCTGGTCGAAACCGCCACCGGGGTTGGCGCCAATCATGACCTTGAGGGAGTCCACGGCGTAGGCCGGAGCGGCCACCACGGCGGCGGCCAGCGTCGCAGAGGCGACGAAGGCGTGCGTGAAACGGGCGAACGAGCGATTCATCAATGCTGTCTCCTGTCTTTATTGGAATGTTGTGGTTGTACTGAGAGAACGGCCACGATGTATTTGGCCAGACTGCCGACGGCATGGACATCGGCGATCATGGCCCGAATTCTAGATGGCCGAAACTGTCAAATGCCTGTCAAAACGTCAGCAAATGTGTTGGGGTTTACGTGGTGTTGTTTGCTTTGTCTGTCGTCGCAGGTCATTGCCGCTGTCGCATTTCGGCATCGCCGGCTGGGGGGGAAATCTGATCTAAACATCTTTGACTTGGCGGCCGACATACATCTCACTACGATGGATTTCAGTTGCCTGCCGCACGGACGGAGCAATGACAAGAACGATCCGGACCGACGCACGACGATGCGAATCGGCCGATAAAACAGAAGTTTCAATGGGTGTCACTGGGGTCAAGATGGATACGATAATCAAGGCGTCGGACGGCTGGGTGCCGGAACTCGGCGCGGCAAGCGATCGCGGCCTGTGGAAGAGCACCATGGCGGCGGCCAACCAGGCGCTGGAAGCGGCCAAAGGCATGCAGGCGGCCGTCAGCCAGTCGCTCAAGCTCCAGCGCAAGATCACCGCGCTGCGTGACGAACTGCACCGCATGGAAGCCGAACGCGATCTCTATCGCGACCTGCATTCCCGCACGGTCGACGAACTCAATCACACGCTCGACCTGAGCCCCGACGAATGGCAGCGCCTGCGCGCGGAAAACGAGACGCTGCAGATCCGCCATCGCGCCTACAAGCTGCTGGTGCAGCACTACGCGCGCAACGGCCTGGCGATTGAACCCGCAGTCTTCGCCGAGCAACGCAGCCGCGTTCAGCAACACATCCTGTTTCAGCGTCGCAAAGGGATTCCGGTGTCGGTCATCACTGCCGACGACATCGCGTTTCTCGTGCGCTGAGTTGAAATGCGCCATGGATTTGCGCGGGGCGCACTTGCCGTATCCCCGCGCAAGGAGCTGGTCATGAACTGCCTTGTCGCTGCATCGATGGCACCGCTGCACTACCGGCCGGCGCATCCGGCGCATCCGTCGCGCATACCCGATTACGCCCCGCTTCCTTGGCGACATAGAGCCGGCGGTCGGCCACTGCCAGCATGGCGTCGAGTGTCTGGCATCCGTCGGTCCCGGCTTCTGCAACACCAATAGACACGGTGAAGCGGATGCGTCCGTCGCCCGCCTCGGGGTGCGGCGCGTCGGGTGCCGCCTCGACGGACGCGGCTTCCACGGCCAGGCGCAAGCGCTCGGCCGCGGCCACGGCTTCAGCCGTCGAGGCGCCCGGGAGCAGCACCGCGAATTCCTCGCCGCCAAGGCGAGCTGGGAAGTCGACCTCGCGCAATTGCTTGCGCAGCAGGTCCGCCATCGTCACGAGCACGCAGTCGCCGCTGGCGTGGCCCCATTTGTCGTTCACGCGCTTGAAGAAGTCAATGTCGAGCATCAGCATGGCCAGCGGCGTGCCATCGCGCTGCCGGCGGGCCGTCTCCTTTTTGAACTGTTCGCTAAAGCGGCGCCGGTTGGCCAGTTGCGTCAAGGGATCGGTCTCGGCCATCTGCTGGAGTTTCCTGCCGGCGGCCAGATAGTGGTCAAACAGCAGCGTCACCACACGCAGCGTGACATACATCAGCACAGGTAGCAGGAACCAGATCGTCAGCAATGGCAAGCTGAGGCGCCGGGCCACCGTCGCATAGACATCGTATTCGTCGAGCGTGTCCACCATTAGCCAGTTTCCGGCACTGCCCACGCGCTGGAAGTACACATACTGGCCATTGACGTGCCGCATGCCCGTGCCTTGCGAGATGAGGTCCGACACCGCCGTATTGCGCAGGTCCCCGGCGAAATCGTCGGGCCAGCGCAGATTGGTCTTGCCTCCGGTCTGACTCGAGACGATGACATTGCCGTTGCGGTCCAGCAGGTAGCGATGAGACCCCAGGATCTCCGGCAAGCCAATCAGGTCACGCAGACGGCGAATCTCCAGGTCCACGGCCACCACGCCACGGAAGCGTTTGGCGACGTAGACCGGCACGCTCAGTGTCGTGCGCAGTTGCGTGCTTTCGAATTGCGTGTAGACCTGCGCCCAGCGCATTTCGTGGCTGGGGTCGCGATCGGGAAGCAGGCTGCGGTAATAGTCGATCCCGCTAAAGCGTTTGATCAGGGCAGGAGCCCGGTCCGGTGGCAACGCGGGATATGTCACGTAAAAGCCGTTACTCGAGATGAACGTCACCGTGCCATCGGGACGGTCGCTGCGCTGGCTGACGCCCAGCACATGGCTGAGCTGACGCGCGGCCTGCAGATCCGCCCGCAGGTCCTCGTCGCGGCGTTCGAAACCTTGCAGTCCTTTCAGGGTCTGGGGCGACACCCCCACGATCGGCGCGTCGCCAAGCGGTACCTGCAATTCCCAGACAGGTTCATTGCGTGCCGCATAGGCACGTTCGACATCGCCGTCAGTAGACGCTTTCGTACCCTGCTGGAGTTCGAGAAGCTGCTGCGCGTAATCGCGCACGAACGATAGCTTGAACCGTTCCGCATTGATAACCGCTTCCGCGCCAAGTGCGCGCAGCGCCAGGTCGTGTTGATGCAGGATCAGGACGCGCTCGCGCAGCAGGTACAGGTCGCGCATCGCCACGACAAGCATCAGCAGCATCGCCAGGCCAAATCCCACCACCACCACGCGCTGCGGATATATCAGTGCCGCACGCGGCAGCCAGCGCGGCCGCGGAAGCAGTTTGTGCCATGCCATTGGACGTCTCCGGCAAGCCCGCATCTTGCGGGTACTGCGACGACGGATTCAGGAATGATGGTACCGATATGCTGGCACAGTGTAGAGCACACGACGACGTCTGGTGCATGGGAGACGAGCGTCTTCCGTCTGATTCAACCGCGGTCAGGTGCTTGCAGGCTCGGTTCGGAAATAGAGCAGGGCGACGGCCGGCAAGGCGAAGCCGATCCAGCTCGCCAGCGGCCAGCCGGCACGCGCATAGGCCCATGCGCCAACCGACGAGCCAATCGCGCCGCCGACGAAGAAGATGGCCATGTAGAGCCCATTCAGGCGGCTGCGATGCTCCGCGGACAAAGAGAAGATCGCGCGCTGCCCGATCACCAGGTTGGCCGACACGGCAAAGTCGAGCACGATGGCCGCGACGGTCAAGGCCACTAGTGACATGAGCGAACCTTCGGCGCCGATGCGGCTCAGCAGGAAGGAGCCAGCGCCAAGCGCCAGTGCGATGGCGGTCATCTGGCGGCTGTGGCCACGATCGGCATAGCGGCCGGCCATCGGCGCGGCAATCGCGCCGGCCACGCCCACGAGCGCGAACACGGCGATGCCGGTCTGGGACATGTGGAAGGCAGGCCCGGCCAGGTACAGCGGCGTGGTGGTCCAGAACAGGCTGAATACGCCGAACATGCTTGCCTGGTACATCGCGCGCCGCCGCAGCACCGGCTGCGTGCGCAACAGGTGCCCCATCGAACCAAGCATCTCGACATAGTTCACGCCGGGCGCCGGCTGGCGCTGCGGCAGCTTGCGCGACAGCACCACGCCAAGCAGCACCATGGCCACGGCCGACGCGGCGAAGATCGTATGCCAGCCGAACAGGTCCGCCACCAGGCTCGATACCGGGCGCGCCAGCATGATGCCCATCAGCAGACCGCTGGTCACGTTGCCGACGGCCCGGCCGCGCGCATGTTCGGGGGCGAGGTGTGCCGCGAACGGCACCAGTACCTGCACCGCCACCGAGCACAAGCCTATTGCGCAACCAGCGATCAGGAACACGCTCGCGTGGGTAGCCAGCGCCGCCGCGACCAATGCCACCGCGCAGCCGGCGATCAGCGTCAGTACAAGCTTGCGGTTCTCGACGATATCGCCCAAAGGCACCAGCAGCAGCAGCCCCACGCAATAGCCGATCTGGATCAGCGTGACGATCAGGCCGGCGATCTCGGGAGAAAGCTGGAGCGCCCGCGCGATCGGACCGACCAGTGGCTGGGCGTAGTAGAGATTGGCGACGATCATGCCGCACGCGGTGGCCAGGAGGGGAGTGATCCAGGCAGCAGGGGCGTCGGCGCGTTGGGCGGTGGCGGATGTCATGGCCGCCGATTCTACCGGGACATAGATAGGCCCGTATGACACAGGGGATTCAAACCCGCTTCAACGGAAAACAGGGGAATCCGGCTCGGCGTCGAAGCGCAATTCCTCCTGGACCGGCGCGGGGTCATCGCCCTGATCGGCGGCCGGGATCAACGCGCTGACGCGTACGCCGAGCAGCCGGATGCGTCGTTCCAGCGGGATACGTTTGAGGCACTCGGTGGCGCCATGCCGGATCGTCGCGCCGTCCGCGGTGTGGGCGGTCAGCGTCAGGTCGCGCGTGACGGTGTGGAAGTCGTCGAAACGCAGCTTGATGCCGACGGTGCGCCCCACATAGCCCTTGCGCCGCAGATCTTCGGCCACGCGCATGCAAAGCCGGGTGAATTGCTCGGACAGTACGGGACGATCGCTGCGCGGATGCAGATCACGCTCGAACGTGGTTTCGCGGCTCATCGACTTGGGTTCGGAGCTGACCACGACCTGCCGCTCGTCGCGCCCATTCGCCACTTCGGCCAGCCAGCTTGCGTAATTGCGGCCGAAATGGGCCTGCAGCAGCGCGGTGTCGGCCTCCGCCAATTGCCCCACGGTCTCGATGCCGATCGCCGCCAGCTTTTCCGCCGCCTTGGGGCCGATGCCATTGACCTTGCGGGCCGCCAGCGGCCAGATTCGTGTCGGGATATCGGCCGGCGTCAGGATCGTCAAGCCGTCGGGCTTGTCGAGTTCGGAACCGATCTTGGCCAGCAGCTTGTTTGGCGCCACGCAGATCGAACAGGTCAGCCCGGTGGCCGCGTTCACGGCTGCCTTGATGCGGGCCGCCACATCGCGCGCCTCGCCATCAACATCAGTCAGATCGATATATATCTCGTCGATTCCGCGGTCTTCTATTTGTTCGGTGAATGATCTGACTGCAGCCTTGAACAACCCGGAGTAACGCCGGTAGGCGTCGAAGTCGGTCGGCAACAGGATTGCGTCGGGTGCGAGCTTGGCAGCCTTCATCATCCCCATGGCGGAGAACACGCCAAGCGCGCGGGCCTCGTAGGTGGACGTGGTCACGACGCCGCGTCCGGCGTAATCGCGCAGACGCGCATAACGGCGTGTGCCGTCGGGCAGGACCTCGGGCACGGCGTTGCGACCGCCCCCGATCACGACGGCCTGGCCGCGCAAATCCGGGTAGCGCAACAGTTCGACGGACGCATAGAAGGCATCCATGTCGAGATGGGCGATGCGCCGTGCGGATAAGGACATGGACGAAAGGGAGAATCGAGCACTGTATAAACGTACAGTATAGTGCCGCGCCCGGATTTTGCGGAGGGCCTGTCAGCGGCCTCTCTCGCAAACCATCAATTTAATAGATTTAAATTCATGTACTTTCACCGACTTCATTCTTAACGCTAATAGTTTTCCGCTGCAGCAGCTTGCTGACAAGCAGGCCTTCGGCCGCGTAGATGGCCAGCGATACCCAGATCAGCGCATAGCCAATCTGCTTTTGCGGCGGAAACGGCTCGTGATATAGCCAGATGCCGAGCGCCAGTTGCAGTGTCGGGCCGGCGTACTGCAGCAGCCCGAGCAACGACAGCGGAATGCGCCGCGCGCCTGCCGCGAAGAACAGCAGCGGCACGGCGGTAATCGGACCCGCCATTGCCAGCAGCACCTGCGTACCCGGTGCTGCGGCGCGCGTGGTGTCCTGACCCGTCAGAAACAGAAAGGCGAGCGCGGCGGCGGCAAACGGAAACAGCAGTAGTGTTTCCAGCGACAGCCCTTCCAGCGCCCCCAGGGCACCGGTCTTGCGCAACAGTCCATAGCCGCCGAACGATGCCGCCAGGCCGAGCGCGATCCACGGCAGCTGCCCGGCCGTCACCGTGAGCCAGATCACCCCCGCCGCAGCAATCGCGATCGATAGCCATTGCACGGGGCGCAGCCGCTCGTGCAGCAGCAACACGCCAAGCAGCACGCTGAACAAGGGATTGATGAAGTAGCCCAGGCTGGCGTCGACCACCCGATCGGCGGAAACGGCCCAGATATAAAGGAACCAGTTGCAGCAGAGCAGGGCCGCGCTGGCTCCGAAATTGAGCACCAGGCGTGGATTGGCCGCCACCTCGCGAAGCCAGCCGAAATGCCGGCGCCACAGCAGGATCGCCCCAAGAAACACGAGCGACCACACCATGCGATGCAGCAGGATTTCCAGCGGCGCAACGCCGTGCAGGGATTTGATGTAGAGGGGCAGCAGGCCCCAGATGATGTACGCGAGCAGCGCGTAGAAGATGCCGAGTTGCATGGGGAAATGTCCCGGGTAGATGTCCGGTTGTGGGCGGATTCTACCGGGGCGGGAGAAAGCGCGTGTGAGCGCCTTGCGGGCGTGGCTAGCGGATAAAGTGCCGGCCCTCTCCACTCGCCCCTCTCCGCGCGGGAGAGGGGCGTTTGCTGCTTACAGCTTGCGGGCGAAGCTGAACTGCGAGAATGCCTGCTCGGCCACGTTGAACCACGCGGCTTCGTTGTTACGGAACACGCGCCAGTCGTCGAAGATCTTCTTGAACGACGGGTTCTTGGCGCTTTCGTCCGCGTAGGCTTCCTGGGTGGCCTTGAAGCAGGCTTCCATGATTTCCTTCGAGAACGGACGCAGCTTCACGCCGTTTTCCAGCAGACGGGCCAGCGCCTGCGGGTTCACGGTGTCGTACTTCGCCATCATGTTCGTATGGGCCTCGATGGTGGCCGTTTCGAGCGCGCGCTTGTACAGCGCGGGCAGCTTCTCGAACTCGGGTGCCGACGCATAGAACGAGAGCTGAGCGCTGCCTTCCCACCAGCCCGGGTAGTAGTAGTACGGCGCCACCTTGTAGAAGCCGAGCTTCTCGTCGTCGTACGGGCCCACCCATTCGGCTGCGTCGATCGTGCCCTTTTCCAGCGCCGGGTAGATATCGCCACCGGCGATCTGCTGCGGCACCACGCCCAGGCGCGACAGCACCACGCCGGCAAACCCGGCGATGCGGTACTTCAGGCCCTGCAGATCCGACACGCTCTTGATTTCCTTGCGGAACCAGCCACCCATCTGCGCATTGGTGTTGCCGCCCAGGAAGTTGACGACGTTGTATTCCTTGAAGAACTCGCGCATCAGCTTCATGCCGTTACCCTGCAGCATCCAGGCGTTCTGCTGGCGCGCGGTCAGGCCGAACGGAATCGTCGTATCGAAGCACAGCGTCGGGTTCTTGCCGAAGTAGTAGTAGCCGGCGGTATGGCCGATCTGCACGGTCTGGTTCTGCACGGCGTCCAGCACCTGCAGGCCCGGCACGATTTCACCTGCGGCAAATACCTTGATGTTGAACTTGCCGTCCGTCAGTTCCTTCACACGTTGCGCCAGCAGTTCGCCGCCGCCATAGATGGTGTCCAGCGACTTCGGAAAGCTCGAAGCCATCCGCCATTCCACTGCCGGGTTGCTGCCGATGACAGCAGGGGCGGCTGGGGCGCTGGCCGATGCTGCCGGCGCGGCGGGCTTTTCTTCCTTGCCGCAGGCGGCGAGCGCTCCGGTGGCGGCCACGGCGGACGCTTTCAACAGGAAGGAACGACGTTCCATGGACATCTCCTCGTTATTGATATGTATGTATGCAGAACTGTCGGGAATCCGGATGTGTTGTCGGAAAGACAGGCCGGTCGATTATAGCGGTGGCGTTTTGGGCACGGAGCCCCATCAGAATGGGGGTTTTCGCTAGGAATTCGCACTTCTGCAACGGATAACGGGCATGTTCGGAAATGATGCACGGGGCATGGCTGGATCGTCCCGCAGCCTTTCGTAATGTGAAAAGCTGGGCATTTCGGCGGATTTTGTAACCCACCTTGTAGTCCAACAGTTCACCTGATAAAACCTGAGCCCTTGTTCCGGTGTTCGTACCAAACCGGTTTCGTCGTTGCCATGCTGCGTCCTGCTTTGCGCCCCCATCGTCTGCTTGCCCGTCGTCGCCTCACGTTTGCCGTACTGGCCGCGTGGGGACTGGGTGCGTGCGCGCATACCGGCAGTTCCGTCACCCCGCCACCGTTCATCGCGGAGAGCACGGTGCCGCCCGCTGCCTCGGTGATGGCGTCCCTGGAGCCAGCGGCGGCAGTTCCTGAATCAGTTGCCGCACCGGCAGCTTCGGCACCTTCAGCCGATCCGCTTGGCGACCTGATCCTGTCGTCCGCACCGACGGATGCGGCAGCCAAGCCCGCCGAGGCGGCCAGTTCGCCCGAGGCCACGCCGCCCGCTAACGGGGCAACTTCCCCGGAAGCTGCAACGCCCGCTGATAGCGCGAAGCCCGTCGAAGCGACGAATGCCGTCGATCCGGATTTTGTCGGCCCGCCCGACTCGCTGGCGCCGCCGCCACCACCTCCGCCGCCGCTCGTCCTGTTCCCGCACCGCCTAGGAGAATTCCCCGCGCAGGCCGCTGCGCCGCAAGGGGAAGGGACCGGCGACCCTGCATCCGCGCAAACCCCTTCCGACGTCCCGCCGGTCCTGCGCTCGCAGTTGCCGGCAGGCGATCTGGCCGGGGATTCGGTCTGGCAGCTCGGCTACAGCGGCCGTGCGGCCGTGGAGGACCGGTCAGGCCTGCAGCACGCCTGCACCGCCGGTGGCACGCCTTCGGCCGGCTTTGGCAAGGGGCTTGCCTGCACCAGCTCGGGCGAGGTCAAGATTCGCGAGTCTCTGGTGGATATGGGAGGCGGCACGCAGGTCCAGCTCGTCGCGCAGGCCAAGGGCACCGATACGACATCGGTCAACGGCAATGCCGCGGCGGTGGACCCTTACGCGCTGGTGCAGAACTTCTATACCTCCGTCAGTGGCCTCTCGGGAACACCCATGCTGGAGGAAGCCAGCGTCTGGGCTGGCCGCCGCGACAGCAATCCATTCCTGATGTCGTCGGGCCTGCTGCCACCGAGTTCGCCATCGATGCGTTTCGGCGTCGACAACGCCAAATTGGGCGACTTCGGACTGAGTTATCAATACACCGCACGTAACGAACTAAATGGCGCCAAGCTGCCCAGCTATCACACAGTCCGATCGGCACCGATCGGCACCAATGACAAGGGTTCGGTCCAGGTAGGCTTCACCCGCGTGGAAGCCATGCAGGAAATCGAGAATTCGGGCGGCGCATGGTGGGCATCGGCCATGCACGAGCAGAAGGGCGTGCTCTATGGCACCAATCGGCTTGGCCTGCAGTATGGACAGGGGTCGCGCGTGGCCATGACCGGCTATTCGGGCATGGGCAACGATCTGTCACGCGTCCGCGTGTCCGATTCGGTGGAATGGAAGAGCCGGACAGGCCTGGCGGGTTCGGTGGAGTCCAGCCTGCAGCTCGATCATTCCGGCGTTGGCACGCTGCAATGGGCCGCCACGCGCGTCCGGCCAGCATTCGTCGCCAACGACCAGTTCCGGCTGACGTTCGAGGTCGCGCACGACCAGATCTCGTCGGGGTTTGGCGTTGGCGGGCAGCGCACGGCGTTCACCGTGGCACCGACACTTACGCTCGGCAAATCGGCCGGCAACGCCAACCTGCGTGCGTTCTATACCTACAGCCGTGCCAATGATGTGGATGGCATCACCTTCGCCTCGCCAGCCGATGCCTGGGCATCCCAGACATCCGGCTCGATCTTCGGCGTCCAGCTCAATCGGCGCTGGTAAGCTCCGTGCGGCCTTGCCAGCGTTGGGCTGGCGGGTTTGAGACCGCTGCCATGGGTGCAGGGCAGAGCCACTGGAACAGCAACGCGGCATTCGTTGCACCACATATCTGCGCAAAAATAAACATCGGAACATCAATCCCACGAATACCTGTAAAGGTATCGGTCAGCGCGCAGGCAATTGTCAGCGCCGGATTGGCGAATGACGTGGACGATGTGAACCAGTATCCGGCGGTGATATAGCCCGCCACGACAAATGGCACGAGTCCCGGCCGATGGCGGCTGGTGGCCAGACCCAGCCCAATCAGCCCGAACGTCGCCAGAAATTCGCTCCACCACATGGGCGGACCCGTGCGCGCCTGTGTGGCCGCGGCCAGCAGCGGCAGACCGAACATGGCGTGCGCGGCCATCACGCCGAACACCGCGCCGGACAACTGCGCCAGCACATACCCAAGCGCTTCGCGCGGCGACAGATTGCCCTGGATCAGGTTCGACAGCGTGACCACCGGATTGAAATGACCGCCTGACACGGGGCCAAGCGACACCAGCAGCGCTACAAGTCCGGCACCAGTGGCCAGGGCATTGCAGAGCAGGGCGAGCGCGGTATCTCCAGCGGCAAGCCGCTCGGCACGAATGCCGGACCCCACTACGATCGCAATCAGCAAGGCCGTACCCAGTCCTTCGGCAACGAGCCGGCGCGCGGTCGTCGGGGTACGCATCGTGGGGGTGGTGTCTGGCATGGCGCGGGCTGAATCGTGGGGGAACTGCGACCGCGCAGTGTTCCGCGCGGGAGCAAACCCCGTCAATGCCGCGTCAGGATGTAGTGAACGAACTACCGGTATCGAATGGTAGGCGTCAAACTATTCCCACAATAAATCAAACCAATCGACAAACAACAAAGTTCATCCATCCTGCTTATGGAAAAGAGTCGTGCGGGCTGATGGATTGCAAGCACTAACTGTATAGTTATTTTTCGCACGAATGATCGAAGATAAAATTCATCATCGACCATCTATACTAATTATTAAAAGCAGCTACTGCAGGTTGTTGCGCATCAGGAGCAGCCACGGCATGTGCGAATTCGTGAAGCCGTCGAGCTGGCCAGCATCGTTCATGTCGATCACGTCCATCGACACCGACTGCTGGACGTTGCCGCCAATCGCCTTGACCACGCGCGCGGCGGGGTCCACTTCGACCACGATGTCGCAATGCATCGGCGTGGTACCGAAACCGATCTCCGCCGCGCTGGAGATGTACTTGTCGCGTCCGCGGGCGGCGCAAATGACGTCGCCCGGCCTCGGTACCGCCGGCATCGGCTCGATATGGAAGGCAGGGCGGGGCAGGATGCCATCGCGTGCATCCACCACATACATCGAATGTGACTGGCCGGTCAGGAACTGGTCATTGTCGAGTCCCGCCTTGCGCATCACCCACGAAATGAACACGGCCGACCACGCCCAGGCGCCCTGGGTGATCTGACGGCAATTCGGCGCCTCACCGACGATGCCCCAGTACCCCTGTGCCATCTGGCAGCCCCGGGGCGTGGCTTCCATGCCGGTGCCATCGGGAAAGCGCACGCAGTCCGCTTCTCGGCCGTTCTCGTCATTCTCGGTATCCGCCGACGCCTGGCTGCTGACATCACCGCCGTCCGATGCCTTTTCGGGTCCGGCAATCACCGGAGCGGGCAGCGGACTCTGTGTGACGCAGGCGCTGTCGTCACGCCCGATATGCACGACCTGCTGCCCCCATTTGCGCCATTCCTGCATGGCGATATCGACAATGCGCTCGCGCGGCGTTGCGCCAGGCGGCGTGGTCACCTGCTGATAGTCGGGGAGCGGCACGGCCTGCGGACGAGCCGTTTTCGGAGGCGTCGTGGTACAGCCGCAAAGCACGGCGAGGGCAACTGCCGCCGTCAGTCTCTGCGCCATGGCCTGTGGAGAAGCCTGTGGAGCCTTGTGTGGAAAGCGCTGTGAATAACGCTGTGGAAATCTGCGCAGCAGCAAGCGGGGCAGCATGTCGGGTCCATGCGTCGCGACATCCCGCAATGCCTTGATCAGACAAGGCTGGATGGCATTTTTCAGGGATTTTCGGCCATCACGAAAGTGGCGATGCCGACTGTGAGATTCTACCCGCGGCGTCGCGGGAAATCCTTTGTGGATAACGTCCCCCGCCTGGCGCGCACCTGCGCCAGTTCTGGCGTCTGGCGGCGGCACGGCGGGGTCATGCGATACGGGCTGGAGACGCCCGCAGGCATTACTGGTTGACTGCGTCCTTGAACTTCTGACCGGCCTTGAACTTCACGGTCTTTGCAGCTTCCACCTTGATCTCTTCGCCGGTACGCGGGTTACGCGCCATGCGTTCGCCACGTTCGCCCTTGCTGAAGGTGCCGAAGCCGATCAGGCTCAGGGTCTCACCCTTGGCCACGGCGTCCATGATGGCGCCCAGGGTCACGTTAAGGGCTTGCTCGGCCTTCGCCTTGGTCAGACCGTCCACGCCTGCTGCAATTGCGTCGATCAGTTCAGTTTTCGTCATGCTTCACTCCGTATCGAGTTGAAAAAACACCAGCGTCCAAGCCCGCGACCTCACCCTGGAAGCCGCTCTGGCAAAGACGCCGCGGGCCACATCATACCGTGTCGGGCAAAGTGCACCGGAAACAAGATTGTTACCGGTTACGTTTGCACGGCCGCGTCAGCAAAGGGATGGCGGGGATTGGAGACGTTCTGGAAGCCCTGTGAGCGCGTATACGGCGTATACGGGCACAGAGGCTCCTGGCCCCTCCTGGAGGCTGCCAGGGACGTATACGGCCCTTTGAGCGCGTCCTGGGGCGTATACGTTGCCTGGGAGGCGTAGCGGAGGGTTGGGAGAGGTTCAGGGGCCTGCTGGGCACCCTGCCTGTTTTTTGATCGGCCTTCTGAATGCCGGATTCGGGTCGTTGGGCTGCGATGTCTGGAGGTATACGTCTCGACGGCGCAGCTCATGCGTATGGTTTACATCTTCTTTTCATGTATACAGATAGTAGTAGTAGGTAAACGGCGCCCGATTCTGTGGATAACCGCGTATACATCAAGCGAATCAAGCGTTTACGTATACCAAAACCACAGGGATGAACGGCCGGGCGACGTGGATGACTCAGTCATTCGCATGAGGCAGTGCGCGTATACGCACCGAGTTGTTCCAGCGCCGTCCCCATGTCAGCCCCAGTAAACCCACACCAAACGCGCGCGCTTATCCACAGAAATAGCCTTGGTTATCCACATTGGTGGCGGCGAGGTATACGTCCGTCGTGCGTATACCTGAGTGGGCAGCACGGGTATCATCCGGTTCGCGCCGGACTGGACCGGCCGCCATCGCCACGGGAATCAGCACATGTCGGACAAGGGCACGGACACCAAAGATAAAGAGAAGAAGGCGGGAAAGAAGAAGACCGCCAGTGATCGCATCGAGGTGCGCCAGTCGGGCGTGCATGGCAAGGGCGTTTACGCGATCGGCCAAATCGCCGAAGGTGAGCGCGTGATCGAGTACAAGGGCGAGCACATCTCCTGGAAGGAAGCGCTCAAGCGCCATCCGCACGATCCGAACGACCCGAATCACACCTTCTATTTCAGTCTGGACGACGGCGACGTGATCGACGCCAAGTTCGGCGGAAACCGTGCGCGCTGGATCAATCACGCCTGCGATCCGAACTGCGAGGCGCGCGAGAAGAAGGGGCGCGTGTTCATCCACGCGCTGCGCGATATCGAGCCGGGCGAGGAACTGTTCTACGACTACGGCCTGGTGATCGACGCGCGCTACACAAAGAAGCTCAAGCAGGAATACGAGTGCCGCTGCGGCAGCCCCAAGTGCCGTGGCACGATGCTGGCGCCGAAGGACAAGAAGTAAGGCGATCGGGGCGCAAGGCCCTCGCGTGATGCATCAGGCTGCGGTGCCGGGGGCTTCGCACGGAATCCGGATCACGAAACGCATGGTCGGCGGGCGCCCCGGCTGCTCGCCCGTCGCCTCGTCGCTCTCCTCGTCGATCTTCTCGGATCCGACTGCCAATGCCGTCCGTGAGCCAGCAGGCGCCGGCACGTCCTCGATCCGGATCGTGCCCTGGTGCAGTGTCACGATTTCATGCACGATGGCCAGCCCGAGGCCGGCGCCACTCGGCGCGGCCTGGGCCGGTTGCGCGCCCGGCGTGTGATCGCCACGGAAGAAGCGCTTGAACACTTCCTCGCGGCGTGTCGCAGGAATGCCGGGCCCGTTGTCTTCGATCATCACCACGGCCATGCCGCGATGACCCAAGGTCTCGCCGCCGGCACGCACCGTGATCCGCCCGCCGGCAGGCACATACTTCACCGCGTTGTCGATCAGGTTCGATAGCGCCTCGCGCATCAGCAGACGATTGCCACGCACCACGGCCGGCGCGCCGCCGGTGAAGGTGGGGCCGGGCAGCACCTCGAATCCAAGATCCACACGCCTTGCCAGCGCCTGCGGCACCCATTCGGCACCGATCTCGAAGGCCATTTCGGCCAGATCGAAATGCTCGACCGGTCCTAGCCGTTCGAGCGACAACCCCGGTTCGGCGCGGGCCAGCGACAGCAACTGGTTAGACAGGCGCACGGCGCGATCCGCGGCGGTCTGTACCTCCCGCAAGGCCTGGCGGGCCACCTCGAGCGAATCGGCATCAACCGCGCGGTCGGCATGGAGTTTGACGGCGGTCAGCGGCGTGCGGAGCTGGTGGGCGGCATCGGCGATGAACTTGCGCTGGGCGTCGAGCGCGTCGCGCAGCCGGGAGAGCAACGCGTTCAGGGCGCGAATCAGCGGCTCGACTTCGGCGGGCATCTGGGATTCGTCCAGCGCCGCCAGCGAGCGCGCGGTCTGGCGGTTGAGCTTGTCGGTCAGGATCTGCAACGGCACAAGCTCTTCCTTGAGCACGTGCGACAGGATCAGGCTACCCACCAGCAGCAGCAGGATCAGCGGCACCGACACCGACAGCAGGATCTCGTTGGCTGCAGTTTCCCGCCGGTCGAGGAGTTCGGCTACTTCGATGACGATCGGCCCACGCATCGTGCTGGTCTCACCGCCCGTACCCGCTTCATCGGGGCTGGGTGGCGGCAGGTTGACCGGGAGCCGCACCGCGCGCACCTGCCGGCCGCTGAACCAGGCATAGAACAGCCGGGCGTCATGCAGCGTGGTCTGGCCTGTGCCGTAGCCAAGCCAGGTATCCATCCCGCCGATCAGCCCGTCGGGCCCGTGGATGCGCCAGTAGATCCGGTCGGAGCCTTCGGCTTCCACCAGGGTCTGGGCGATCATCGGGATGTCCTGCTCCAGGCGTGGGCCGGCGATGCGGATCTGCTGGGCGATGTTGTTCGCCACGCCATACAGCGCACGGTCGAATACCTGGGTGGTGTAGTGGGCCGCCAGCCAGTACGACAGCGAACCGCTGGTCAGAACGAGGGCGAACAGCGGCGTGGCCAGCGCGCGCAGCAGGTGGACACGCAGGCTTGGATTCGACGTCGGTTTGGGATTGCCGCCGCCGCGCAGGCGCTTGCCGGTCGCGGTCGTTGCGGGCGTGTCACCGGCTTGCGCCGAGGAGGAAGACGAGCGCGGCCACATGGCGATTCAGGGCATCCCGGGGAATCTGCTTCCCTCAGTGGCCGGCACGAATCTGGAGCAGGTATCCGAAGCCGCGCACGGTGACGATCTCGACGTCGCCATCTTCGAGCTTCTTGCGGACGCGGTGCACGTAGACCTCGATGGCGGTGTCGCCCACGGTGTCGCCGCCTTCACCGGCCGGGTGCGCGAACGTGGCCAGATGGTCCTGCAATTGTGCCTTGCTGACCACGCGGCCCTGTCGCTGCAGCAGCAGTTCGAGCACGGCGAATTCGCGGGGCGACAGTTCCAGCGGGCGGCCATCGACGAACATGCGGCGGTCGTTGCCGGACAGGCGGAGCCTGCCCAGGCGCACATCGCGCTCCGGCGCGGCCTCGCCGTGCTGGCTGCGGCGCAGCAGCACGCGCACGCGTGCCTCCAGCTCGGGCAGTGCGAAGGGCTTGACCAGATAGTCGTCGGCGCCGGCATTCAGGCCGGAAAGCTTGTCCTCGAGCTCATCCCGGGCGGTCAGGATGATGACGGGGGTGGTGCGGTTACGGGCGCGGTAGCGGGCCAGCAGCGTCATGCCGTCGATGCCGGGCAGGCCCAGGTCGAGGATGACGAGATCGTGCTGCTCGCGCAGCAGATGGTCGGTGGCGTAGACACCGTCGTGCACCACGCGCACCTGATGGCCGGCGCGGGACAAACCGGCCTCCACGCCGCTGGCGATTTGACGGTCGTCCTCGATCAGCAGGATACGCATGGGAGCAAGACAACGAGACTCGTAGGAGGGATGCCGCTGATTGTACAGGGACGCCCCGTTGTCTGCCTTTCAGTTGCCCTACAGCGCCTTCCCTGGCGTGTTAGCGCGCCAGACCGGCGGCGGCTTTCTCGATGAACGTGGCCAGGTCGATGTCGCGCTGGGTCAGCCCGTTGGCATCGTGGGTGGACAGGGTGATGTCCACGCGGTTGTACACGTTGAACCACTCGGGGTGATGGTCCACCTTGTCGGCTTGCAGCGCGACGCGCGTCATGAAGCCGAACGCCGCGTTGAAATCGGCGAAGCGGAACGATTTCTGGATGGCGTCACGGTCCTGGACCGGGGTCCAGCCAGGCAGGCCGGCGAGCAGGCTCGCGCGGGCCTCTTGGGAGAGAGGAGTCATGATGGGGGCTCGATCTGAAGAGTAGGGTAAGACGAAGGCCGGCCCGCCCGGGCCGCGAGCGGCCGGGCTTGCCGGCATTGTTTCACAAAGCGGCTGGCGGGATGCGCGCCGCTCAGATGTCGTCGCTGTCGGCCCAGCCTTCGCGGGTGCCGACGTTGATCACGCGATCGCCCTCGACAATATCGCCGGCGCCCAGCGTCGGCAGGGCGCGCAGGTCCGGGTACAGCGCGGTGAAATCGGGGCGGGTAGCGTCGAACAGCTGTTCAAAGCTGTCGATCACGAAGTAGGTCTTCTGGAACGTGTCGATGCGGTAGCGCGTGCGCATGATCCGGTGCAGGTCGAAACCGATGCGGTTCGGGCTGGCCGAATCCAGGCTGTAGATCGACTCGCCCTGGCTGGACAGGATGCCGGCGCCGAAGATGCGCAGGCCTGCGGGCGTGCGGATCAGGCCGAATTCCACGGTGTACCAGTACAGGCGCGCCAGCATGTCGAGCGCGCCGAGCTTGGCCGCCTTGAGGCCACCCTTGCCGTACGCCTCCATGTAGTCGGCGAAGATCGGGTTGATCAGCAGCGGCACGTGGCCGAACACATCGTGGAAGCAGTCCGGTTCCTGCAGGTAATCAAGCTGCTCGGGCTTGCGCATCCACCAGCTTGCCGGGAAGCGGCGGTTGGCCAGGTGGTCGAAGAACACCTCGTCCGGCACCAGGCCCGGCACGGCCACGACCTGCCAGCCGGTGGCGCGCATCAGCGTTTCATTGAGCTGGTCGAATTCGGGCACGCGGTTGCGTTCCATGCCCAGCGTGGCCAGTCCCTGGAGAAATTCGTCGCACACGCGGCCCTGGAGCATCGAAGCCTGGCGGTCGTACAGCTTGCGCCAGATCGCATGGTCGGTATCCGTATAGCGGTGCACCGGCTGGGCGATGGTGAAGTCCGGGCGCAGTTCCTGGCCTGATAGCAGGCCATCGTCGAACTGTTCCTTGAGCTTGGCGGTCATCGTGCCGGCAAAGGCGGTGGCGCTTTCCTGCGGGGCGGCCGTGGCGATCATCTATGTCTCCTGTATGCGGAATTTATGCATAGTCTAGCGACCAGATGCTGCATTCAGGCCGCAAAATCAGCCTGATTACGGTGATGGATGCATATAATCCGCGCATATCTAACATTCAATGCGAGATTGATGCGAATCATGAGCCATGCCGACCTGGACCCCTTCGACCTGGCCCTGCTGGCGGCGCTGCAAGCCGACGGCAGATCCACCCATCAGCAACTGGCCGAGCGCGTGCACCTGTCGCCGAGCCAGGTCGGCCGGCGTCTGGCGCGGCTTGAGGCCGACGGGGTGATTACCGGCTATCGCGTAAACCTGTCGGCACAAGCCTTGGGCCTGGGGGTGCTGGTCTTCATCAGCGTCAAGCTGGCGCACCACGGCGACACGATCATCGAGCGCTTCGCCGAGGAAATCCTGCTGCTGGAGGAAGTGCAGGAGTGCTACTCGGTGGCGGGCGAGGCCGATTATCTGATCCGCGTGGTGGTGGCGGATCTGCCCACACTGGCCGAATTCACGATGAAACGCCTGATGCGCGTGCCCGGCGTGGAGAGCATCCGGTCGAACATTGTGCTGACCGCGCTCAAGCGCGAAGGACCGCTGCCACTTTCACATTTGCGCTGAAACGGTCACGCGATCTGAACAAAATGTGCAGAGGCTTGCGCTTGCCATCCGCGCATGTCACCCTCGCCCGGTGGCAAATCCGGAAAGGGCAAGATGATGTCGAAGATCGTCACGGCGGTTGGAACCGCCGCCGCAGGTCTCGTGCTGGGGGCAGTGCTGTGGGCGCCGATGGCGTCAGCCGCGCAGATCACGCGCTTTTCACCCGAAGGGGTGGTCCCGCAGGTACGGCAGGTGGCGATCCGCTTCGACGAGGCGATGGTGCCGATGGGCGATCTCAAGGCCGCGCCGCCAGCGGCGGTGTCCTGTACCGGCGGCAGCGTTGGCGGCAGCGGGCGATGGGTCAACGCCACCAACTGGGTCTACGACTTCGAGCGTGACCTGCCCCCGGGCGTGCGATGCTCGGTGCGGATGTCGGCAGGCCTCAAGAGCGTGGCTGGCAAGACCTACGCCGGCAAACCGGAATACAGGTTCGAGACCGGCGGCCCGTTTGTGATCTCGGCGCGCCCGTCGGGTGGACAGATCGAGGAAGACCAGGTGTTCGTGCTGCGCTTCAATGGCGCGGCCACGGCGGGATCGATCCGTGAACATGCGTGGTGCCAGGCCGAAGGCCTTGGCGAGCGGATTCCGGTCAGGCTGCTGACGGGCAAGGAGCGGGATGGCGTCATCGAAGCGGTGCGCTGGAACGACATCGTCAAGCAGAACCCCGAAGCCGTGCATCTGCTGGCCTGCCAGCAACGCCTGCCCGCCGGCGCGCGCATGCAGCTCGTGCTCGATGCCGGCATCTCCACCCCGTCCGGGCTGGCCACCACTGCGCCGCGCCGCTTCGACTATCAGGTGCGCGAACCGTTTGCCGTGGGCTTCACCTGCGAGCGCGAACGTGCCGAAGCCCCATGCACGCCATTGCGGCCGCTGGTCGTCACGTTCACCGCGCCGGTACCGCGCAAGCTGGCCGAGCACATCGTGCTCAAGACGCCGTCCGGCCCGCGCGCACCTAAGTTCGATAGCGACGATGCCAGGGACGCTCCGGTGTCGTCGGTCACGTTCCCGGGCCCCTTCCCGGAGAAGGCCAGCCTCACGATCGAGGCGCCGAAGGATCTGAAGGACGAGAGCGGTCGCTCGCTGTCCAATGCCGACCTGTTTCCCATCAAGCTGACCACCGCCGCGCTGCCGCCGCTGGCCAAGTTCGCCGCCGCGCCGTTTGGCGTGGTCGAACGTTTTGCCGATGTGCCGCGCGGCAAGTCGCCGGCTGACTATCCGCCGCTGCTGCCAGTCACGCTGCGCAACGTCGAAGCCGATCTGCCGACGCTGTCGGCGCGGGCCGAAGCCGGCACGGTCGCACGACTCAAGGTCGATGACGATGGCGCGATCCTGCGCTGGTTCGGCATGGTCAAGCGTATGCACGAGAACTCGTGGACGCGTCAGGAGCTTGATGCGATCCGCGCAGGCAAATCGCCGTCGGAAGCACGCAGCCCGCGCAACGCGCCATCTATCGAGACCCGCTCGGTGTCATTGCTCGAAGGCGTATCCGGCGCGAAGAAGCTGGCAATTCCGAAATCGAACGACACCTCGCCTCGACCATTCGAAGTGGTCGGAATTCCGCTGCCGGAACCTGGCTTCCATGTGGTTGAGATCGCTTCGCCGATGCTGGGCGAAGCACTGCTCGGGCGGAAGGCGCCGATGTATGTGCGCACAGCGGTACTGGTGACCAACCTCGGTGTGCATTTCAAGCTTGCGCGTGGCCTGGCCGATGGCGACATGAGCGGTCTCGCGTGGGTCACCTCGCTGGATGACGGCAAGCCCGTGGCCAATGCGAAGGTGGCCGTGCGTAGCTGCGATGGCGAGTTGCTGGGCGAAGGCGCGACCGATGCCACCGGCGTCGCCCGCTTCGCAAAGCTGCCCGATCGCCGCTACAAGGATTGCGCGAACGGCATGGACGGCTACTTCGTCTCCGCGCGCATTGCGGCGGACCACCCGCAGGCGCGTGGCAAGGCCGACATGGCGTTCGTGATGTCCGACTGGAATCGCGGCATCGAGACGTGGCGCTTCAACGTGCCGACAGACCTGAGTCCGAACCAGACCGTGCGTGCGCATACGATCTTCGATCGCACGCTGCTGCGCGTGGGTGAAACGGTGTCGATGAAGCACCTGATCCGCACGGAGACCGCACAGGGATTCGCGCTGCCTGCCGCGATGCCGGACAAGGTGGTCATCACGCACGAAGGTAGCGGTCAGACCTATGAACTGCCGCTGGCGTGGCGTAACACGGCCACGGGTGGCCGCAGCGCCGAGAACACCTTCCAGGTGCCTCAGGCGGCCAAGCTGGGCGTCTACGATGTGGCGCTGGTCTATGGTGATGGGCGCACGCTGAGCAGTGGCAGCTTCCGCGTGGAAGCGTTCCGACTGCCGGTGCTGGCTGGCACGCTGTCGGTGACCAAGGATCCGAAGGCGAAGGGCAATGCCCTTGTGGCGCCCGCCGAGGTACCGGTTGGCGTGGAGATCCACTACACGAACGGTGGTGGCGCAGCCGGGCTGCCCGTGAGCGTGTCGGCGCTGATGCGAAACAAGTACGTGAACTTTGCCGACTACGACGATTTCTCGTTCAACCCCCCACGACCGCAGCAGCAGAGCGCCAGCGGTGACGAGGAGGAAGACCAGGAAGGCGAGAGCTCGCGCGACGAAGCGGAGAAGCTCGTCGCCGACAAGCTGCCGTTGACGCTCGACAAGGACGGCAATGGCAAGGTCACGATCAAGAAGCTGCCGAAGGTGAACGTGCCGGGCGACCTCGTGCTCGAAGCGGGCTTTGCCGATCCGAATGGCGAGATCCAGACGCTACGGCAGACCGTACCGGTGTGGCCTTCGGCGGTGGTGGCCGGCATTCGCGCCGCGAACTGGGTATCGGTGTCACAGAAGCTGGCCGTGTACGGCGTGGTGCTCGACACGCAGGGCAAGCCGATCGCCGATACGCCGGTACAGGTCAAGGCGAGCGCGCGGATCACCACGTCAGCGCGCAAGCGCGTGGTGGGTGGCTTCTATCGCTACGACAACCGCAGCGAAACGAAAGACCTGGGCGTGGTGTGCGAGACGCGTACCGACGCACAGGGCCGCGCGCGTTGCGAGGTGGCGTTGTCGCAGGCGGGTGAAGTGGAACTGGTAGCCAACGCGCGCGATGGCGATGGACGTGTGACACAGGCCGCGACGACCGTCTGGGTCACGCGCCAGGGCGAACTCTGGTTCGGCGGCGAGAACCACGACCGCATGGACGTGCTGCCGGAGAAGAAGGCCTACGCGCCGGGCGACACCGCGGTGTTCCAGGTACGGATGCCGTTCCGCCGCGCGACGGCGCTGGTCGCCATCGAGCGCGAAGGCATCCTGGACACCGAAGTGGTCGAGCTGAACGGCACCGATCCGACCATCAAGCTCAAGGTCAAGCCGGAGTGGGGCCCGAACGTGTATGTCTCGGTGCTCAGCATTCGCGGACGTCTGCGCGAGGTGCCCTGGTACTCATTCTTCACGTGGGGATGGCGTCAGCCGCTGGACTGGTGGCACGCGTTCCGCAGCGAGGGCAAGGAATACGTGGCGCCGTCGCCGCTGGTCGATCTGTCGAAGCCGGCGTTCCGCCTCGGTCTGGCGGAGATCCGCGTCGGCAACGAAGTGCACCGGCTCGACGTGACTGTCACGCCTGACAAGGTCGCGTATCCGGTGCGCGGCAAGGCGCATGTGGTGGTGCAAGTGAAGCTGCCCGACGGCAAGCCGGCGGCGAATGGCGAGGTCGCGCTGGCGGCGGTCGATCAGTCGCTGCTCGAACTGATGCCGAACACAAGCTGGAACCTGCTCGATGCGATGCTGCAGCGGCGCAGTTATGGGGTGGAGACCTCGACCGCGCAGATGGAGATCATTGGTCGCCGCCACTATGGCCGCAAGGCCGTGGCCGCGGGCGGTGGTGGTGGCAAGAGCCCGACGCGCGAGCTATTTGACACGCTGTTGCTGTGGAATCCGCGCGTGCAGCTCGATGCGGAAGGCAAGGCCGCACTCGACGTGCCGCTCAACGATTCGCTGACCAGCTTCCGCATTGTCGCCGTGGCCGATCTTGGCGCGGGCCGCTTCGGCAGCGGCAGCGCGTCGATCGCAGCAACGCAGGACCTGCAGATGATCGCCGGCCTGCCGCTGCTGGTGCGCGAGGATGACAAGTACCGCGCGATGTTCACGCTGCGCAATACCACGCAGCGTGCGATGACCGTGGAAGCCACCGCGCGCGCGACGCTGGTCGACGCGCAGACGCTGCCCGCCCAGACCGTGCAGATTCCTGCTGGTGAAGCGCGAGAAATTGGCTGGGACATCACCGCGCCGGCACTGCTGGCGTTCAGTCGCGGTGGGTCGATCCTTTGGGAAGTGGGCGCGACCGAGAAGGGCACCGGCACCGCCAGCGACAAGCTCAAGGTCTCGCAACAGATCGTTCCTGCCATCCCGGTGACGGTGCAGCAGGCAGTGCTGGCGCAATTGACGCCGAACGCCTCGATGCCAGTGCAGGCGCCGGCTGGTGCGCTGACTGATCCAAAGGGCCAGGTGCGTGGCGGGATGCAGGTGTCGCTGCAGTCGTCGCTGGCTGGCGGCATGCCCGGTGTGCGCGAATGGTTCCGCAACTATCCGTTCACGTGCCTCGAGCAACGCTCGTCGAAGGCGCTCGGCCTCGGCGATGCCGCCGCGTGGGATGCATTGATGGTGCAGTTGCCGTCCTACCTGGACAGCAACGGGTTGGCCGCGTACTTCCCGCTGCGTAGCGATGGAAGCTACGGTAGCGAAGTGCTGACGGCCTATCTGCTCTCGATCTCCGACGAGGCTGCGCGTGCTGGCCTGCCGATGCGCGTGCCGGACGCGCTGCGCGATCAGATGGAGCGCGGACTGACCGCCTTTGTCGAAGGTCGCATCACGCCGCCGCGCTGGGCGCCGTCTTCGGCGACGATGGATCTCGACGTGCGCAAGCTTGCCGCGCTGGATGCGTTGTCGCGCACCGGCCATGCACAGGCGCGGATGCTCGGGTCGATCCAGATCCTGCCCGAGCAGTGGCCGACGTCGGCGCTGATCGACTGGCTCGGCATTCTGTCGCGCGTGCAGGATATCCCGCAGCGTGACAAGCGCATGGCCGAAGCCACGCAGTTGCTGCGCAGCCGCCTGACGGTGCAGGGCACGCGACTGGTGTTCTCCACCGAGCGCACCGACAACTGGTGGTGGCTGATGTCTGGTGGCGATGTGAACGCCGCGAAGCTGCTCGCGCTGGCGACACAGTTGCCGGACTGGAAGGGCGATGTGCCCGAACTGGTGACCGGGCTGCTCGGCCGGCAGACGCGCGGCGCGTGGATGACGACCACGGCCAACGCCTGGGGCGTGCTGGCGATCCAGCGCTATGCGCAGGTGTACGAGAAGACGCCGGTGGCAGGCGCGGCGCGCGTGGCGCTGGGCGATGCGTCACGCACGTTCGAATGGTCGAAGGCCACGCAGAAGGACGGCGTGACCAGCGGCATGGTCGAATTGCCGTGGCCGGCCAAGACATCGACGGCACCCGCCACGCTGCAGGTCGAACAGCAGGGCTCGGGTCGTCCGTGGGCCACGGTGCGCGCGCTGGCGGCCGTACCGCTGACCGAACCGGTGTCGGCGGGCTATCGCGTGCGCCGTACCGTGACGCCGGTGGATCAGGCGGTGGCAGGCAAGTGGTCGCGTGGCGATACCTATCGGGTGAAGCTCGACATCGACGCGCAGGCCGACATGACGTGGGTGGTGGTCAGCGATCCGGTGCCAACCGGCGCGACGATTCTCGGCAGCGGCCTGGGCCGCGATTCGGAAATCGCGACGCGTGACGAGAAGAAGTCGTGGTCTGCCTTCACGGAACGCACACCTGCGGTCTATCGCGAGTACTTCGGCTATGTGCCGAAGGGGGCGTTGTCGGTCGAGTACACGGTGCGCCTGAACAACGCCGGCGAGTTCACGCTGCCACCCACGCGCGTTGAAGCGCTGTACGCGCCCGATGTGTTCGGTGAGACGCCAAACGCCAAGATGACGGTGGGGGCAAAACCGTGAGCTGGATCGCCATGCGGATGCCCCCACGCGTGCGCGAATGGTGGATTGCCGGCGTGCTGGCCGGCGTGACATACGGCGTGATGCTGATCCAGGTGTCCGCGTACTTGCCTCCCGGCACGCCGTTGACGGGCCAGATCGCCTATCAGCCGATCTGGAAAACCGCGATGGCGGTCATGCTCGCGCGCGCGGCGTGGTTCCATCGCCCGCTAGGAGAGCGGCGCTGGCTCGTGACCGCGCTGCTCTTCTCCGCGCTGGGAGATCTGTTGCTGGCGCTGCCCGGTCTGAAGATCTCGTTCATCGGCGGGCTCGGGGCGTTCCTGATGGCGCACCTGGCCTATCTGCGTCTGTTCGTGCCGATGATGGGAGACCTGCGGCCGCATCGGCTGATCGGCTGTGGTCTGATCATCGGCGCGGCGGGCGCATTGCTTGGGCGCTTCTGGCCGAATCTCGGCGATCTGATGTGGCCGGTCACGGTCTACATCTGCGTGCTGGCGGCGATGGCCTGCACGACGATGCTGGCATCGCTGCCTACGGCGCTGGCGGCAATCGGCGCTCTGTTTTTCGTGGCGTCGGACGCGATGATCGGCATCGCGAAGTTCCTGTCGTTGTTCGACACGTACCAACTCGGCATCTGGTGGACCTACGCCATCGCACAGGTGCTGCTGGTGGCGGGCGTGGTGGCCGAGCGGGACGCGTGAGAGGTTGGGGTTCGTGATGAAGCGTGGTGGGATTCATGTTGCTGTGGCGCTGCTGTTATTCGCGGGCGCCGCGCAGGCCGTGCCCACGTTTCGAGAGGTTCGCGCCAACTGGCGCAGCGCCGATATCGTGGTGGTGGATCGCCACGGCGAAACCGTGGCCCGCGTGCGTGACGACTTCCGCGCGCGGCGCGGCGACTGGGTGACGCTGACCGATACGTCGCCGGCCTTGCGTACTGCCATCGTGCTATCCGAGGACAAGCGCTTCTACGCGCATAGCGGCGTCGACTGGCAGGGCGTGGCGGCTGCCGCATGGGCCAATCTGTGGAACACCCGCACACGTGGCGCTTCGACACTGACGATGCAGCTCGCCGGGTTGCTCGACGAGGATCTGCGCGCGGGCCGTGGTCGCAGCATCGGACAGAAAGTCGAGCAGGCGGTCAGCGCGGCGTCACTCGAGCGTGGCTGGAGCAAGGACCAGATCCTCGAGGCATACCTGAATCTGGTGCCGTTCCGTGGCGAACTGGTGGGGCTCTCCGCGATGTCGCAGACGCTGTTCGGCAAGGTGCCGAGCGGGCTCGACGCGCGTGAGTCGGCAGTGGCCGTCGCGCTCGTGCGCGCGCCCAATGCCTCGGCCGCGCAGGTGTCCAAGCGTGCGTGCGGCATTCTGCGCGACATGGGCCAGCCGCGCGAATGCGAGGGGCTCGACGGTTTCACTGCGCTGGTGCTGGTGAAGTCAGCCAGTGCGCAGACCGGCCCGCAGGCCCGCAACGCCAATCTCGCGCCGCATCTGGCGCGTGCCGTTATCGCGCAGGCACGAGAGTCCGGCAAGCCGGTGCCGCCGCGCATCACCTCGACGCTCGATGCCGGGCTGCAACGCGTGGCGGTGAGCAGCCTCGATCGCCATCTGCGCGAGCTGGCGGGGCGCAATGTCGAGGACGGCGCCGTGGTGGTGATCGACAATGCCAGCGGTGACGTGCTGGCCTACGTCGGCTCTTCAGGCATCCTGTCCGCGGCGTCACAGGTCGATCACGCGGCCGCGCTGCGGCAGGCCGGTTCGACGTTGAAGCCATTCCTCTATGAACAGGCTATCGAGGAACGCAGGCTGACCGCGGCATCGCTGCTTGACGATCGTCCCGTGAACCTGCCCACTGGCGGTGGCCTCTACATTCCGCAGAACTATGACCATCGCTACGCAGGCTGGGTCAGTCTGCGCGCCGCGCTGGGTTCGTCGCTGAACGTGCCGGCCGTGCGCACGCTGGTGATGGTGACGCCGCACCGCTTTCATCAACGGCTGGTGGCGCTCGGTCTGCCGCTGACGCAATCAGGCGACTACTACGGCTATAGCCTTGCGCTGGGCAGTGCGGATGTGTCGCTGCTGTCGCTGACCAATGCCTATCGCAGCTTCGCGAACCAGGGCGCGTATGCGCCATCGCGGATGACGCTGAATGCGATCGCACCGTCGAAGCAGAACGTGATGATGCCTGCGGCGACGTTCGTGATTGGGGATGTGCTGTCTGATCGCCACGCGCGGGCGCGCACGTTCGGGCTCGACAGTCCGCTGACCACGCGATTCTGGACCGCCGTGAAAACCGGCACGAGCAAGGACATGCGCGACAACTGGTGCGTCGGCTGGTCGGAGCGCTACACAGTGGGCGTGTGGGTCGGCAATGCCAGCGGCGCGAGCATGCACGACGTGTCGGGTGTGTCCGGTGCGGCGCCTGTATGGCACGAGGTCATGGAAGCGCTGCATCAGCGCACGCCGAGCCGCGCACCGGCGATGCCATCAGGCGTCGAACGTGTGCCATTGACGTTCGATGACGAACTCGAGCCAGCACGGCAGGAGGTATTCCTGAGCGGCACCGCGATGCGGCGCGTCAGTGTGGGCACGACGGAGCAGGGCAACACGATGCCGGCTATCGCCAGCCCGGCCGACGGCACGATCTTCGCGCTCGATCCCGATATTCCTCCGGCCGCGCAGCGGATCTGGTTTCATGCCGATGGGCTGACGGGTCAGACCGCGCGCGCGGTGAGCTGGCGCATGGACGGCAAGCCGCTCGGCAAGGGCGGGCAGGTTGCCTGGTTGCCATGGCCGGGCCGGCATCGCGTGCAACTGGTCGATGCGGCGGGGAAGGTGGTGCACGAGATCGGCATCGAGGTGCGCGGCGCGGGCGTCCGTGAGACGGCCGCGTCACGGAAGACGCCTGTTGGGTCGGTCCGGCAGTAGCCGCACGACGCGCGTATCATCGCGGGGTTCGCTGAAGTACCTATCCTGAGGAGCTTCCAGATGACCACACCACGCAAGCTGGGCCGTAACGGCCCCGAGGTATTTCCCATCGGTCTGGGCTGTATGGGCATGAGCGAGTTCTATGGCGCGCATGACGATGCCGAATCCATCCGCACGATTCACCATGCGCTCGACCACGGCGTGAATCTGCTCGACACCGCCGACATCTATGGCCCGCACACGAACGAGCAGCTCGTGGGGCGTGCGCTTGCCGGTGGCCGGCGCGACAAGGTGGTGCTGGCGACCAAATTCGGCATCGTGCGCGACCCGTCGAATCCGACGGCGCGCGGCGTCAATGGTCGTCCCGAGTATGTGCGCGCCGCCTGCGATGCGAGTTTGAAGCGGCTCGGTGTCGACCATATCGATCTGTACTACCAGCACCGCATCGATCCCGATACGCCGATCGAGGACACCGTTGGCGCAATGGCCGAACTGGTCAAGGCGGGCAAGGTGCGGTGGATCGGCCTTTCTGAAGCCGGCGTCGAGACAATCGAGCGGGCGCACGCGGTGCATCCGGTCACGGCGCTGCAGACCGAGTATTCGCTCTGGACGCGCGACGTCGACGAGAACGGCATCATGGCCACCTGCGCGCGGCTTGGCATCGGCTTCGTGCCGTATAGCCCGCTGGGCCGTGGGTTCCTGACCGGCGCGATCCGCACGCCCGACGATTTCGAAGCGGACGACTATCGGCGTACCAATCCGCGCTTCATGGGCGAGAACTTCGCGCGCAACCTGCAACTGGTCGATGCCGTGCGTGCGTTGGCGAGCGAGAAGGGATGCTCGCCGGCGCAACTGGCACTGGCCTGGGTGCTGACGCGCGGTGAGCACGTTGTGCCAATTCCCGGCACGCGGCGCGTGGCCAATCTCGACGACAACCTGGGCGCGCTCGGCGTGACGTTGAGCGCGCAGGATCTGGCCCGGATCGACGCGATCTTCCCGCTGGGCGCAGCGGCGGGTACGCGCTATGCGGCAGCGATGATGCAGTTCCTGTCGCGCTGAGCGGGACCGAGTCATCGGCGCGGCCTACTTCCGGTGACTCTCGGCGACAATGGAGGTCTCGTTTGCCTAGCCGCCTTGTTGCCGATGACCGCTCCCGCCGCTTCGTTCGTCCCCCTGGATGCCGCCGCCACGGCGGCACGCCTGCCTTATCCGGAACTGGCCCAGGCCATCGCGGCCATGCTGGCCGAGCTACGCGACGGGACCGCCATGGCGCCGCCGCGTATCGCGCTGCCGGTCGGCGACGTGGAGCGTGGGCATGGCACGCTGCTGGTCATGCCGGCACGCAACCGCGACATCGTGATGACCAAGAACATCACGGTGCATCCCGACAACCCGCAACGCGGACTGCCCAATATCCTCGGCGAGGTGGTCGTCGCCAACGCACACACCGGCGAACGGATTGCATTGCTCGATGGCCCGACCGTTACGGGCCGCCGCACGGCTGCCGTGTCGCTGCTCGCGGCCCAGTCGTTCGCGCCCGTGCCGGATGGCGAGCTTCTGATCGTCGGCGCAGGCGTGCAGGCGCAGACGCATCTCGAGGCGTTCGTGGCTGGCTTGCCCGTTCGCAAGGTCTGGCTGCATTCGCGCACGCGAGACAAGGCCGAGGCGCTGGCGGAGCACGCCGGGCGCCTGGGCGTCTCGGCCACGGTGATCGAGGATGTGGCGGAGGTGCTGCCGCGTGTGTCGATGGTGGTGACGGTGACATCGAGCCGCACGCCGGTCCTGCCCGATCTCGACAGCGGCCTGTGGACTGACCGCCATTTCATTGCCGCAGTCGGCGCATTCCGACCGGAAATGTGCGAACTGCCCCCGCGGCTTTGCCATGCGGCGGCGGCCAGTGGACGTCTGCTGGCGGACACGCTTTTCGGTATCGAGGATGAAGCGGGAGACCTGCTGCAGGCCGGTATCGACTGGCAGACCGTGCAGCCGTTCGAGACAGCGATCCTGGAGGCTGATGCATTGCGTGCGCGGACCGGGAGTCCCCTCGTGTTCAAGAGCGTGGGCTACGCGCTCTGGGATCTCGCAGCATGCGTGCTGGCCAGCAAAAAGTGACACAAAATGCCTTCGCACAATACCCGAACGGGTGTTTGAGCGCGGTCAGATCACGCCAGAAGGTCCCTTTTTCCGAAATGGTCTTTCATGCTTGAAACAGAACCGTTGCGCGGAAGCGTCGGTGTGTAGCCAAAAATCTGAAAATTCGTACTCAGACTTTGGGTTAACCCTGTCTTTAGGGCAAATCTTCTACCGTTGGGTAACCGGTTTGAAACAGTCGGGGCCCGGCGCACAGGATAATGCGCCCCTAGCAGTGCGTTGTAACCAAAGGACGGAGTAAGAGGAACAATGAAGACGATCTATAAGAAGATGCTGGTGGCAGGCGCCGCCATGGCACTGGCTGGTGTTGCACAGGCTCAATCGGCAGGCAGCAATATGGTCAGTTTTGGCTGGATGCGAATCATGCCGACGGGCCACTCGGAATTTCTGACCATTGATTCGATTGGTGGCTTCCCGGTCGGCGCGCAGAAGCCGAACACGGGCGCGACGATCGATTCGGCCGATACGCTCGGCCTGACCTTCGCCCACTTCTTTACCGACAATATTTCGGCGGAATTCGTGCTCGGCGTGCCGCCGAAGCACAACGTGAGCGGCGATCGCGGCTACGAGAAGTACGGCAAGCTCGGCGAAGTGCGCCAGTGGAGCCCGGCCATCGTGGCCAAGTGGCACTTCTTCGACGCCAAGACCAAGTTCCGCCCGTATGTGGGTCTCGGTGTGAACTACACGTGGTTCACGGGCGAATCCGTGACCAACCAGTCGTTCGTGCAAGGTGAATTCGGTCCGGGCTCGCACATGACCGCAAGCGCCAAGTCGTCGTGGAACCCGGTGTTCAACGTCGGCGCCAGCTACGCCGTGACCGACAACTGGTTCGTGGGCTTCTCGGTGTCGTACGTGCCGGTCACCACCACGGCCAATTTCACGACGACGCTGGCCAACGGCGCGCAGGTTCAGTCGCACACGAAGATCAAGATCGATCCAGTCGTGACGTACCTGAACGTCGGCTACCGCTTCTGAGCCTTTCCGGCGTGGACGTGAAAAAGGGCACCTTCGGGTGCCCTTTCTTGTTTGACGGCGACGATCAGCTTGCCGACTTGACCGGGTAGCCGGCGCCTTCGATGGCTTGCTGCAGCGCCTGGCGGTCCGCAGCCGATTCGACCTTGACCGATTGGGTTGGCACATCGGCCGATACGCGAGCAGCCGGGTCCACGGCCTGCACGGCGCGAGTGATGGAACCGACACAGTGGTTGCAGGACATGCCTTCGACTTGGAACTGGATCATGGTGATGACTCCTGTTGGGTTGGATCGGTGAGCAATGAATCTCGACGACAGGTTGAAGTGTGAACCTTCCCACCATGGGAAGCGCAAGTGTCGCGTGCGACTCAACAAATCCTTGACCTTCCAATGGTGGTAAGGTTCACAGTGCAGTTGTCGCGCTCCGTCGCTCAGATTCCACGACTCCGATGACCCATCCTGCCGCATCTCTCCAACCATCCGAATGGCGTCTACCTGTTGAGGGTATGACGTGTGCTTCGTGCGTGCGCCGCGTGGAAACGGCGCTGGCCAAGGTGCCCGGCGTGCATGACGTCGCGGTCAATCTGGCCACCGAGCAGGCCACGCTGCAGGCCGATAGCCCCGAAGTGCTGAGCGCGGCTGCCAAGGCCGTGGCCGATGCCGGCTACGACGTGCCGCGCGCCGAGATCGCACTCAATATCGCCGATATGACCTGCGCGTCATGCGTGGGCCGTGTCGAGCGTGCGTTGCGCGCCGTGCCGGGTGTGGTGGACGCGCAGGTGAACCTGGCCACTGAGCGTGCCACGGTCACCGTGTTGCGCGGCGCGGCCGATGCGGCGACGCTGGCCGCCGCCGTCGAGCGTGCCGGGTACGGTGCCACGCCGGTGGTCGAAGCCGCTGCCGCAGCGGTGGGTACGGCCGAGGCCGGTCCCGGTTTCTGGGCCGGCCCGTGGCCGGTGGTGATCTCGGCCGCGCTGTCGTTGCCGCTGGTGATGCCGATGGTGCTCGAATGGTTTGGCATCCACGCGATGCTGCCGGGTTGGGTGCAATGGGCGCTGGCCACGCCGGTGCAGTTCGTGTTCGGCTGGCGCTTCTACAAGGCGGGCTGGAAGGCGGTGCGCGCCGGTGCCGGCAATATGGATCTGCTGGTCGCGCTCGGCACCTCGGCGGCGTACTTTCTGTCGATCTGGCAGATGGCCGAGGCTGGCGATGCCATGCCGCATCTCTATTTCGAAAGCGCGGCCGTGGTGATCACGCTGGTGCGGCTGGGCAAGTGGCTCGAGACACGGGCCAAGCGTCAGACGGCCGACGCGATCCGCGCGCTGGCTGCCTTGCGCCCCGATACCGCGCAGGTACGCCGCAACGGCGTGGAGCAGACCGTGCCGCTGGCCAGCGTGCGTGTTGGCGATGAGATCGTCGTGCGTCCCGGCGAGCGGATTCCGGTAGACGCCGATGTCGTGGAAGGCAGCAGCCATGCCGACGAATCGATGCTGACCGGGGAATCGGTACCCGTGCCCAAGCAGCCCGGCGACAGGTTGACCGGTGGCTCGATCAACTATGACGGGTTGCTCGTGGCACGCACGGCGGCCGTCGGCGCCGAGACCGTACTGGCGAAGATCATCCGCATGGTCGAACATGCCCAGGCCGCGAAGGCGCCGATTCAGCGCATGGTCGATCAGGTCAGCGCGGTCTTTGTACCAATCGTGCTGGTCATCGCGCTGGCGACACTGCTTGGCTGGGGCCTGGTCATGGGCGACTGGACTACCGCATTGCTCAATGCCGTGGCGGTGCTCGTGATCGCCTGCCCATGCGCGCTGGGTCTGGCCACGCCGACCGCGATCATGGCGGGCACTGGCGCCGGCGCCCGCGCGGGCATCCTGATCAAGGACGCAGAGGCGCTCGAGGTGGCGCATCGTGTATCGGTAGTGGCTTTCGACAAGACCGGGACGCTGACCGTGGGCAAGCCCGAGGTGGTGGCGCTGCATGCCGCCGATGGCGATGAGCCCGCATTGCTCGCGAAGCTGGCTGCACTCCAGGCCGGCAGCGAGCATCCGCTGGCGCGCGCGGTGACGACGCTTGCCACGGCACGTGGCATCACCGCGCCAGCGGCCACTGACGTGCGCGCGCTGCCGGGACGCGGTATCGCCGGCATCGTTGCATGGCAGGCGCTGCAACTCGGCAGCGATGGCCTGCGTGCCTCGTTGCAGGCCGATGCGGGGGCGCTGCAGACCGATGCCGAGCGGCTGCGTGGCGAAGGCCGCACCGTCTCCTGGCTGATCGATACGGACCAGCGCCGCGTGCTGGGGCTGGTGGCATTCGGCGACGCGATCAAGCCGGGCGCCGCTGCCGCGATCGCACGCCTGCGTGAGGCCGGCATCCACACGGTGATGCTGACGGGCGACAACGCAGGCGCCGCGGCGCGTGTGGGTAAGCAACTGGGGCTCGACGAAGTGCAGGCCGAGGTGATGCCGGAAGACAAGGCCGCGCGCGTCGTCGCGCTCAAGCGAGGTGGCGAAGCCGTGGTGGCGATGGTGGGCGACGGCATCAACGATGCCCCCGCGCTGGCGGCGGCCGATGTCGGCATCGCCATGTCCACTGGCACGGACGTGGCGATGCACGCGGCCGGCATCACGCTGATGCGGGGCGACCCGGCGCTGGTTGCCGATGCGCTGGCCGTGTCGCATCGCACGGTGCGCAAGATCCGCCAGAACCTGTTCTGGGCGTTCATCTACAACGTGATCGGCATTCCGCTCGCGGCGGCCGGTCTGCTCAATCCGGTCGTGGCGGGCGCCGCCATGGCATTTTCAAGTGTCAGCGTGGTCAGCAACGCACTGCTGCTGCGCCGCTGGCATCCGCTCGCAGGTAGTGGACACAAGGAGGTCACGCAATGAACATCGGAGAAGCCGCGGAAGCCTCGGGCGTTTCCGCCAAGATGATTCGCCACTACGAGTCGATCGGACTAGTCGATGCGCCGCCGCGCAGCGAGGGTGGGTATCGGCGGTATGACGAACGCGCGGTGCACACCTTGCGCTTCGTGCGGCGGGCCCGTAATCTCGGATTCTCGCTCGACGAGATTCGCGGTCTGTTGTCGCTGTGGCATGACCGGGCGCGCGCCAGTGCGGATGTGAAGGCGCTGACGCTCAAGCACGTGGCCGACCTGGAAGTCCGCATCGCCGAACTTGCTGCGATGCGCGACACGCTGCGGTCGCTGGCCGAAGCGTGCACGGGCGATGACCGGCCCGACTGCCCGATCCTGTCGGATATGGCCCGTGCCGACAGCGAGGATCGCCCGGCCTGCCATCACTGAGTGCTGGCGGCTCGGGGCCGGGGGAGCGCAGGCGTCAGCGGTACTGAAGGATCCAGATCCAGATAACCAACAACAAGCAGGCGTACCCGACGAGGAGACGTGTGGGATGAATGAACCTGTGACCGCCACTGGCCTGCCAGGCGCGCGCGAATCCGCCGTAACCAGAGCCGTACCCACCGAGACACGCCAACGAATGCGCGATGGCACCGAGCTGCTGCTGCGCACCTGGCTGCCCGATCCCCAACGCTTTGCCGAGCCGCTTGGCACGGTGCTGCTGGTGCATGGGCTGGCCGAGCATAGCGGGCGCTATGGCCATGTTGCAGCAGCGCTCTGCGCGCTCGGCCTGCGCGTGCGGGCCTACGACCATCGCGGCCACGGCGGGAGTGGCGGGCCGCGCATGGTGGCGCCCACGCCGGACAGCTATCTCGACGATCTGGCCGAAATCTACGATGGTGCAATGCGGCAATGGAACGAATTGCCGATCGTGCTCGGGCACAGCATGGGCGGACTCATTGCTGCGCGCTTTGCCACCGCGCGCGTGCGGCCGATCCGCGCGCTGGTGCTGTCGTCGCCCGCGCTGGCGCTTCGCCTGTCCAATTCTATGCTTACGATGCATCGAGTACTACTTGCTTTGATGCCGCGTATTCGTGTGCCGAATCCCATTGATGCCCGGCTGTTGTCCCACGATGTCGATGTGGGGCGCGCATATCGCACCGATCCGCTGGTGCAGGGGACGATCAGCGCCAGCGTGCTGGAGACATTCATCCGGGGAATGCCGCAGGCCCTGGCTGATGCGCCGCGGCTGGAAGCGCCCATGCTGATGCTCGTGGGTGGCGCGGACCGCATCGTCGATCCGGAGGGCAGCCGCATCTTCTTCGAGAGCGCGCCAGAGGATCTGCGCGAGATGGTCTGGTTCGACACTGGCTATCACGAGATCTTCAACGAAGCCGAGCCGTTGCGCGGCGAGGTGTTTGCGGCACTGACTCGCTGGCTGCGGCAGCGACTGGAGACTCCGGCAAAGCACTGACGGCGGAAGCACCCCGAGTCGTGCGATGATTTCGGGCATTCCAGCAGTAACTGCCGGTGTCTGAATAGGATCGCAGGGAAATGGAGACGTTCGACTACATCATCGTGGGTGCGGGTTCGGCGGGTTGTGTGCTGGCCAACCGGCTGACGCAGGACAGCGATGTCAACGTGCTGCTGCTCGAAGCGGGCGGCAAGGACGACTATCACTGGATTCATATTCCGGTCGGCTATCTCTATTGCATCGGCAATCCGCGCACCGACTGGCTCTATCGCACCGTGGCCGAAGCCGGCCTGAACGGCCGCTCGCTCGGCTATCCGCGTGGCCGCGTGCTGGGCGGGTCATCGTCGATCAACGGCATGATCTATATGCGTGGCCAGCGCGAGGACTACGACGACTGGGCACGCATCACTGGCGATGACGGCTGGCGCTGGGACAACGTGCTGCCGTTCTTCAAACGCAGCGAGGACCATCACCGTGGCGCGAACGAGTTCCACGGCGCCGGTGGCGAATGGCGCGTGGAAGCGCAGCGGCTGCGCTGGGAAATCCTCGAGTGCTTCATCGAGGCCGCCGAGCAGGCTGGCATTCCCCGTACCGACGATTTCAATCGCGGCGACAACTTCGGCGTGGGCTATTTCGAGGTCAACCAGCGTCGCGGCATTCGATGGAATACGTCGAAGGCGTTCTTGCGCCGTGCGGCGGAACGGCCCAACCTGACCATCGTCACCGGCGCGCAGGTTAGCGCGTTGACGTTCGATAGCCCGGACGGCCTGCGCTGCACCGGCGTGCAATACCTGGGCGGTGGCCAGCCACACGAGGCGCGCGCGAAGCAGGAGGTGATACTTGCTGCCGGCGCGATTGGCTCGCCGCAGTTGCTGGAGCTCGCGGGCATCGGCCAGCCAGACCGGCTGCAGGCGCTGGGCATCCGCGTGCGCCACGCGCTGCGCGGCGTGGGCGAGAATCTGCAGGATCACCTGCAGTTGCGTTCGGTGGTCAAGGTCCAGGGCGTGCGCACGCTCAACACGCAGGCGGCGCATTGGTGGGGCAAGCTTGGCATCGGCCTGCAATACGCCTTCAACCAGAGCGGGCCGATGAGCATGGCGCCGTCGCAACTCGGCGCGTTCGCGCGCAGCGATCCCGAGCAGCCTCGCGCCAATATCGAATACCACGTGCAGCCGCTGTCGCTGGACAAGTTCGGCGATCCATTGCACAGCTTCAATGCCTTCACGGCGAGCGCCTGCAATCTGCGGCCCACGTCGCGCGGCAGCGTGCATATCGAAGAAGCCGATTTCCGTCGCGCGCCATTGATCGCGCCGAACTATCTGTCCACTGAGGAAGACCGCAAGGTCGCCGCCGATTCGATCCGCCTGACGCGGCGCATCGTGTCATCGCCGGCATTGGCGCGCTACAAGCCGCAGGAGTATCTGCCCGGCGCGACATTCCAGACCGACGAGGAACTGGCGGAAGCTGCTGGCGCGATCGGCACGACAATCTTCCATCCCGTTGGCACTTGCCGGATGGGTGGCGCGGACGATGCCGACGCGGTCGTCGACAACCGCCTTCGCGTGCGGGGTATCAGTGGTCTGCGCGTGGTCGATGCGTCGGTGATGCCGTTGATCACGTCCGGCAATACGAACTCGCCGACGATCATGATTGCCGAGCGTGCCAGCGATATGATCCGCGCGGATCGCAAGGCAAGCGCTGGTAATCCGGACATCGTCACGGCGCCGTCACCAGCAGTCACTGCATAGTCAGTATGCGGTGCAACACGCACCGCATGAAGACCGGCCGATTACATCATCGTCACGCCGTTTCGACGTCTCTCGCAGACATCGGTACGCGCTCGCACGTCTGTCGTGTGGGTGACATATCGTGCATGTATTACGCCTAGTGCAAACCCCGATGTTTTGCGACGCAGCAGGCGCACACAATAGTCGCCGGCATATCGGTGCCGCAGACTCCACTTGGTGCTGCGCCACCGCGCCAGTCCGGCAGCCGCGCCGAATCACACCTACAAAGCGGCAACCATGGCGACACAGCGCCGGAGTTCGAACCATTGTCAGTTGCCGGCCAAAATCCGGCATCGCAGCAAGAGGGCGGGCAGGAGACTATGACTCAGGAAACCATCCTGGAAACGAAGAACCTGACGAAGGAATTCAAAGGGTTCACTGCGGTAAGCGACGTCAATCTGCGGGTGCGGCGCGGTTCGATTCACGCATTGATCGGACCGAATGGCGCGGGCAAGACCACCTGTTTCAATCTGCTCACGAAATTCCTGGAGCCGACGACCGGCACGATCCTGTTCAACGGCATCGACATCACGCGCGAGAAGCCCGCGCAGATCGCACGCCGGGGCGTGATCCGCTCGTTCCAGATTTCGGCCGTGTTCCCGCACCTGACCGTGCGCGAGAACGTGCGCATCGGCCTGCAGCGCCAGCTTGGCACCGCGTTCCAGTTCTGGCGTAGCGAGCGTTCGCTCGACGTGCTCAACGGGCGCGCGATGGAACTGCTCGATCAGGTGGGCCTGACCGAGTACGCCGAGACCGTCACCGTCAATCTTCCCTATGGCCGCAAGCGCGCGCTGGAGATCGCCACCACGCTGGCGATGGAGCCGGAGCTGATGCTGCTCGACGAGCCCACGCAGGGTATGGGCCATGAGGACGTGGACCGCGTGACGCAGTTGATCAAGAAAGTATCCGCCGGCCGCACGATCCTGATGGTCGAGCACAACATGAGCGTGGTGTCGTCGATCGCCGACAAGATCACGGTGTTGCAGCGCGGCGCGATCCTGGCCGAAGGCCCGTACGCGGAGGTGTCGAAGGACCCGCGCGTGATGGAAGCGTACATGGGCACGGCTGACGCCGAGCTGCAGGGCGCGCACTAAGGGAGACGGACCATGGCGAACGACAACACTCCCGCGCTAGAGATCAAGGACCTGCACGCCTGGTACGGCGAGTCGCACATCCTGCATGGCGTGGACCTGACCGTGAACCGCGGCGAAGTGGTCACGCTGCTGGGCCGCAACGGCGCGGGCCGCACCACGACCATGCGCGCGATCATGGGCCTGACCGGCGCACGCAAGGGATCGATCAAGGTCAACGGACACGAGACGATCGGCCTGCCCACGCACAAGATCGCGCACTTCGGCATCGGCTACTGCCCGGAAGAGCGGGCGATCTTCTCGAGCCTGTCGTGCGAGGAAAACCTGTTGCTGCCGCCGATGCTCAAGGGCGCCAACGCAGGCAAGGGGATGAGCGAGGCCGAGATCTACGAGATGTTCCCGAACCTCAAGGAGCGGCGCCAGAGCCAGGGCACGCGCCTCTCGGGCGGGGAGCAGCAGATGTTGGCGGTGGGCCGCATCTTGCGCACTGGCGCGAACCTGCTGCTGCTCGACGAGATTTCCGAAGGCCTGGCGCCGGTCATCGTGCAGGCGCTGGCCCGCATGATCCTGATGCTCAAGAAGAAGGGCTACACGGTGGTGATGGTGGAGCAGAACTTCCGCTTCGCCGCGCCGCTGGCTGACCGCTTCTACGTGATGGAGCACGGCGCGATCGTCGAACGCTTCGCCGCGAACGAGCTGCAGGCCAAGATGCCCGTGCTCAACGAACTGCTTGGGGTCTGATCGACGGCGCCGCGCCTGCGGTGCCGTGGTCGCATTTAACTCGCATTGGTGGCAGGAACGGGCGGCGTGACTGCGCTGCCGCAACTCAGGAGACAACAAATGAAGATGACTCGACTGGCCGTCGCAGTGGCGGCGACTGTCCTTGGTGCGTTTGCAGGCGGCGCTTCGGCGCAGGTTTCGGGTGACACGGTAAAGATCGGCTACATCACCGACATGTCGGGCCTGTACGCCGACATCGACGGCCCGGGCGGCCTGGAAGCGGTAAAGATGGCCATCGAGGATCACGGTGGCAAGGTGCTGGGCAAGCCGATCGAACTGGTTTCGGCTGACCACCAGAACAAGGCCGACATCGCCGCCTCGAAGGCGCGCGAGTGGATGGACCAGCAGGGTCTGGACATGCTGCTGGGCGGCACCAACTCGGCTACCGGCCTGGCCATGAACAAGGTGGCGCAGGAAAAGAAGCGCGTCTACTTCAACGTGGGCGCGGGCACTGCCCGACTGACGAACGAAGAGTGCTCGCCGTACACGGTGCACTACGCCTATGACACGGTGGCGCTGGCCAAGGGCACCGGCAGCGCTGTGGTCAAGCAGGGCGGCAAGAAGTGGTTCTTCCTGACTGCCGACTACGCATTCGGTCATTCGCTCGAGAACGACACGGCAGCCGTGGTGAAGGCCAATGGCGGCACGGTGGTGGGTTCGGTGCGCCACCCGCTGTCGGCATCGGACTTCTCGTCGTTCCTGCTGCAGGCACAGGCGTCGAAGGCTGACATCCTGGGCCTGGCCAACGCTGGCGGCGACACGATCAACTCGATCAAGGCGGCCAAGGAATTCGGCATCACGAAGAACATGAAGATCGCCGGCCTGCTGATGTTCATCAACGACATTCACTCGCTGGGTCTGAAGAACACCGAAGGCCTGCTGATGACCGACAGCTGGTACTGGGACATGAACGACGACACGCGCAAATTCGCGAACCGCTTCTTCGGCAAGATGAAGAAGATGCCGAGCAGCCTGCAGGCCGCTGACTACTCCGCGATCAGCACGTACCTGAAGGCCGTGGAAGCCGCCAAGACCGATGATCCGGACAAGGTCATGGCCGAGCTGAAGAAGATGAAGATCAGCGACTTCTACAACAAGAGCTACATCCGTGCCGATGGCCGCAACATCCACGACATGTACCTGATGCAGGTGAAGGCGCCGGCCGATTCGAAGAAGCCGTGGGACTACCTGAAGATCGTGACGACGATCCCGGGCGACCAGGCGTTCACGACGCCGGCCGAGTCGAAGTGCGCGCTGTTGAAGAAGTAAGCGAAGTAGGCGAACCCGAGATGGTTTGCTCCCCTCTCCCGCGTACGGGTGAGGGGCAGGGGGAGAGGGTCAGCGCATCAGTATGCGAGGGCGGCAATTTGGTCCGCCAGACGCTCTCCCCCGACCCCTCTCCCACTTGTGGGAGAGGGGAGACCCAGAAGGCAATCTAAGCCATGGATATTTTCGGAATACCGCTACCCGCCATGCTGTCCCAGCTGCTGCTGGGCCTGGTCAACGGCGCCTTCTACGCGATGCTGAGCCTTGGGCTGGCCGTGATCTTCGGCCTGCTCAACGTGATCAACTTCGCGCACGGCGCGCTCTTCATGCTCGGTGCCGTGCTGGCATGGGCGGGCATGGAGTACGTCGGACTCAATTACTGGGTGATGCTGATCCTCTCGCCGCTCGTGGTCGGCGTGCTGGGCGTCATCATCGAGAAGACGATGCTGCGCTGGATCTACAAGCTCGATCACATCTACGGCTTGCTGCTCACGCTGGGCATCACGCTGGTGATCGAAGGCGTGTTCCGCTCGATCTACGGGGTGTCGGGGCTGCCGTACTCGGCGCCCGATGCGCTGCAGGGCGCGACCGATCTCGGATTCATGATCCTGCCGAACTATCGTGCATGGGTGGTGGCCGCGTCGATCGTGGTGTGCCTGGCCACTTGGTTCGTGATCGAGAAGACCAAGCTCGGCGCGTACCTTCGCGCTGGCACCGAGAACCCCAAGATCGTCGAGGCGTTCGGTATCAACGTGCCGCTGATGGTCACGCTGACCTACGGCTTCGGCGTGGCGCTGGCAGCGTTTGCCGGCGTGCTGGCGGCACCGGTCATCCAGGTGTCGCCGCTGATGGGCCAGAACCTGATCATCATCGTGTTCGCGGTGGTGGTGATCGGCGGCATGGGCTCGATCATGGGATCGATCATCACGGGCCTGGGGCTCGGTGTGATCGAAGGCCTGACCAAGGTGTTCTACCCTGAGGCATCGTCGACCGTGGTGTTCTTCATCATGGTGATCGTGCTGATGCTGCGCCCGGCAGGGCTGTTCGGGAGGGAAAAGTGATGAGTGGACCGACCGGACAAACGACGACGGCCGTGGAGGCCAAGGGCTTCAAGGAAGGAACGGGCGTGCAGAAGAAAGTGTTGTATGGCCTGCTGTTGCTGGGCCTGATCGCGGCGCCGCTGGCCGGTGCCTACCCGGTGTTCGTGCTCAAGGTGCTGTGCTTCGCGCTGTTCGCGTGCGCCTTCAATCTACTGATCGGCTTCACGGGCCTGCTGTCGTTCGGCCACGCGGCGTTCTTCGGCGGCGCGGGCTATGCGGCAGGGCACGCGATGAAGGTCTGGGGCGTGACACCCGAACTCGGCCTGATCTTCGGCACGCTGAGCGGCGCGGCGATCGGCTACGTGGTGGGTTCGCTGGCGATTCGCCGCCAGGGCATCTACTTCTCGATGATCACACTGGCGCTGGCGCAGATGCTGTTCTTCTTCTGCCTGCAGGTGCCGATGACGGGTGGTGAGGAC
The DNA here is from genome assembly GCF_002335265.1 of Cupriavidus sp. UBA2010. Lineage (NCBI taxonomy): Bacteria > Pseudomonadati > Pseudomonadota > Betaproteobacteria > Burkholderiales > Burkholderiaceae > Cupriavidus > Cupriavidus sp. UBA2010. The sequence continues at coordinate 160,121 of NZ_DDCI01000015.1, forward strand.
GGGCTGCAGGGCATTCCGCGCGGCAAGCTGCTTGGCGTGCTGCCGCTCTCCGACGACCTGACCCTCTACTACGTGGCCCTGGTCATCATCGTGGCGGCGTTCGCGCTGATCGTGCGCACGGTGCACTCGCCGTTCGGCCAAATCTTGAAGGCCATCCGCGAGAACGAGCCGCGTGCCATTTCTCTGGGTTACGATGTCGACCGCTTCAAGCTGCTGGCCTTCGTGCTTTCGGCAGCGCTCTCCGGTCTGGCTGGCTCGATCAAGGCGCTGGTGCTCGGCTTCGAGACGCTGACGGACGTGCACTGGTCGATGTCGGGCTCGGTGATCCTGATGACGCTGGTGGGCGGCCTGGGCACACTGTCCGGCCCGATCGTCGGTGCGTTCGTGGTGGTGGCGCTCGAGAACAAGCTGGGCGATATCGGCACGTTCCTGGCCTCGGTGACCGGCCTCGACTGGTTCAATTCGCTGGGCGAATCGGTGACGATGGTGACGGGCGTGATCTTCGTGATCTGCGTGCTGACCTTCCGCCGCGGGATCATGGGCGAGCTGATCGCACTCACGAGCCGGAAGAAATAGCAAGGGTGTGAAGACGGGTCGACATGCCCGATTTTGGGGCTAGGGTTATTGCTGACTTGTTTCATACGCACCGCTTCGTTACATTCCATATACGGTTTTCGCAGGTTACTTGGAGGCGGAAGCGAGGAGACGACAGGCGCGCACCCGGTGTCGGGTAGCAGCAGCCAATACGATAAAAGGGCGTTGCCGGGTGATCCCCAGCAACGCCTTTTTCATTTCTGGCGCCGAAATATCAACTTTCAGTCACTTCCCCGGCATCCTTGTCGATCGGAAGTGCGGATCATGCAACTTCGGCATGACCACCCGCAAAGCCCCATGCGACAATGCCGGCCAGCTTCCAAGGCCCGGTCATGTCTGTCCATCCCGACTCCCCGATTCCCATTGAAACGCAGCGCTGGGTACGCCCAGGCGTGGCGGCCGACGCGCCCGTCCTGGATGCGTGGCTGATGGCACGTGCGCCACTGGCGGTGCCCGAGGCGCGTGGGCGGCGGCTGGCGCTGGATGCCTTGCTGGAGCAGGGCGGACACGGCATCTGCCTGATGGCAGGCACCGACGCGGTGCGCGCGCTATTGCCCATAGTGCTTGTCCACAGCTTGTCCACAGGTGGACGGGTGGCAATGGCGACCGAGTGGTGGCCGCCGGAATCCGGCGATGCCGACGACTGGCTGGCCGAATGCTGCATCGTGCTGGCCGAGTGGTGCCGGGCTCACGGCATCCGTCACGCCATGCTGGCACCTGGACTGATCGCCGATGCCGCGCGCGCGCCAGCCGGCTTCGTGCGAGGGGCTGAAGGCCTCTGGCGCGGCAACCTCGTACCGACAGCCAAGCATCTGGGCTGACAGGCGCTTCCGAACCCTTCCTGATTGTTCATCCATGGAGTTTGTCTTTCTGGCCGCGGCCGCCTTTCTGGCCGGAATGATCGATGCCGTCGCTGGCGGCGGCGGGCTGGTGCAGGTACCGGCGCTGTTTTCCACCTACCCCAATATGTCGCCCGCCACGCTGATAGGCACCACCAAGGTGGCGTCGCTGGCGGGCACCGCCAACGCCGCGGCACGCTATGCGCGCAAGGTGCGGATCTACTGGGGCGCCACGGCCCCGGCAATGCTTGCCGCGTTCGTGATGGCGATGGCCGGCGCCTGGACCCTGACCAAGATTCCGGCCGAGCCGCTGCGCAAGGCATTGCCGCTGGTGTTGCTGGTGCTGCTGATCTACACCGTAGCCAAGAAGAACCTGGGCGCCGAGCATGCGCCAACCCTGACGGGGATGCGCGAGCGCGTGGCCGCCTTGCTCGCGGGCGCGGTGATCGGCTTCTATGACGGTGCCTTTGGTCCGGGCACCGGCAGCTTCCTGATGATCGTATTCGTACGGGTGTTTGGTTACGACTTTCTGCACGCATCGGCGTCGGCCAAGATCGTCAACCTGGCCACCAATCTCGCGGCGCTGCTGCTGCTGGCATCCAAGGGACATATCTGGTGGCAGCTCGGCCTGATCATGGCAGCGGCCAACGTTGCGGGCAGCCAGGTGGGCAGCAAGCTTGCGCTGCGCCATGGCAGCGGCTTCGTGCGCAAGGTGTTCATCGCCGTGGTGAGCGCGCTGATCCTGAAGACGGCCTACGACGCATTCCTGCGTTGAGCATGGTGGTCGGCGTGGGGCAATAGGGGGAGCAACAACCCTCGACTGTTGCGCTCGCGCGGCTGCGGGTTAATCCCGCTTTCGCTACAAGACCGCTGTGTTAGACTCAATTCGCATTCCCGACCGAGCGGTCGGGAAATGCAGCTGCGCAACCGGGGGTAAAAAGCGCAGGACGGGAAAAAACGGGGCGATCTTCGACGTTCCCGATAGTGACGCGGATGCCGGCGCTGCATCTGCCAGAGAGCCCGAACAACGGGCCGCAACAAAAAACTGGAGGCATCCGCCGGCCGGAAGCCGGCGGATGCCTTTTTCCGTTTTTGGAACCGAAGGAGACGCAATGACATTCAAGCGTGCCAGCTTGCTGGCTCTTGCCGCCGCCAGCCTGTTCGCCGGCGCAGCCAACGCCCAGGTGAAGGTTGGAGTCACGGTATCGGCCACGGGCCCTGCCGCATCGCTCGGCATTCCCGAGAAGAATACGTTCACGCTGCTGCCGAAGGAGATCGCGGGCAAGAAGATCGAGTACATCGTGCTCGACGACGCCACCGACACGACCACGGCGGTCAAGAACACGCGCAAGCTGATCAGCGAGGACAAGGTGGACGTGGTGGTGGGTTCCACCGTGACGCCGAACTCGCTGGCGATGGTGGACGTTGCCGCCGAGAGTGAAACGCCGATGATCTCGATGGCCGCGTCGGCGCGCATTATCGAACCGATGGATGCCAAGCGCGCGTGGATCTTCAAGACGCCGCAGAACGACTCGCACATGGCTACCGCCATTGCCGAGCACATGACCAACAACAACGTGAAGACGGTGGCGTTCATCGGCTTCGCGGATGCCTATGGCGATAGCTGGGGTCAGGAGTTCGCCAAGGTCGCCGAGATGCGCAAGATCAAGGTGGTCGCCAACGAACGGTTTGCGCGCACCGATAACTCTGTGACCGGGCAGGTGCTGAAGATGATGGGCGCCAATCCGGATGCGGTGCTGATCGCTGGTTCGGGTACGCCGGCCGCGCTGCCGGAGAAGGCGCTCAAGGAGCGCGGCTACAAGGGCAAGATCTACCAGACGCACGGTGTGGCCAACCCCGACTTCCTGCGCGTGTGCGGCAAGGACTGCGAAGGCACGTTCCTGCCTGCCGGCCCGCTGCTGGTGGCCGAGCAACTGCCTGACAGCAATCCGGTCAAGAAGCCGGCCCTGACGTACAAGACGGCTTACGAAAAGGCCTTTGGCGGTCAAGTGTCGACGTTCGGTGGCCATGCCTGGGACGCGGGCCTGCTGCTGCAGAACGCGATTCCTGAGGCGCTCAAGAAAGGTCAGCCCGGCACGAAGGAGTTCCGCAAGGCGCTGCGCGATGCGCTCGAGAAGACCACGAACCTGCCGGTGTCGCACGGCATCATCAACATGACCCCCACCGACCACCTCGGCATGGACCAGCGCGCGCGCGTGATGGTGCAGATCGTCGACGGCAAGTGGAAGCTGCAGAAGTAAGCGGGAGATAAGTCGCGCGGGGTAAGCGTGGTACGGAAGGGCGCATGGAGTTTGCCATGCGCCCTTTTTTTACCTCCGCATCCGGGCGACTACGTTTGACGGCAGTGGAGGCAGCAGCGGGAATCGCGTTGCCTTGCATCATCCATGACAACGAGTAGACACGAGTAGACAATGGACCTATCGATTGCGGCCATTCTGGCGCAGGACGGCATCACCTCCGGCGCGATCTACGCGCTGCTGGCACTGGCGCTGGTGCTGGTGTTCTCGGTGACGCGCGTCATCTTCATCCCCCAGGGCGAGTTTGTTGCATACGGCGCGCTGACGCTTGCAGCGATGCAGGCCGGCCACGCACCCAAGACGACGTGGCTGTTGCTCACGATGGGCGTGCTGACGTTTCTCTATGAGTGCGTGACCGTGATGCGCAGCCCCGAGTTGCGCAGTACCGCACCGCGGAGGCTGGCGATTCTCGCGGGCAAGTACCTGCTGTTTCCCGGTGCTGTGCATCTGGTGGTGCAGCAGTATGGTGGTCAACCCTTGCCGATGCTCGCGCAGATCGCGCTGACGTTGCTCATTGTGATTCCGCTTGGACCGATGCTGTATCGGCTCGCGTACCAGCCCTTGGCGGAGGCGAGCACGCTGGTGCTGCTGATCGTATCCGTTGGGGTGCATTTCGCATTGGTGGGCTTGGGGCTCGTGATGTTCGGCGCGGAAGGGTCGCGCACGACGGCGTTCTCCGATGCGCGCTTCGAAGTCGGCAGTCTCACCATATCGGGGCAAAGCCTCTGGGTCGTGGCGGTGTCGGCAGTGCTGATCGGCGCGCTCTGGTTCTACTTCGATCGCACGCTGCAGGGCAAGGCATTGCGTGCCACGGCGGTGAACCGGCTTGGCGCGCGTCTGGTCGGCATCGGTACCACGCAGGCGGGCCGCCTGTCGTTCACGCTGGCTGCGGCGATGGGTGCGCTGTGCGGCATCCTGATCGCGCCGCTGACGACGATCTACTACGAGTCCGGATTCCTGGTTGGTCTCAAGGGCTTCGTCGGAGCGATCGTCGGCGGTCTTGTCAGCTATCCGGTGGCCGCGCTTGGTGCGCTGCTGGTGGGGCTGCTTGAATCGTATTCGTCGTTCTGGGCCAGCGCGTTCAAGGAGGTGATCGTCTTCACGCTGATCCTTCCGGTGCTGTTGTGGCGCTCGCTCACGAGCCGGCATGTCGAGGAAGAGGAGTAAGCCATGACGATGCTCACCGACAAGCAGATGGAGAAGGACATGGGTTCGCGTGAAGCGCCGGCAGTTCGCGGCACGGGCGCATTGCGCAATCGCATTGCGACGCTGGCATTCGTCATCGTGCTGGCGTTGCTGCCGGTGCTGCCGACACCGGAGTTCTGGATCACGCTCGGCAACTACATTGGTCTGTACAGCATCGTGGCGATCGGGCTGGTGCTGCTGACGGGCGTTGGCGGCATGACGTCGTTCGGGCAGGCCGCGTTCGTCGGGCTCGGTGCGTACAGCACGGCATACCTGACCACACAGTTCGGGCTCTCGCCGTGGATCGGTCTGGTCGTGGGTCTGATCATCACGGTGCTGTGCGCCTATGTCATCGGATTGATCACGATGCGCATGTCCGGGCACTACCTGCCGCTGGCCACGATCGCGTGGGGACTGTCGCTGTTCTTCCTGTTCGGCAATCTCGATTTCCTTGGCAAGTACGATGGCCTGAACGGCATTCCCGTGCTGTCGCTGTTCGGCATCGAGTTGCAATCGGGCCGCTCGATGTTCTATCTGATCTGGGCGGTGGTGTTGCTCGCCGTGGTGGCGATGCACAACCTGCTGAACTCGCGCCCGGGCCGTGCCATTCGCGCACTGAAGGGCGGTGGCACGATGGCCGAGGCGATGGGCGTGAACACCGCTTGGATGAAGGTGGTGATCTTCGTCGTGGCGGCGATGCTGGCCTGTGTGTCGGGCTTCCTGTATGCGCATCTGCAACGCGCCGTGAATCCGACGCCGTTCGGTCTCAACTACGGCATCGAGTACCTGTTCATGGCCGTCGTCGGCGGTGTGGGTCATGTCTGGGGCGCGGTGCTGGGCGCAGGCGTGCTGACGATCCTCAAGGACGTGCTGCAAGGGCTGCTGCCGAAGCTGCTTGGCTCCGACGGCAACTTCGAGATCATCGTCTTCGGCGTGCTGCTCGTGCTGCTGCTGCAGCACGCGCGCGATGGCATCTGGCCATTCATACGCAAGCTGATGCCGGCCGGGCCACCGGTGCTGGCCCCTGATACTGCGCCGCCGTTGCCGGTGCGGCAGAAGCCCGAGACCGGCGAGCTGATTCTGGACGTGCGCGCGGTGCGCAAGCAGTTCGGCGGGCTCGTGGCGGTGAACGACGTGAGCTTTCAGGTGAGGGCCGGCGAGATCATCGGCCTGATCGGCCCGAATGGCGCGGGCAAGTCGACGACGTTCAACCTGGTGACCGGCGTGCTGCCGCTGACATCGGGCGAAGTGCGCTATCGGGGCGACGTGATCTCCGGTTTGCCGTCGCGCGAGATCGTCAAGCGCGGTGTGGGCCGGACCTTCCAGCACGTGCATTTGTTGCCGACGATGACGGTGCTCGAGAACGTTGCCATCGGCGCCCATCTGCGCGGCGATTTCCGTGCGCAGGGCGGTGTGTCGGCGGCGATCCTGCGCATGAACAAGATGGAGGAGCAGAAGCTGCTGTTCGAGGCGAAGCGCCAGCTGGAGCGCGTTGGACTGGCCGACTGCATGTACCTCGAAGCTGGCAGCCTTGCGCTGGGTCAGCAACGCATCCTGGAGATCGCGCGCGCATTGTGTTGCGATCCCGCGCTGCTGCTGCTCGACGAGCCTGCCGCGGGGCTGCGCTACAAGGAGAAGCAGGCGTTGGCGGACCTGCTGCGCAAGCTGAAGGGCGAGGGCATGAGCGTGCTGCTTGTCGAGCATGACATGGACTTCGTGATGAACCTGACCGACCGGCTCGTGGTGATGGAATTCGGCACGCGCATCGCCGAAGGTGTGCCGGAGGAGGTGCAGAAGAATCCGGCAGTGCTGGAAGCCTATCTGGGCGGCATTGATTGAGGCTATGAGATGAGTCTGATTCTGGAAGTGAAGGACTTGCATGTCCGCTACGGGAAGGTCGAGGCGGTGCATGGCGCGAACCTCAAGGTGGAGGCCGGCAAGATCGTGACCGTGATCGGGCCGAACGGGGCCGGCAAGTCGACGATGCTGAATGCCGTGATGGGCGCGCTGCCCGTCAGCGGGTCATCGAGCGGCTCGGTTCGGTTCCTCGGCCACGACATGGCGGGGATTCCCGTGGAGGGGCGTGTGTCGCGTGGGATGTGCCTGGTGCCGGAGAAGCGTGAACTGTTCGCGTCGATGAGCGTCGAGGACAACCTGCTGCTCGGCGCATTCCGGCGCAAGCGCGCTGGGGAACGCAACTATCTGGACCAGAAGGATGTGGTGTACGACCTGTTCCCGCGTCTGCGGGAGCGTGCGAAGCAGGAGGCGGGCACGCTGTCCGGTGGCGAGCGCCAGATGCTCGCCGTGGGGCGCGCGCTGATGGCCAAGCCGCAGTTGCTGATGCTCGATGAGCCGAGCCTTGGTCTCGCGCCGCTGATCGTCAAGGAGATCTTCCACATCATCCACAACCTTCGACAAACCGGCGTGGCGACGCTGCTGATCGAACAGAACGCGCGGGCGGCGTTGCAGGTGGCTGACTACGGGTATGTGATCGAGACCGGCGACATGGCTATGGAAGGGGAAGCGTCGGCGTTGGCGAGCAATCCAAAGGTGATCGAGACGTATCTGGGGCTGACGAAGAAAGCGGCCTGACCTGCTTTTATATTCTTATGTTTGATTGACGACGCCAATATGGCGTCGTTTTTATTTGTTTATCATATAGTAAGCCGATGATCATTCATGCAATAGATATATAGTTGATATTACTTCGAGCCGATATCTATCGCGGCGGCTGAGAGCAGCCAATCTCGAAAGGCAGTCAGGGCAGGATGGTCACGTCTCTCGCGTGGCGCGCACAGGAAGTAACCGCGATTGAGCCGGATCGGCAGATCGAAAGGCGCGATGACCTGGCCAGCCTGCAGTGCATCGCGCACCAGGCACCTCTGCAAGACCGCCACGCCCATGTCTGCCTTCACGGCCTCGAGCAGGATCGAGACCTGGTCGAAGCCCCTGGCAAGCGTCGGCGCAGCACTGGGTACGCCAGCCGCGCGCAGCCAGTTCTGCCAGTTCGCGGGTGCGGTGGTGTGGTAGAGCAAGGGTTCGTCGAGCAATTCGTCCGGCGATTGCCACTGCCGCGTCTCGGCGCGGGCAGGGTGGCAGACCGGCACCATTTCACGTCCGATCACATAATCGGCCTGCCAGCCCGGCCACTGGCCCGCTTCGCCCGCCAGGATTGCGGCATCCGGCCGGGCGCCGGAGAAGTCCTCGTCGCGCCGATAGGGGACGAAGTCCAGGTGAATCTCTGGATGGCGACGCTGGAAGTCCGGCAGGCGCGGAACGAGCCAGACACTGGCCAGTGTGGGGACGGCGGACAGGATCAGATGATGGCGGCGATCCGTCGCAAGCATGGATGCGCTGGCGGTCTCAATGGCTGCCAAGTGCACCGCGATCGCCTCCAGGTAGCTGCGGCCGGCGTCGGTCAGGGTCAGGCGATGGGCGTTGCGATGGATCAGCGGTTGGCCGAAGTGGGATTCCAGACGAGATATCGCCCGGCTGATGGCGCCCTGGGTGACGCACAGTGTCTCGGCCGCACGCGTGAAACTGCCCAACCGGGCCGCCGTGGCGAACGCGTGCAGCTCTGACATCGACGGGGAACGGATGCGCATGACCGGGCCGCCTAGGATGATCTTTGGTAATGGAAGCGTGCAATATAGTCGTTTGTGCAGGGCCGGTAAACTCCCGACACTCGCTGCTCGGTACCCCGAAATTCGAGAACGAGAAGAGGAGTTTGATCAGATGACCCGAGTCCGTAATGCTGCCAGCACGCGCCGGCATTTCCTGCTTTCCACCGCCGTGTCCGCTGCAGTGGGTACGCTCGCCACGGTTGGTTTGACGGCGTCGGCGTTCGCGCAATCCAACTATCCAAACAAGCCGATCCGCCTGGTTGTGCCATTCGCCGCGGGTGGCTCGACGGATCTGTCGGCGCGTCTCGTTGCGGAGTTCGCAGGACGTGAGCTGGGGCAGACCATCGTCGTCGACAACAAGGGCGGGGCGGGTGGTTCGATCGGCATGGAACAGGTGGCACGTGCCACGCCGGACGGCTACACGATCGGCATGGCCACGGTCAGCACGCACGGGTCCAACCCGGCGGTCTATCCGAAGCTCGGCTATGACCCGATCAAGGACTTCGCCCCGGTGACCAACGTGGTGGCGATTCCGAGTGTGTTCGCCGTACATCCGAGCGTGCCCGCCAAGACAATGCAGGAGTTCATCGCCCTGGCGAAGGCGCACCCGGGCAAGTACACGTTTGCATCGCCGGGCGCGGGGTCGCTGGGTCATGTGAACATCGAGAACTTCATGATGCTGGCCAAGATCGATCTGCTGCATGTGCCGTACAAGGGCGCGGGGCTGGCGCTCAACGATGCGGTGGCGGGGCAGGTCAACGCGATTACCGACAACCTGTCGTCGACGCTTCCCCACGTGAAAGCGGGCCGGCTGCGTGCGCTGGCGGTGCTCGGGGCGCAGCGGTCGGCACAGTTGCCCAATGTGCCGACCTATGCCGAACTCGGTTTCAAGGACATGGGTGAGGGCGGCTGGTTCGGTATCGTCGCGCCGGCCGGCACGCCCCAGCCGGTGATCGACAAGTTGAATGCCGCAATCCACAAGGCCATGCAGAACCCCGAGTTCAAGCGGAAGGTGGAGGAGTCTGGTGGCACGCTGGTGCCGACGACGCCTGACCAGTTCAAGGCGCAAATCCAGCAATCAATCGCCCGCTACGCCCGCGTGGTCAAGGCCGCCAACATCAAGCTGGACTAAGCCATGACGACGTTTGAAGCAGTGCAGGGCGACGCGCCGGTGGGGCCGTTCCTCTTGTTTGCGCCCGAAGGCGCGGCGTTGCCGCTGGTCTGTGACTCGCCACATAGCGGCATCCACTATCCGACGGACTTCGGTGCGGCCGTGCCTCTGCAGCGGCTGCGTGGCGGAGAAGATACGCATATCGATGCCTTGTGGTCCGCCATCCCGAAGGTCGGCGGGACGCTGATCGGGGCGACCTTTCCGCGCGTTTATATCGATCCGAACCGGATGCTCGACGACCTGGATCCGGAGTTGCTGGCAGCAGCGTGGCCGACACCGCTGTCGCCCGGGGAGAAGACCAGGCTCGGCTACGGTCTGGTTTGGCGCAATATCGATGCGGCCACCCCGATCTACGATCGTAAGTTGACAGTGGACGAGGTGCGGAACCGGATCGATCGCTATTACCGCCCGTACCATGCGGCGCTGTCGACAGCGGTGGAGTCTGCATACGCGCGCTTCGGCGCGGTTTGGCATCTGAACCTGCATTCGATGCCGAACAACGCCTATGAGCGCCTGAAGATCCAGAGCCCGCATCCGTTGGCTGACTTCGTGCTCGGAGACCGGGACGGGACCACCTGCGAGCCGGGTATCGTCGATCTGGTCGAGCGGGAGTTGAGGGGCATGGGCTACACCGTCGCACGTAATGACCCGTACAAGGGTGTGCAGCTGATCGCGCAGATTGGCCGCCCGGCCGAGCGGCGCAATAGTCTGCAGATTGAGATCCGGCGGCCGCTGTACATGGATGAAGCCAGCAAGGTGCCGAATGCTGGTTTCGAAACCCTGCAGCGAGACCTGGGTGTGCTGAGCGAGAAGGTGGCGACATACATCCGGAGCCAGATCTGAGACCACGTTTCACGTGAAACATGTGAGGCAGAGAAGGGCAGAGGGAAGGCCCCGCGGAAGCGGGGCCTTCTTCTTTTGGCTCGGGAGTGTTTCACGTGAAACACACTTTGCTTCGCCAGGTACCGCACACGCCATGTTTCACGTGAAACATCGTGTCCGACCGAAGGCGGGGAATCGATTGCCGCTATAATTCGACATCCCGATTTTTCCCGCCCAGCCTCCCGGAGGAGGTGTCCCATGCTTTACCCGAAAGAATTCGACGTCATTGTCGTCGGCGGTGGTCACGCCGGCACCGAAGCAGCCCTCGCCGCCGCGCGCATGGGCTGCCAGACGCTGCTTCTGAGCCACAACATCGAAACGTTGGGGCAGATGAGCTGCAATCCGTCGATCGGTGGCATCGGCAAGGGGCATCTGGTCAAGGAAGTGGACGCCATGGGTGGCGCGATGGCTGCCGCCACCGATGAGGCGGGCATCCAGTTCCGCATCCTGAACTCCAGCAAGGGCCCGGCCGTTCGGGCGACCCGTGCCCAGGCGGACCGAGTGCTGTATCGCAAGGCCATCCGCACGCGGCTGGAGAACCAGCCAAACCTGATGCTGTTCCAGCAGGCCGTGGATGACCTGATGGTGGAGGGTGACCGCGTGGTCGGTGCTCGTACCCAGGTTGGCATCGACTTCCGCGCGCGCGCGGTGGTGCTGACGGCTGGTACCTTCCTGGACGGCAAGATTCACGTTGGCCTCGATAACTACACAGGCGGTCGTGCGGGCGACCCTGCAGCCGTGTCGTTGTCGGCGCGACTCAAGGAACTGAAGCTGCCGCAGGGCCGCCTGAAGACCGGTACGCCGCCGCGCATTGACGGCCGCACGATCGACTTTTCGGTGATGGAAGAGCAGCCCGGCGACCTGGACCCGGTGCCGGTGTTCTCGTTCCTGGGCCGTCCGGAGCAACACCCGCAGCAACTACCGTGCTGGATCACCCATACCAATAGCCGTACCCACGATGTCATCCGCGGCGGCCTCGATCGCTCGCCGATGTACACCGGTGTGATCGAAGGGGTAGGGCCGCGCTACTGCCCGAGCATCGAGGACAAGATCCATCGCTTTGCCAGCAAGGAAAGCCATCAGATCTTCCTGGAGCCAGAAGGGCTGACGACCAACGAGTTCTATCCGAACGGCATCTCGACGAGCCTGCCTTTCGACGTACAGCTTGAGCTTGTCCACTCGATTCGGGGACTGGAGAACGCACATATCCTGCGTCCGGGCTATGCGATCGAGTATGACTACTTCGACCCACGCGGGCTGAAGGCATCACTGGAGAGCAAGGCAATTGAGGGCTTGTTCTTCGCCGGCCAGATTAATGGCACGACCGGCTACGAGGAAGCGGCGGCACAGGGTCTGCTGGCCGGGATCAACGCCGGTTGCTACGTACGTGAACGCGACGCCTGGACGCCGCGCCGCGACCAGGCATATCTTGGCGTGCTGGTCGATGACCTGATCACCCGCGGTGTGACCGAGCCGTACCGCATGTTCACCAGCCGTGCGGAGTTCCGCCTGAGCCTTCGCGAGGACAACGCGGACATGCGTCTGACCGAAATCGGTCGCGAACTCGGTGTGGTGGACGATGTCCGCTGGGATGCCTTCAATCGGAAGCGCGACGCTGTTTCACGTGAAACAGAGCGACTCAAGAGCACCTGGGTCAATCCGACCTTGTTGCCCGAGGCTGACGCCGTCCCGCTGCTCGGAAAGGCCATCGAGCGCGAATACTCGCTCGCAGATCTGCTGCGCCGTCCCGAAGTCCGTTATGAGGCGCTTGTCGCCCTGCAGGATGGCCGCTTTGCACCGGAAGCGCCGCTCGACGAAGACAAGATGCTTGCCGAGCAGATTCGCGAGCAGATCGAGATCGGTATCAAGTACCACGGCTATATCGCACGCCAGGCTGCCGAAGTGGACAAGCTCGAAGCCAACGAGTCGACCAAGCTGCCGCCGAACTTCGACTATACCGAGGTGCGTGGCCTGGGCTTCGAGGTGAGCCAGAAGCTGAACCAGCATCGCCCGGAAACGCTGGGTCAGGCTTCGCGTATCTCCGGCGTGACGCCCGCGGCTATCTCGTTGCTGTTGGTACACCTGAAAAAGAAGGGCATGGGGCGCGCCGCGACCCAGACATCGGCAACCCCGGTGGCCGGCAATGGACAGGAGGCTGCCTGAGTGGGTGGTTCCCGACATTTTGCGGTCGACGACGCCGCGCAACGCCGTCGGCTCGAAGCCGGACTGGTCGCGATCGGGCTGGCACTGACACCAGCCCAGATCGATACGCTTTTTGCGTACCTGACGCTGCTCCGCAAATGGAACGGCGTCTACAACCTCACCGCGATTCGTCATCCCGACGAAATGCTCACGCATCATCTGCTCGATTCGCTGACGGCTGTTCCGGCGTTGGCGGAAGCTGCTCGCTCCGCAAACGTGGCGCAGGGCGCACGGGGCAGGGTGCTCGATGTCGGCTCCGGTGGTGGGATGCCAGGCATGCCGCTGGCGATCTCGTGCCCGGATGTGTCGGTGCTGATGGTCGACATCGTGCAGAAAAAGACCGCATTCCTGACGCAGTGCCGTGCCCAGTTGCACCTGACCAATGCGGCTGCCCACTGGGGGCCTGTGGAAAAGATCGACGACGAACAGGGCTATGCCGTGATCACCTCGCGCGCATTCGCAGAATTGACCGATTTCGTGGCGTTGTCCGGGCACCTGCTGGCGCCGGGCGGAAAGCTGATCGCCATGAAGGGAGTTTATCCGCAGGCGGAGATCGATCGCATGGAAGCGGCCGGTCTGATGGCTGACTGGCAGGTGGAAGCGGTACCGAAACTGGTAGTACCTGAGCTCGATGTGGAACGGCACCTTGTTGTGCTGTCCCGGCGTTGAAATCGGTTGGGTAATTTATTGAGCACATGTTCCGCATGGCGGAATTGTGCACTGAGGAGCTGCAAGCGCATATGGCCAAGGTATTCGTGATCGCAAACCAGAAGGGAGGCGTCGGCAAAACCACCACCACGGTGAACCTGGCCGCCGGCCTGGCAGCGCAGGACCAGCGCGTCTTGCTGGTCGACCTTGATCCGCAGGGCAATGCCTCGATGGGGTCGGGCATCGACAAGCAGGCGCTGGAACACAGCGTGTACCAGGTACTGGTGGGGCTCGCCACGGTCCCCGAGGCGCGCCAGCGATCCGAATCGGGGCGCTATGACGTGCTGCCTGCCAACCGTGAACTGGCTGGTGCCGAAGTGGAACTGGTCGAGCTCGACCAGCGCGAACGTCGGCTCAAGCAGGCGCTGGCTGAAGTCGATGAGGAATACGACTTCGTGCTGATCGATTGCCCGCCGTCGCTGTCGCTGCTGACGCTGAACGGCCTGTGCGCGGCGCACGGTGTGATCGTGCCGATGCAGTGCGAGTACTTCGCGCTCGAAGGACTGTCGGACCTCGTCAATACGATCAAGCAGGTGCATGCGAACCTGAATCGCGACCTCAAGGTGATCGGGTTGCTGCGCGTCATGTTCGATCCGCGCGTGACGCTGCAGCAGCAGGTGTCGGCCCAACTCGAGGCCCACTTCGGCGACAAGGTATTCAAGACTGTGATTCCGCGTAATGTGCGTCTGGCCGAAGCGCCTTCCTATGGCATGCCGGGCGTGGCGTTCGATGCCTCGTCCAAGGGCGCGAAGGCGTATCTCGATTTCGGCGCGGAGATGATCGCGCGCGTGCGACAGCTCGGCTGAGCACGTCACTGAAACAGCAGGGAAGGGACAGCAAGGATGGCGACGATGAGTACCGCAAAGAAGAAGGGACTGGGTCGGGGGCTGGAAGCACTGCTCGGCGGCCCTGCAGAGATCGTTGAAACCTCGAAGCAGGAGGGTGCGCCGTCTGTGCTGCGCGTCGATCAGCTTCAGCCTGGCAAGTACCAGCCGCGCACGCGCATGGACGAAGGCGCGCTCCAGGAACTGGCCGCGAGCATTCGCGCTCAGGGGCTGATGCAGCCGATTCTGGTGCGCCGCGTGGCCGAGCCTGATCGCTACGAGATCATCGCCGGTGAGCGCCGCTACCGCGCTTCGAAGCTTGCGGGTCTCGACAAGGTGCCGGTGCTCGTGAAGGACGTCGCCGACGAGGCTGCGGCCGCCATGGCGCTGATCGAGAACATCCAGCGTGAAGACCTGAACCCGCTGGAAGAGGCGCAAGGCATCATGCGCCTGATCCGCGAATTCCGTTTCACGCACGAGCAGGCGGCCGAATCCGTGGGTCGCTCGCGCAGTGCGGTATCGAATCTGCTGCGTCTGCTCAATCTTGCCGCACCTGTCCAGACCATGCTGATGGCTGGCGATCTCGACATGGGACACGCGCGCGCGTTGCTGGCTGTCGACGGCGCGAATCAGATCACGCTGGCCAACCAGATCGTCAACAAACGGTTGTCCGTGCGCGAGACCGAGAAGCTGGTGGCATCGACGCTCAAGCCGTTTGATCTGAAGTCCCTGAAGCAGAAGTCGGGCAATGGCACACGCGATGTGGCGCGGCTCGAAGAAGAGCTTTCCGATACGCTGGGCCTGTCTGTGCAGATCAAGCTCGGCGCGCGTGGCAAGGGCCAGCTCACAATTCACTTCGCCAGCAACGACGCACTGGACGGTGTGCTCACGCGCCTGCGCGAACCGCAGGCCAGCGCCTAACCTGTTCCATACATTCCGGCAACCTATTCCTTGCGGTTGCCGGAAGGTTGTCGGTCTCGCGCGACACGTATACAGCGTTCCGCTGATCTGCGCGATTACCGAACGCCGTCGACGGGAATAGCGGTCGTGCAGTCGCTGACGGATCCGACATCATGCGCGCCAATGCTGGCGCAATCCAATTACGTTTCAGATCGTTGCGGCGCAATATCCGGCCAGCCATCATGAAGGCGTGATAGCAGCCGTTGTGCGAAATTCACTGCAAGCAATCTGAAAGCAGATTGACTGATGTTAGCGATTCCTAATAGAATCGTGCGGTTTGAATTCTGGCCGGGCCTGAAAAGTTCCGGCCTGGAATGAGGCAGGGCAGGTGGTGGTTCGAGACCGTCAGCAGGACCGTTCGCAAGCCGGCAAGGCGTCCGGAAACGATCGTCGAGATGAGCGCCAGCAAGACGCGTGGCGTGACGACGATTGGGATGATAGCGCCGAGCGCGAGGAAGTAGCTGTCGATCCGCTGTCACATGCTGAAGCGGTGAAGCTGCTTGGCGAGCGTGCGTTGCGTCCATCGCGCATGACGCCCGGCAAGGTGGTACTGGCACAGGTCGCCGTGACGCTGTTGTCGGCGCTTGCTTGGGCGATATTCGCGCATGAGCATGCGCCGTCGGGCTGGTCGGCCTTGTTCGGCGGCATGGTGTGTGTGATCCCCAGTGGCTTCTTTGCGTTGCGCCTGTGGATGTCGCGCAGGCAGCCGACGGTTGGCGGCCTGGTGGCCGGCGAGGCAATCAAGGTGTTCAGTACCGTCGCACTGTTCGTGCTGGTGGTGGTGCTGTACCGCGATCTGCGCTGGATACCGATGCTCGTCACGTTCTTGCTAGTGTTGAAGACTTACTGGGTGGCGCTCGCAATTCGCTAGGCGGTGCGGGCACTGGTTGCAGATGAGGCAACCCCCGGGGAAATCAAGAGGTTTCAAGCGCGATGCGTCACAACGGTGCCGTGTCGCGTGACTAAGGTTTGCCAAGAATAACTAGTCGTCCTTGCTCCATGCGGTGACCGGTCATGTGACCGAAGGCTAAGCAAGACGTGTACCGGGAGTCGGCCGAAGGCGGGTTTCCGATGTCAGATTTCGCAATATACGGTTCGTTTCGACATGTCAGCTGAAGCTACTCAAGGCGCGGAGCACGTGCTCACACCCTCAGGCTATATCGCCGAACACTTGCAGAACTTTAATTCGGTCGGCGGCAAGCAGCATTCCGTGGTCGATTTCAGTGTCCTGAACTACGACACTGTGTTCTGGTCGGTGCTGTGCGGCGTGATCGCCATCCTGTTCCTCTACATGGCCGCTCGCCGCGTGACGGCCGGCGTGCCGGGCCGTTTCCAGGCCTTCGTGGAAATGATCGTCGAGATGGTGGACGACCAGGCCAAGGGAATCATTCACGGCGACCGCTCGTGGATCGCTCCGCTCGCGCTGATGGTGTTCTGCTGGATCACCATGATGAACGCGATCGACTTGATCCCTGTGGATTGGGTCACCGGCCTGAACGGTCTGCTGGGCATCTTCCACATCCATCTTCCGCACCACCGCGCAGTGGCCACGGCCGACCTGAACGGCACGCTGGGCATGTCGTGCTCGGTTCTGGTGCTGATGATCTACTACAGCTTCAAGATCAAGGGCGCGGGCGGCTTCATGCACGAACTGTTCTCGGCCCCGTTCGGCGCCAAGTGGTATCTGGCCCCGTTCAACCTGATCCTGAACATCATCGAATTCCTGGCCAAGGCCGTTTCGCTCGGCATGCGGTTGTTCGGCAACATGTACGCCGGCGAACTCGTGTTCCTGCTGATCGCGCTGCTGGGTTCCATCTGGACGTTTAGTGCTGATCTGAGCGCGCTGGGCTTCGTTGGACATGTGGTTGCCGGTACCGTCTGGGCCATCTTCCACATCCTGATCGTTCTGCTGCAGGCATTCATTTTCATGATGCTGACGCTGGTGTATATCGGCCAGGCTCACGATCACCACTGATTTTCGGTTTTTGGTTTTTTGGTTTTTTGGTTCTAAGTCTCTCTAAATTAAAGGAGTCATCATGCAAGCATATCTCGCCAACATCCAGGGTCTGACCGCTATCGGTATCGGCATCATCATCGGTCTGGGCGCTATCGGCGCCTGCCTGGGTATCGCCCTGATGGGTGGCAAGTACATCGAAGCGTGCGCACGTCAGCCTGAGCTGATGAACCCGCTGCAAACCAAGATGTTCCTGCTGGCTGGCCTGATCGACGCTGCATTCCTGATCGGTGTGGGTGTTGCAATGCTGTTCGCCTTCGCCAACCCGCTGCTGTCCGTCATTCAGTAAGTCTTTTCGGTCTGCATGATGCTGACGGGCGGCGTGGGCCTCAGTCCGATGGCCTGGCCGCCCTTGTGCATTTATCTGTAGTTTGATTACCGAAAGGAACACACCATGAATCTGAACGCAACGTTTTTTGCGCAGATGGTCGTGTTCTTCATCCTGTGGTGGGTTGTTGCCAAATTCATTTGGCCGCCGCTGGTGAAGGCGCTCGACGAACGCGCAAAGAAGATCGCCGATGGCCTCGCCGCTGCCGAAAAAGGCAAGGCGGAGCTTGAACTCGCCAACAAGCGTGTGGACCAGGCTATGGCCGAAGCCCGCACCGAAGGCGCCCAACGTGTGGCCGACGCTGAAAAGCGTGCCCAGTTGACTGCCGACGAGATCAAGCAGAACGCCCAGGCAGAAGCCGCACGCATCATCGCTCAGGCCAAGGCCGAAGCAGAACAGCAAGTGACCCGCGCGCGTGAATCGCTGCGCGACCAGGTCGCTGTGCTGGCCGTGAAGGGTGCAGAGCAGATCCTCAAGCGTGAAGTGAACGCGCAGGTCCACGCAGACCTGCTCAATCAACTCAAGGCTGAGCTCTAATCATGGCTGAAACCGCAACCATTGCCCGTCCCTACGCGGAGGCGCTCTTCCGCGTCGCCAGTGAAGCCGGTGCAGGCAACCTGGGTGCATGGTCCGAGCTGGTGTCGGAAATGGGGCAGGTTGCCGCCAATCCCGACATGCAGGCGCTCGCCACCGACCCGAACATTTCCGGCGACAAGCTCGAGGAAGTGTTCCTGTCGGTGCTGAAGAGCCCGGTCAACGACGAAGCTCGCCGCTTCGTGAAGCTGCTGGTGGAAAACAGCCGCCTGACAGCGTTGCCGGAAATCGCCGAACAGTTCCATGCGCTCAAGAACGCCCGCGAGGGCTCGTCCGATGTCGAGATCACCAGTGCATTCCCGCTGGACGCCTCGCAGACGAACGAACTGGTCGCCGCACTCGAACGCAAGTTCGGCCGCAAGCTGTACGCAAAGGTGGCGGTGGACCCGTCGCTGATCGGTGGCGTAAGCGTCAAGGTCGGTGACGAAGTGCTCGACACCTCCGTGCGCTCGCGTCTGGCTGCCATGCAAGCCGCGCTGACCGCCTGACCGCAACGGCCGACGGATTGAAGAATTAGGAGCATTGTGATGCAACTGAACCCCTCAGAAATCAGCGAGCTGATCAAGTCCCGCATCTCGGGTCTTGGCGCCGACGCTGAAGTGCGCAACACCGGCACGGTAATTTCCGTGACCGATGGTATCTGCCGCGTGCACGGCCTGTCCGGCGTGATGCAGGGCGAGATGCTGGAATTCCCGGGTAACACCTACGGCCTGGCACTGAACCTCGAGCGTGACTCGGTGGGTGCCGTGGTTCTGGGTGAGTACGAACACATTTCGGAAGGCGATACGGTCAAGTGCACCGGCCGCATTCTGGAAGTGCCGGTTGGCAAGGAACTGCTGGGCCGCGTGGTGAACACGCTGGGTCAGCCGATCGACGGCAAGGGCCCGATCAACGCCAAGGAAACGGACGTGATCGAGAAGGTCGCTCCGGGCGTGATCGCGCGTCAGTCGGTGAGCCAGCCGGTGCAGACCGGTCTGAAGTCGATCGACGCGATGGTGCCGATCGGCCGTGGCCAGCGTGAGCTGATCATTGGCGACCGCCAGACCGGCAAGACCGCCGTGGCCGTCGACTCGATCATCAACCAGAAGGGCAAGGGCGTCTTCTGCGTGTACGTGGCAATCGGCCAGAAGGCTTCGACGATCTCCAACGTGGTGCGCAAGCTGGAAGAGCACGGCGCCATGGAGTACACGATCGTCGTGGCCGCAACGGCTTCGGACTCGGCCGCCATGCAGTACCTGGCTGCCTACGCCGGCTGCACGATGGGCGAGTACTTCCGCGACCGCGGTGAAGACGCGCTGATCGTTTATGACGATCTGACGAAGCAGGCCTGGGCCTACCGTCAGGTGTCGCTGCTGCTGCGCCGCCCGCCGGGCCGCGAAGCCTACCCTGGCGACGTGTTCTACCTGCACTCGCGTCTGCTCGAGCGCGCTGCCCGCGTGAACGAAGACTACGTGGCCAAGTTCACGAACGGCGCCGTTACCGGCAAGACCGGTTCGCTGACCGCGCTGCCCGTGATCGAAACGCAGGCTGGTGACGTGTCCGCATTCGTGCCGACCAACGTGATCTCGATTACCGACGGTCAGATCTTCCTGGAAACCGACCTGTTCAACGCCGGTATCCGCCCCGCTATCAACGCCGGTATTTCGGTGTCGCGTGTGGGTGGTGCAGCGCAGACCAAGGTCGTCAAGAAGCTGTCCGGTGGTATCCGTACCGACCTGGCCCAGTACCGTGAACTGGCTGCGTTCGCGCAGTTTGCTTCGGACCTGGACGACGCTACCCGCAAGCAGCTCGAGCGCGGCCGCCGCGTGACCGAACTGCTCAAGCAGCCGCAATACCAGCCGCTGCAGGTGTGGCAGCTCGCCGCGTCGCTGTATGCCGCCAACAACGGCTTCCTCGACAACGTCGACGTGAAGGACATTCTGCCGTTCGAGAAGGGCCTGCACGACCACCTGAAGACCAAGTTCGCCGACCTCGTCAACCGCATCGAAGATACCAAGGATCTGTCGAAGGAAGACGAAGCCGCCCTGCGTGCAGCGATCGAGGATTTCAGGAAGTCCGCCGCGTTCTAACCGCGTGATTCCATGTGTTGCGCCGGGCGCGCCGTAAGGCGCGTGGCGCGGCACAAGTGGAGAGGAAGATATGGCCGGAACGAAAGAGATTCGAACCAAGATCAAGAGCGTGCAAAACACGCGCAAGATCACCAAGGCGATGGAGATGGTCGCCGCATCCAAGATGCGCAAGGCGCAGGAACGGATGCGCAACGCCCGCCCCTACGCCGAGAAAGTGCGGAATATCGCGGCGCACCTGGCCTCTGCCAACCCCGAGTTCAAGCATCCGTTCATGGTGGCACGCGACGTCAAGCGCGCCGGCATGATCGTGGTGACGACCGACAAGGGTCTGTGCGGTGGCCTGAACACCAACGTGCTGCGCGCGGTGACCAACGAACTGAAAGACCTGCAGGGCCAGGGCGTGAACGTGCAAGCGACCGCCATCGGTACCAAGGGCATGCAGTTCCTGGGTCGCATCGGCGCCAAGGTGGTCTCGCATGTGGTGCAGCTGGGTGACACCCCGCATCTGGAAAAGCTGATCGGCGCGATCAAGGTTCAGCTGGACGCCTATACCAACGGCGAAGTCGACGCGGTGTACTTGGCATATACCAAGTTCATCAACACGATGAAGCAGGAGCCGATGGTCGAGCAACTGCTGCCGCTGGCAGCGGACAAGCTGAGCCAGACCGAAGATGAAAAGCGCGCCTACTCGTGGGATTACATCTACGAGCCCGACGCCCAGACCGTTGTGGAAGAGCTGCTCGTCCGCTACGTCGAAGCGCTGGTGTACCAGGCCGTGGCCGAGAACATGGCGTCGGAGCAATCCGCGCGTATGGTGGCCATGAAGGCTGCATCCGACAACGCCAAGAACGTGATCGGCGAACTGCAACTGGTCTACAACAAGACCCGTCAGGCAGCGATTACGAAGGAACTGTCGGAAATCGTCAGCGGTGCCGCTGCGGTCTAAGGCGTCAAGAATTCAAGCTATCGGAGATACGAAATGAGTATCGGAAATATTGTGCAGTGCATTGGCGCCGTGGTGGACATCGAGTTCCCGCGCGACGCAATGCCGAAGGTGTACGACGCACTCGTGCTCGAAGAGGGCAACGACAAGTCGTTCGCCGAGAAGGGTCTAACCTTCGAAGTGCAGCAACAGCTCGGCGACGGCGTGGTGCGTACCATTGCCCTGGGCTCGTCGGACGGCCTGCGCCGTGGCATGTCGGTGAAGGGCACCGGTGCCCCCATCTCCGTGCCGGTTGGCCACGGCACGCTGGGTCGCATCATGGACGTGCTGGGTCGCCCGATCGACGAAGCTGGTCCGATCGAAGCTGACGAAAAGCGCGCGATTCACCAGAAGGCACCGAAGTTCGACGAACTGTCGCCGTCGGTTGACCTGCTGGAAACGGGTATCAAGGTTATCGACCTGGTATGCCCGTTCGCGAAGGGCGGTAAGGTGGGTCTGTTCGGTGGCGCCGGTGTGGGCAAGACCGTGAACATGATGGAACTCATCAACAACATCGCCAAGCAGCACAGCGGTCTGTCGGTGTTTGCCGGCGTGGGCGAGCGTACCCGTGAAGGGAACGACTTCTACCACGAAATGAAGGACTCGAACGTGCTCGACAAGGTGGCCATGGTGTTCGGCCAGATGAACGAGCCGCCGGGCAACCGTCTGCGCGTGGCGCTGACCGGCCTGACGATGGCCGAGCGCTTCCGTGACGAAGGCCGTGACATCCTGTTCTTCGTCGACAACATCTACCGCTACACGCTGGCCGGTACCGAAGTGTCGGCACTGCTGGGCCGTATGCCTTCCGCCGTGGGCTATCAGCCGACGCTGGCTGAAGAAATGGGCAAGCTGCAGGAGCGTATTACGTCGACCAAGACTGGCTCGATCACGTCGATCCAGGCCGTGTACGTGCCTGCGGATGACTTGACCGACCCGTCGCCGGCTACCACGTTCCTGCACCTGGACTCGACCGTCGTGCTGTCGCGTGACATCGCCGCGCTGGGTATCTACCCTGCCGTCGACCCGCTCGACTCGACCTCGCGCCAGCTGGATCCGCAAGTCGTGGGTACGGAACACTACGAAGTGGCCCGCCGCGTTCAGCAGACCCTGCAGCGCTACAAGGAACTGCGCGACATCATCGCGATTCTGGGCATGGACGAACTGTCGCCGGAAGACAAGCTCTCCGTGTCGCGTGCGCGTAAGATCCAGCGTTTCCTGTCCCAGCCGTTCCACGTGGCCGAAGTGTTCACGGGTTCGCCGGGCAAGTACGTGCCGCTGAAGGAAACCATCCGTGGTTTCAAGATGCTGGTGGATGGCGAGTGCGATCACCTGCCCGAGCAGGCGTTCTACATGGTTGGCTCGATCGACGAAGCCTTCGAGAAGGCCAAGAAGCTTCAGTAAGCAGCGTCTTTCGCCTTCATGCGCCGTTGCGGCTGTCCTGGCGAAGTCAGCCGGTGTACGTGGCAGCCGCGAGCATGAGGGCGAGACACATGCTTCCTGATTTCGGGAAGCCAACGCTTTCTGAAGAAAGGATCAAATATGGCAACCATTCTTGTAGACGTCGTCAGCGCGGAAGCGTCGATCTTCTCCGGTCAGGCGAAGTTCGTGGCGCTGCCGGGCGAGTCGGGTGAACTGGGTATCCTGCCGGGTCACACGCCGCTGATTACCCGCATCCAGCCGGGCGCGGTGCGCATCGAGAAGGAAGACGGCGACGAAGAGTTCGTGTTCGTTGCCGGCGGCATTCTCGAAGTGCAGCCCCAGCACGTCACTGTGCTGGCCGATACCGCGATTCGCGGTACGGATCTGGATGAGGCCAAGGCTAGCGAAGCCAAGCGCGCGGCCGAGGAATTGCTGCAGAATCAGAGCAGCGATCTGGATCTGGCGCGTGCCCAGAGCGAACTGGCCGTGGCCGCTGCGCAGCTTGCTGCAATCGCCCGCCTGCGTCGTAAGAAGTAAGCATTTAAGTCGTACCGCCGCGCTGTTGTATTTTTGGCGCGGCACTAAAAAAGGCAGCCCGCGGGCTGCCTTTTTTTTCTGACGGGCGCTATATTTCGTGGCCTGGACCACAAAAAAAAGCGCGCGGGCCGGGGAGGCTCCGCGCGGACGGGAAAATCCCTTCGAGGGGTCAATTCGAAGGAACGGGTACGGTCCAGGCTACTCTTACACGCGCATCGGAGTGTTCTCTCCGCAACATGCGCACCGGTCTTCCTGGTTTTCCGGATCAACCAGCAACATCTGCTGGGCTGGTCCGGATAAATCTGGTCACTACCTGAGGGGCTTTCTTCAGCGCCCCATATTTTCAATGCTTTAGCGGCGGGGGGCGCCTCACACCAAGCATCGGTCTGTCAATGCATTGTGGGGGAAACTTCTGGCCATGGCAGTAACAAAATGTATCGTTTTGCAAGTAGTTGAAAGGCGGCCGCGTATGGATACGTCGTTCTGAACACTTTCTGGCTTGCTTGAAAGCGTTTTCATCGCGTGTTCCGTCATAATGTGCGCCAGGAAGTGCAAAAACGAAGACTTGCTAGTGTCTTGAATGCATTACGTTTTCTGCCCATTAATAGGCCGTGTTCCCCACATTCGGGGGATAAGAAAAATCGGGTTTCCGATTTTGTGTTCGGCAGCGCATTCAGCGTTACGATTCGAAACGGTTAGCAAAGCGATTTTCGAAGTTTCCGATGGCCATCGACCCCCAGCTACTCAGCTATTACCGCCAGATGGCGGACCTGTACTCCAACGAACCCATTCCCGAGGATGCCGCAGCGCGGCGCTCGCGCTTCGAGGATGTGGCCGCACGCTCGCGTCTGCCGGACCCCGAGGAGATCTCCGTAACCGACCTCGCGATCCCGGTGGACGGCGCGGCGTTGACGGTGCGCTTGTTCAGGCCCGCCACTGTTGAGCAGCCTCGACTGATTGTCTATTTCCACGGTGGTGGCTGGGTCGTCGGCTCGCCGGAAACGCATCACACGGTGGCGGCGCTGCTGGCAGCCGACACCCAGTGCGTCGTCGCCAGTGTCGACTACAGGCTGGCCCCGGAATACGCGTTTCCAACCCCTTGTGACGATGCGGTGGCAGCCGTGCAATGGCTCGCTGCATCGCGCGAGTCGCTCGGCCTGAACCCAGAATTTCTTGCCGTGGCTGGCGACAGCGCAGGCGCGCATCTGGCCGCGGCGGCCGCCCGCATCGTTAACGAGCAGCACCGTGCGCATATCGTCCAGGCGCAGTTGCTGATCTACCCCGTGGCCGCGCCATTGCTCACGACCGAGAGCTATCGCGCGTTCGCGAACGGGCCCGGGCTCACCCGGGACGAGATGGCTTGGTACTGGACGCAGTTCATCGGTGCCGAGGAATTGGCCAAGGGCGCCGCGCAGGATGATCCCCGGATCCATTTGATGGCATCGCCGCCCGCCATGTTGCCCCCCGCCAGCGTCGTGCTTGTGGCGGCCAATGACGTGCTGCGTGATGACGGCCTGGCCTACGCCAACTTCCTCGTGCGTCACGATGCACCGGTGATCACGATCGAGGCATCAGGTATGACACATGGCTTTGCGCGTCTGCAACCGGATGCGCCACGCGCGCGGGAGTGGATGCGGCGAGCGGCCGATGCGTTCACAGGTGTGTTCGACGACCTATGAGGTCCTCGGTGACGCTCTGAGGCCCGATCCAGCGCAAGCATTCGTGTGGATATCACTCGCCATGGGGCTTGCGGGTGCGGGCATCCCTTAGAATGTCGGTCTCACGAGGATGACCATGACCGCATTGCAGAACGACACCTTCCTGCGGGCGCTGCGCCGGCAACCCACTGAATACACGCCCCTCTGGCTCATGCGCCAGGCGGGTCGCTACCTGCCCGAGTACAACGCCACGCGCGCGCGCGCCGGCAGCTTCCTCGGCCTGGCCAAGAACCCGGCCTACGCGACCGAGGTGACGCTGCAGCCGCTCGACCGCTATCCGCTCGACGCCGCGATCCTCTTTTCGGACATCCTCACCGTACCCGATGCGATGGGCCTCGGCCTGTCGTTCGCGCAGGGCGAAGGCCCGCGTTTCGCGCATCCGCTGCGCACGGAAGCCGACGTGGCGAAGCTCGCGGTGCCGGACATGGCCTCGCTGCAGTACGTGTTCGATGCGGTCAGCGAAATCCGCAAGGCGTTGGTGCAGGACGGCCGTCAGCGTGTGCCGCTGATCGGCTTCTCGGGCAGCCCGTGGACGCTGGCCTGCTATATGGTCGAAGGTGGCGGCTCGGACGACTTCCGCACCGTCAAGGCGATGATGTACGCCCGGCCCGACCTGATGCATCGCATTCTCGACATCAATGCCACCGCCGTGTCCGCGTACCTCAACGCGCAGATCGAAGCCGGGGCCCAGGCCGTGATGGTTTTCGACACCTGGGGCGGCGCGCTGGCGGATGGCATGTATCAGGCCTTCTCGCTCGCGTACATGCGCAAGGTACTTCAGGGCCTCAAGCGCGAGCACGACGGCCAGCAGATCCCGGTGATCGTATTCACCAAAGGCGGCGGCATCTGGCTCGAGGAAATCGCCGGGATTGGCCCGGATGCGATCGGGCTCGACTGGACCGTGAACCTGGCGAAGGCCCGCCGTCGGACCGAAGGCCGCGTGGCACTGCAAGGCAATATCGACCCGACCGTGCTGTTCGCGTCCGAATCGGCCATCCGCGAACAGGTACGGGGCGTGCTCGACTCCTACGCATCCGCCGGTGGCAGCGATGGACACGTCTTCAACCTCGGCCACGGCATTTCGCAGTTCACGCCGCCCGAGAACGTTTCGGTCCTGGTTGACGAAGTGCACAACCATAGCCGCAAGCTGCGCGCCGGGCAGGTTGCAGCGGCCGTCTGAAACAGGCGTTTTCCCCGCGGCGCAGCGATTCGCCGACCCGACTGCGCCGCTGTGTCGCAGTCGGCGCTATCGATAAGCTGTCAAGTAAACTATTTGCGATATTTCGCCAAAAAGGTGCCGGGCGGTTGCTGTCAAGGCTTGACTTATGCACACCGATAGGTTTGCCGCACCGCAAGACGGGGTAACCCCTTAACTCAGTTGGGGGGTGTTTGCAACCCATTGATTCATAAGGCTTTGATTCTTTCTTTAAGAACCGTGTAAGGTCGATGAAAGCCTTGATTTATGGGCCTTGCGGGGAACTCGGCGCGACTTTTCAACAAAGTTATCCACAGGCGTGACAGATACCTTGGAAAAGCCACCAAGGATCATCGACTTAGGGTCACATTTCAGGTTTTACTTTAAGTTGATGTTGCGCCGCACACAGACCCGTTCGGAAATTTCTGTTACGCCAGCCATGCACAACCATCGCGCAGCCGGACTGCACCACGCTGGAGCTGGTCAATGACATCGGCGGCGGCGCCTGTGGATACTGCGTTACAGCCCGCATCCGCTGAGGCTGCGGCGGGCCTCGTGCGCGTCGCATTGGATACCCCCGCTGACGACTACTTCGACTATCTGGCGGATGCCACGGTGATGCCGGGCGAGCTCGTGGTCGTGCCATTTGGCAAGCGCCATGTCATGGGGGTCGTGCTCGATCGACCCGACAACACCGAGGTACCCGCAGACCGCCTGAGGCCGGTGACGGGCCATCTGACGTGGATGCCCCCGCTCAACGCCGCGTGGATCGGCCTCGCGCGTTTTGCCGCGCGGTACTACCACCGCTGCCTGGGCGAAGTGATGCTGCCCGCGCTGCCGCCGTCGCTGCGCGATCCGCAGACCTGGGAACGGCTGGAACACCGCGCACGAACCACGCAGTACCGGGTACACCCGGCGCAGTCAGAAGCCTTGCTGGCGGCAGCGCCGTCGCGCGCGCGAACCGTGCGGGCGCTGGCTGAAGCATTGATTGCGGCACCTGACGGGCTGCGCCTTGCTGAAGCCCGCGAGATTTGCACGGCGGCCCCGGCACGGCTGGCCGAGTGGGAGGCCGCCGGCTGTATCCAAAGCACCCATGCGGACCGTCCGCTACTCGATACGGCCCCCACGCAACTGCCATCTGTCGCCCCGACGCTCCATGACGAGCAGCGTGCGGCCGTGGATGCCATCACCGACGCCGAAGGCTATGCCGCCTTCCTGCTCCACGGGGTGACCGGCAGCGGCAAGACGGAGGTCTATCTCCACGCCATCGCCGCCCGATTGGACGAGGACCCAGCCGCCCAGGTACTGATGCTGGTCCCTGAGATCAACCTCACTCCCCAACTGCAGGCGCGTATCGCCGAGCGCTTTCCTGACCAGCCACTGGCCGTCCTTCACAGTGGACTGGCCGATCAGGAACGCAGCCTCCAGTGGCTGGCGGCGCATCGCGGCGAGGCGCGTATCGTGCTCGGCACACGCATGGCCGTCATGGCATCCGTGCCGAACCTGAAGCTGATCGTGGTCGATGAAGAGCACGACACTTCCTACAAGCAACAGGAAGGCCTGCGGTACTCTGCACGCGATTTGGCCGTGTGGCGTGCCAACCAGTTGGGTATCCCGGTAGTGCTCGGCTCGGCCACGCCGTCCATGGAGTCCTGGTACCGGGCAGAGCAGGGCGCCTATCGCAAGCTGGTGCTGCGGGATCGTGCTCAGGCGGATGCCGCGCTGCCCACGGTCAGGCTGATCGACCTGAACCATGAACGCCAGCGTCAGCGCACGCTCTATGAAGGGTTGTCGGTGCCGCTGCTCGATGCCATCCAGCAGCGGCTGGATCGGGGGCAGCAGAGCCTGTTGTTCCTGAACCGGCGGGGCTACGCGCCAGTGCTGGCCTGCGACAGTTGCGGCTGGCTCTCGGGCTGCCCGCGATGCTCGGCGTACCTGGTGCTGCATCGCCCGGAGCGGCGGTTGCGCTGCCACCATTGCGGGCTCGAGGCGCCCGTGCCACATCATTGCCCCGACTGCGGCAATGTCGACATCGCGCCGCTCGGCCGGGGTACGCAGCGGATCGAGGAAGCGCTGGCCGCACGTTTTCCACAGGCACGCATCGCCCGGATCGACGCGGACTCCACGCGGCGCAAGGGCAGTGCGCAGGCCATGCTCGACGAGGTCCATGCCGGCGAGGTCGACATCCTTGTGGGTACGCAGATGGTGGCCAAGGGGCACGACTTCCAGCGTGTCACGCTGGTGGGCATCGTCCACCCTGATGCCGCCATGTTCAGCCACGATTTCCGCGCGGCCGAGCACCTGTTTGCGTCCCTGATGCAGGTGTCGGGCCGCGCCGGCAGGGCAGGGCAGGGCGGCGAGGTGCTGATCCAGACCCGCTACCCAGATGCCCCCGCATTGCAGGCTTTGGTTCGCCATGACTATGATGGATTCGCAGCCAGCCAGTTGCGAGAGCGCCGGCAGGCCGGGTTGCCCCCGTATGCCTACCAGGTGCTGGTGACGGCCGAGCACGCGCAGCTCGAGCGCGCGCTTGCCTTCCTGCAGGCCGCTCGCGCGTGCGCGGATGCCAGTCCGCTGGCATCCGAAGTGCAACTGCATGACCCGGTGCCGATGTCGATGGTGCGCCTGTTCAACAAGGAGCGCGCCCAGATGCTCGTCGAAGCCGGCTCCCGCCCGTTATTACAACGGTTTGTCAGTGAGTGGGTACGGACTTTCGATGATGCCGCGACGCGTGTCAAAGGGGTGCGTTGGCAATTGGAAATCGATCCGCTACGCATTTGAGCGGAGCAGTCGCCACGCCGGAAAGTTGCGAAAGTGCAACCTTTTGTCCGCAAGCGAGCTTAGGGGTTGCACTAGGTTGCACCTCGTAATTCTCCGAGAGTAAGATCGCGCCAGTCCGGCTATCTGGCGGGTACGCACACGCGCGTATCGCCGGTGCAGCCAACCGATATTCCAAGATTCGCTGGAGAACCGATCGCATGGCCACCACCACCCTCGGCGTCAAGCTCGACGACGCATCGCGCGAACGCCTGAAGCGCGTTGCTCAGTCCATCGACCGCACCCCGCACTGGCTGATCAAGCAGGCCATCTTCACGTACCTGGAGCAGGTGGAACGCGGCCATCTGCCTCATGAAGCTGGCGCCGGCGCCACTGCAGATACCGACGGCGCCGATGCCGGCGACGCGACGCAGGCCGACGCCGCGCCGCAACCTTTCCTCGAATTTGCGCAGAGCGTCCAGCCGCAGTCGGTCCTGCGCGCGGCCATCACGTCCGCCTACCGCCGTCCGGAAACCGAATGTGTGCCGGTGCTGCTGGAGCAGGCGCGCCTGCCGCAGGCGCAGGCCGATGCCGCCATCAAGATGGCGCGAGCCCTGGCGGCCCGGCTGCGCGAGCAGAAAGTAGGCAGTGGACGCGAGGGGCTGGTGCAGGGGCTGATCCAGGAGTTCTCGTTGTCGTCGCAGGAAGGCGTGGCGCTGATGTGCCTGGCCGAAGCGCTGCTGCGCATCCCCGACAAGGCCACGCGCGATGCGCTGATCCGCGACAAGATCAGTGGCGCCAACTGGCAATCGCATCTGGGGCAGAGCCCGTCGCTGTTCGTCAACGCTGCTACCTGGGGCCTGCTGCTGACCGGCCGGCTGGTGGCCACGCACACCGAAGCCGGACTGTCGAAGGCGCTGACGCGCATCATCGGCAAGGGCGGCGAGCCGCTGATCCGCAAGGGCGTGGATATGGCGATGCGCCTGATGGGCGAGCAGTTCGTGACTGGCGAAACGATCTCCGAGGCGCTGGCCAACGCGCGCAAGTACGAGGAAGAGGGCTTCCGTTACTCGTATGACATGCTCGGCGAAGCCGCGATGACCGAGGCCGATGCCCAGCGCTACCTGGCGTCCTACGAGCAGGCGATCCACGCGATCGGGCAGGCTTCGCGCGGCCGCGGCATCTATGAAGGCCCGGGCATCTCGATCAAGCTATCGGCGCTGCACCCGCGCTATAGCCGCGCGCAGCACGAGCGCGTGATCACCGAACTCTACGGTCGTCTGAAGAGCCTGACGATGCTGGCCCGCCAGTACGACATCGGTATCAACATCGACGCCGAGGAAGCGGATCGCCTGGAAATCTCGCTCGACCTGCTTGAGCGGCTCTGCTTCGAGCCGGAGCTGGCCGGTTGGAACGGCATCGGCTTCGTGGTGCAGGGCTATCAGAAGCGCTGCCCGTTCGTGATCGATTATCTGATCGACCTGGCGCGCCGTAGCCGGCACCGCCTGATGATCCGCCTGGTCAAGGGCGCGTACTGGGATAGCGAGATCAAGCGCGCCCAGGTCGACGGCCTGGAGGGCTACCCGGTCTACACGCGCAAGGTCTACACCGATGTGTCGTATGTGGCCTGCGCCCGCAAGCTGCTGTCGGTGCCCGACGCGATTTATCCACAGTTCGCCACCCACAACGCCCACACGCTGTCGGCCATCTACCAGATCGCCGGCCAGAACTATTACCCCGGGCAGTACGAATTCCAGTGCCTGCACGGCATGGGCGAGCCGCTGTACGACCAGGTGGTGGGCCCGGTGGCGGACGGCAAATTCAACCGGCCGTGCCGGATCTACGCGCCGGTCGGCACCCACGAAACGCTGCTGGCGTACCTGGTGCGCCGCCTGCTGGAGAACGGCGCCAACACCTCGTTCGTGAACCGGATCGCCGACGAGACGATCGCGCTCGACGATCTCGTCGCCGACCCGGTGGCCGTGGTCGAAACCATGCACAAGACCGAGGGCGTGCTTGGCCTGCCGCATCCGCGTATCCCGCAGCCGCGCGCGCTGTATGGCAAGTCGCGCGCCAATTCGGCCGGCATCGACCTGTCGAACGAACATCGGTTGGCGTCGCTGTCGTCCGCGCTGCTGGCCGGCACCAGCGAGACGCCGCGCGCGGAACCGCTGCTCGGCGCCGCAGTGGCGGGCACGGATACCACGTCCGAGCCGGTACTGAATCCGGCGGATCGTCGCGACGTAGTGGGGCAGGTCAGCGAGGCAACGCCGGCTGAGATCGAAGCCGCGCTTGTGGCCGCCGTCAACGTGGCGCCGATCTGGCAGGCCACGCCGCCCGAAGTGCGTGCTGCCGCGCTGGAACGTGCCGCCGACCTGATGGAAGCCCAGATGCAGTCGCTGATGGGCATCATCATGCGCGAGGCCGGCAAGACGTTTTCGAACGCCATCGCCGAAGTGCGCGAGGCGGTCGACTTCCTGCGCTACTACGCGGTGCAGGTCCGCGCGTCGTTCTCGAACGATACCCATCGCCCCCTTGGTCCGGTGGTCTGCATCAGCCCGTGGAATTTCCCGCTGGCGATCTTCACCGGCCAGGTGGCCGCCGCGCTGGCAGCCGGGAATCCGGTGCTGGCCAAGCCGGCAGAACAGACGCCGCTGATTGCCGCCGCCGCCGTGCGCCTGCTGCGCGACGCCGGCGTGCCCGCAGCCGCGGTGCAATTGCTGCCGGGCCGGGGCGAAACCGTCGGCGCGGCGCTGGTGGGCGACGCCCGGGTCAAGGGCGTGATGTTCACCGGCTCGACCGAAGTTGCCCGCCTGCTGCAGCGCAACGTGGCGAGCCGTCTCGATGCCGCCGGCCGTCCGATTCCGCTGATCGCCGAGACGGGCGGGCAGAACGCGATGATCGTCGATTCCTCGGCGCTGGCCGAGCAGGTGGTGGGCGACGTGGTGACTTCGGCCTTCGATTCGGCCGGCCAGCGCTGTTCGGCGCTGCGCGTGCTGTGCCTGCAGGAGGACGTGGCCGACCGCATCCTGGAGATGCTCAAGGGAGCGATGGGTGAATTGACGCTGGGCAACCCGGATCGCCTGTCCACTGACGTTGGTCCTGTGATCGACGAGGAAGCGCGCGGCAATATCCTGCGCCATATCGAAGCGATGCGGGCCAAGGGCCGTCGTGTGCACCAGGCCGACCCGGGCGCGGCGGACACGCCGGCCTGCCGCCATGGCACGTTCGTGCCGCCGACGCTGATCGAACTCGATTCGATCGCGGAGCTGAAGCGGGAGGTGTTCGGTCCGGTGTTGCATGTGGTGCGCTTCCCGCGTACCGCGCTGGACAAGCTGATCGACCAGATCAATGGCACCGGGTATGGCCTGACGCTCGGCGTCCACACGCGGATCGACGAGACGATCGCGCACATCGTCGACCGCGCGGATGTGGGCAATCTCTATGTGAACCGGAATGTCGTCGGCGCCGTGGTGGGCGTGCAGCCATTCGGTGGCGAGGGGCTGTCCGGCACGGGGCCGAAGGCGGGGGGGCCACTCTATCTGCACCGGCTGCTGTCGGTCTGCCCGCAGGATGCCGTGGCGCGCGCCGTGCGTGCGTCAGATGCGACCGGTGGCGTGGCCGCCGCGCCGGCGTCGGCCGAACTGGCCGCGCTGAAGGCCTGGGCGCAGGTGTCGCTGCCCGAGGTTGCCGAGGCCTGCGACCGCCTTGCCGCGGCATCGCCGTCGGGGCTCGGTGTGACGCTGCCGGGTCCTACCGGCGAGCGCAACACCTACTCGCTGCTACCGCGCGAGCGTGTGCTTTGCCTCGCCCAGCAGGAGTCCGATCTGGTGCTGCAACTGGCCGCCGTGCTGGCCGTCGGCAGCGAGGCGTTGTGCGTTGACACAGCGCAGACCAGGGCCCTGTCTGAAAGGCTTCCCGCCGCAGTACAATCGCGCGTCCACATGGTTTCCGACTGGACGTCGACGGATACGGCGTTCGATGCCGTGCTGCACCACGGCGATTCCGACCAGCTTCGCACGGTCTGCGAGCAGGTGGCCACCCGCACTGGTCCGATTGTCGGCGTGCAGGGTCTTGCGCATGGTGAACCGAATATCGCTCTGGAGCGTTTGTTGATCGAACGTTCGCTGTCCGTCAATACGGCGGCCGCGGGCGGCAATGCAAGTTTGATGACGATCGGCTGAGGCAGGCCTCGACCGTGGCGCGTCGCAGTGCGCGGCGGGGGCCGGCGATCCCGACCCCGTCGCAACCCAGGAACGGACCGGTGCTGCCAACGCCGGTCCGCGAACATGCCGACACCGGCACCATATGGCACCCTATGGGACCCAAGGAGAACTGATGAGCTCGACATTCCGCAAGACGGCGATGACCGTTGCCATGGCCGTAGCCGGCCTGACCGCCGCCTCGGCCGCATTTGCCCAGGCGCAGGAAATCAAGCTGGGCTTTGCCGGCCCGATGACCGGTGGCCAGGCGCAGTATGGCAAGGACATGCAGAACGGTATCGTCCTCGCCATCGAGGACATGAACGCCACCAAGCCCAAGATTGGCGGCAAGGACGTCAAGTTCGTGCTGGTCTCCGAGGACGACCAGGCCGACCCGAAGACCGGTTCCGTCGTGGCGCAGAAGCTCGTGGACGCGGGCATCCAGGGCATGCTCGGCCACTTCAATTCGGGCACCAGCATCCCGGCGTCGATGGTCTACAACCGCGCTGGCATTCCGCAGATCGCCATGGCCACGGCGCCTGAGTACACCCGCCAGGGCTTCAAGACCACGTTCCGCATGATGACGTCCGACACCCAGCAGGGTTCGGTGATCGGCGCCTTCGTGGTGAAGAAGCTCGGCGCCAAGAACATCGCCATCGTCGATGACCGCACGGCCTACGGCCAGGGTCTGGCCGACGAGTTCGAGAAGGCGGCCAAGGCCGCTGGCGGCAAGATCGTCCGCCGCGAGTTCACGAACGACAAGGCCGTGGACTTCAAGGCCGTGCTGACCAACATCAAGCGCGCCAACCCGGACATCATCTTCTACGGCGGCGCCGAGACGCAGTCGGCCCCGATG
The DNA here is from genome assembly GCF_002335265.1 of Cupriavidus sp. UBA2010. Taxonomy (NCBI): domain Bacteria; kingdom Pseudomonadati; phylum Pseudomonadota; class Betaproteobacteria; order Burkholderiales; family Burkholderiaceae; genus Cupriavidus; species Cupriavidus sp. UBA2010. The sequence continues at coordinate 194,098 of NZ_DDCI01000015.1, forward strand.
GCCAAGCAGGTGAAGGAACTGGGCATGAAGGCGCCGCTGGTGTCGGGCGAAATGTCCAAGACCGACAACTTCCTGAAGCTGGCCGGCCCGGCAGCCGATGGCACCGTGGTGTCGCTGGCCGGCCTGCCGCTGGACCAGATGCCGGGTGGCGTGGCCTATGAGAAGAAGTACGAGAAGCGCTTCGGCTCGAAGGTGCAGACCTACTCGCCGTATGCCTATGACGGCGCCACCGCGATGATGACGGCCATGATCAAGGCCGGCTCGGCCGATCCGGCGCGCTACCTGCCGGTGCTGGCTGCGACCAACATGCAGGGCGTGACCACCAAGACGCTGGCCTACGATGCCCGCGGCGACCTGAAGGACGGCGGCATCACCGTCTACAAGGTGGCTGACGGCAAGTGGACCGTGCTGCAGACCGTGGGCGGCAAGTAAGCCAGCCTGCATCGGCGCGCCGGACGGCTTTCCTCCGTCCAGCGCGCCGCGCAATACCAGACGCCACCCGGGCCTGGCCCGTGGTGGCGTTTTTTGTTGAGCGGCGGGAACCGGCCCGAAACCCCCGCTGTTCTTTCCCGGGTGATTCCCCCGGTTAGCGCATAATTCCGCTTTTGCTGAATTCTTGAGAAGGAACCGACCGTGCAGGATGTCCGTTACGAGCACGCGATCGCGCTAGCCAATGCCGGGCGCCACGACGAGGCGCTGCAGGTGGCCGACCAGCTCTGGGAGGCGCACCCTGAGGTGGTGGACTATGCAGCGCTGCGCGCGCAACTGCATGCCGATCGCGACGACGTGCCAGGCGCACTGGCCGCGCTGGAAGAGGCGATGGAGCGCCTGCCTTCGCTGTCGCTGGCGCCAGTGCACCGCTGGGCGTCACGTGGCGCGCTGGCGCATATCTACGGCACGCTGCTGATGCGCGAAGGGCGTGATACCGAGGCGCAGCCGTGGATGCATGAAGCGGCGCGTCGCAACGGGCTGGCCACAGGCGAGTGGGCGGCGCATTTCTATGCCGGCTTCGTCGCGCTTCGCCTCAATGACTTCGCCCTGGCGGGCCGTTATTGGCACGATCTGCTCTATCGCGCGCCGGACTTGGGCGCGGGCGACATTCTTCCGCTGGTGCAGGACTACGTGGCGCGTTGCGATGCCGCCGGGCAACTGGGCGAGCCGCTGCTGCGCGTTTGCCTGGGACGTATCGCGCTGGACTCCCCCGAGCTGCTCGATCTGACGCCGCCCGAGGGCGATGCGCTCGCTGCCGTGCAGGCCGAACGGGTGCTGGCCGAGCAAGCCGACCACCCCGAGGCACGCCGTTTGCGCGCGCCACTGCGTCTGGGCAGTGATCTGGCGGGTGCGCTCGATGACATGGATACCTATCTGCGTCAGGAGGCCGATCCGCTGACACAGGTACGCGTGTTGACCTTGCGCAACCAGATCAACGCGGCCGCACCGGCCAATGCGCCTGCGCCGCAACCCGCATGGACCGGCTTCGCGCTGACGGCGGACGCCGACGACGGCGCGCTGTATTTCCATGCGGCCAGCGCGCTCGGTGCCTTCATCGACGAGGTGCCGGCGTCGCAGGCCACGCTCAGGCCGCTGCTCGAGGCCGCCTGCCGCAAGGGCCTGGCCTGCTTTGAGTCGTACTTTTCCACAGGCGAAGGCGACCCGCGCGGCCACGGCGGCAATGCCGATCCTCATCTCTACTCGTTGCTGTGCCGTCTGCTGGCGCGTTTGCTGCCTGCCGACGAGGCGCATCTGGAGGAAAAGCTGGCGTTGCACCGCAAGGGTATGGCGGCGAGCGATTTCATCGACCACTGGATCGACCTGCTCGACACCCACGCGGCGGCAGGCCAGCATCAGCAGGTGGTCGACCTGGCCGGCGAGGTCATGAACCGCTACCCGGTGGAACGCAATCCCGGCAATGTGAGCTGGGTGTTCAGCCGTCTGGTGGCGGCCTGGGCGGCGATTGGCGGCCGCGAGGCTACCGAGTCCGCCAGCGCGGCCATCTCGCATATGGATGCGCGTCTTGACGCGCTGCCGGTGGAAGCGCGCAGCGAGGGCGCCCACGCCATGGCGCACGCTCGCGCCCACTATGCCGGGCTGCTCCAGTCCGGCATGGCGGCGATGGACGAACATGATCGAGCCGATGCGCGCGCCGAACTCGAAGCGCTGGAGCGCCGCTCGATGCTGGTCGAAGACGCGTGGCTATGCGGCCGGTTCGGCCAGATCTGGCGTGACCTTGGCGACAACGACCGCGCGCTGCCGCTGCTGGAGCAAGCCGTGCACCTTGGCGAAGGCGATGGCCGGGCACAGGCTCAGGCACGCGTGCAGCGGGCTGTGTTGCTAGTCGACCTGGCGCGCTTTCCCGAGGCGCTGACCGATTTTCAGCTTGCGTTCGCCGCGAGGGACGACTGGGATGCCCGAACCTGGCTGACGGCCGTACGGGCGGCTGTAGGCATGGCGCAGCGCGAAACGGCGCTTGCCTGGTTCGAAAAGGCCCGCGCGCTCGAGGGCGACAAGGGTGTCACCCGGGGGCTTTTCGCGCAGGTGGAAGCCGGCCTGAAGTCGACGCGCCCCAAATGGAAGGTCTGGGGCGTGTGAGCCCATTCTGATTTTGCCAACCCCGGGAAAACGCCATCTGCGAAGATGGCGTTTTTTAATGGAAGAAGCAGAAAGTTGCAAGCGTATTAAAAGAAGCGTCGGACAACACCCGACACGAAAATTCATGTGCTTCCGTTACCATGTCGACCATGAACGGACTAAGCCAACTTTTCCCATCCCTGCCACTGGCCCCGAGCGGATTGTTCTGGGTCGGGCTCGCGCTGGTTGGCGCGGGACTGGCCGGCGAGCTATGCCGCCGCTGGCTCGGCTTCCCCCGCATCGTTGGTTATGCGGCCGCGGGGTTGTTCGCGGGCACGCTCGGACGCAGCATCGTCGACGAGAACATGATCGCGCAGACGCGCATCCTGATCGACATGGCGCTCGCGCTGGCGCTGTTCGAGCTTGGCCATCGACTTTCGTTTTCCTGGCTGCGCGCGAACCGCTGGCTGCTGTTCACGAGCGGGGCGGAAAGCCTGCTGACCTGGGGATTGGTGTCCACAGTGTTGCAGTGGCTCGGCGCGTCACCGGCCGTGGCGATTCTCGCGGGCGGTATCGCGGTCAGCACGTCGCCGACCATCGTGCTCCAGCTCAAGAACGAATTGCGCGCGGAAGGTCAGGTAACCGAGCGGCTGATGGCCATGGCGGCCCTGAACAGCATCTACGCCGCTGTCATCGTGCAGGTGGCCACCGGCTGGCTGCATTCCGAATACGGCAACATCGGCGCGGCGCTGCTGCATCCGCTTTATCTGCTGATTGGCTCGTGCCTGCTGGCGTGGGTGGTCGGCAAGGTTGGCCATGCCATTTACGCCCGCATGTCCGCCGACGATCACTACAGCTTCCTGGTGCTGGTTGGTCTGGTCCTGTTCGCGCTGGCGCTGACGCGCGTGCTGAAGTTGTCGATGCCGCTCTCGCTGATGCTGGCCGGCGTGGTCTTCAAGCATCAGGACCGACAGCCGCATGTGTGGCCCACGCACTTCGGCAGCGCGGGCAGCCTGCTGATCATCGTGATGATCGTCTCGCTCGGCTTGCCGCTGACGGCACATGACTGGGCGGTGGGTGGCATGCTGGCCATCGCGCTGGTCGTGATGCGTCACGTTGCCAAGCTCGTTGGCGTGATATCGCTGGGGTCGTTCTCGGGCCTGAGTCTGCGACAGTGCACGGCGCTCGGCCTGGCGCTGGCTCCGATGTCGGGACTCGCCTATCTTTTGATGAACGACGTCGCCTTGCTGTATCCGGGAACCGGCTCGCCGCTGGCTTCGATCATTCTGTGTGCGCTGGCGATCGAGCAGTTGCTCGGACCCGTCATTGCGGCGTGGGCGCTGCATTATGTCGGCGAAGCGCGTGACAACGGAGGGCGCTGATGTCGCTCGAACCCTTCAAGCATTCCGAAGCCCTGACGTTTGGTGTCGAACTGGAACTGCAGCTCGTCAATCGTCATGACTATGACCTCGCGCCGTTCGCGCCGGACCTGCTCCGGGCGCTCAGGGGCGCGCAACATGCCGGCGACATCAAGCCGGAGATCAGCCCGTCGATGATCGAGATCAGCACGGGGATCTGCCACGACTACGCGCAGGCGCTCGAGGAGCTGAGCGTGATGCGGGACCTGATGGTCAATGCGTCACGCGGGCTGAACCTCGGCATCTGCGGCGGCGGCACGCACCCGTTCCAGGTGTGGTCCGATCGCACGATTTCCAACTCGCCCCGCTACCAGTACATCTCCGAACTCTACGGCTATCTGGCCAAGCAGTTCACGGTGTTCGGGCAGCACGTCCATATCGGGTGCCCGAGCGCCGACGAGTCGCTGTTCCTGCTGCACGCCATCGGGCGCTACGTCCCGCACTTCATTGCGCTGGCCGCGTCGTCGCCCTATGTACAGGGTGTGGATACCGGTTTCGCTTCGGCCCGTCTGAATTCGGTGGCGGCATTCCCGATGAGCGGGCGCGCGCCGTTCGTGCTGACCTGGGATGCCTTCAAGGCGTATTTCGACAAGATGCGCGCCACCGGTGTGATCGAGAGCATGAAGGACTTCTATTGGGACATTCGTCCCAAGCCGGAATTCGGCACGATCGAAGTTCGCGTCATGGATACGCCACTGACCGTGCAGCGCGCGTGCGATATCGCGGCCTATATCCAGGCGCTGGCGCGTTACCTGCTGTTGTCGCGGCCATTCATGCCTCAGGAAGACGACTATCTGGTCTACACGTTCAACCGCTTCCAGGCGTGCCGCTTCGGGCTGGAGGGCGAGTATGTGCATCCGAATGAACTGACACGGATGCCGATCGCCGACCATATCCTGTCAATCTGCGATGCGCTTGAGCCACATGCGGAAGCATTGGGTTCGCTGGAGGCGCTATCGAATATTCGCGCGCTGGCGGCGAGCCGCAGCAACGACGCGCATTGGGTGCGCGCCGCCAATCGCGATGCGCACAGCCTGCGCGATATGGTGCGACAGACCTGTGAGCAGTGGGGGGGCTGAGGCAAGGCGCTGCGCCGAAGTTGCGCAGCGCGCAACTCACGCGCCGTGCGGCACACTTTCCCCATCGCGGCCGGTGACCAGACCGAGCTGCTGGTTGGCCGGCACGGCCACATCGATCAGCTTTGGCCGGGGCAGATTCAGGCCGCGCATCATCACGATGAACTCGTCGCGTGTACGACCTGCCACCCGGCTGTTGGTGGCGCGTTCCTGACCAATCGTGGACTCGGTGCGGCCCTTGTAGTCATGCGCCGGATACACGCGTGTGTCGTCGGGCAGGCGGAAGAGTTTCTGCGTCAGGCTGTCGAACAGCGTGCCGGCATCGCCGGACTGGAAATCGGTGCGGCCGCAGCCGTCGATCAGTAGCGCATCGCCGGTGAAGATGCGGCGCACCACGCCATCGGTGGTGGGCTCCTCCCACAGATAGCTCATGCTGCCGGCGGTATGCCCGGGCGTATGGATGGCCCGTAGCACCTGATTGCCGAAGCGGAGCGTGTCACCGTCGATGAGTTGCTTCTGCGCGGGCTTGATGTCGCAGCCCGACGGCGCCGCCGTGTGGGCGCCGGTCTGCTGTGCCAGATGCCCCGCCGAGGTGATGTGGTCGGCATGGGCATGTGTTTCCACCACCCAGGCCAGCTTGGCGCCGGTGTCGGCAAGTATGCCGAGGTCACGCTCGTACTGGCGGTCCACGGGATCGATCAGCACCGCCTCGTGGGTGTCCGCGTCGATCAGCAGATAGGTGTAGGTGGACGACGTTTCGTCGAAAAGCTGATGGAAGGTCTGCATGGCCGTGTTGTTTTTGGCAAACCGAAGGTGCCTCAATCATACGTCGGCCATCGGTACCTGCAACCCGCGCGGGTAACCGGAGGCACCCGGACTCAGCACTCCACGATATTGACCGCCAGGCCGCCTCGCGCGGTTTCCTTGTACTTGGTCTTCATGTCCGCGCCGGTTTCGCGCATGGTCTTGATGACCGAGTCGAGCGAGACGTAATGCGTGCCGTCGCCGCGCAGGGCCATGCGCGCCGCATTGACCGCCTTGACCGCCGCCATGGCATTGCGTTCGATGCAGGGAATCTGCACCAGTCCACCCACGGGGTCGCAGGTCAGGCCGAGGTTGTGCTCCATGCCGATCTCGGCGGCGTTTTCCACCTGCTCGGGCGTGCCCCCGAGCACGGCCGCCAGCGCCCCGGCCGCCATCGAACAGGCCACGCCGACTTCACCCTGGCATCCGACCTCCGCGCCGGAAATCGACGCGTTGAGCTTGTAGAGCAGACCGATCGCACCCGCCGTCAGCAGGAAATCCACCGCGCCCTGCGGGTTCGCGCCCGGAATGAAGCGGTCGTAGTAGTGCAGCACCGCCGGAATGATGCCCGCCGCGCCATTGGTGGGCGCCGTGACCACGCGGCCACCCGCCGCGTTCTCTTCGTTGACGGCGATTGCGTACAGGTTGACCCAGTCCATGACCGAAAGCGGATCGGACAGGGTGCGCTCGGCGCGTTCGGTCAGGTTGCGATACAGCTCGGGCGCGCGTCGGCGCACCTTGAATGGCCCGGGCAGTTCGCCATCGGTGCGGCAACCGCGTGCCACGCATTGCTGCATCACGTCCCAGATGTGGAGCAGGCCGTCCATGACCTCCTGCTCGGAGCGCCACGTGAGTTCGTTCTCCAGCATGAGCCGGGCAATCGACTTGCCGCTGGCGTGGGCCATGTCGAGCATCGCGCGTCCGCTGCGGAACGGATGCGGCAACTGGCGCTCGGCCGCTTGCAACTGCGTGTTGGGTGCGCCCGCCGTGACGATGAAGCCACCACCCACGGACAGATAGCGGGCCTCGCGTAGTGAGGTGCCGTCCGCATCGTAGGCGTGGAATTTCATCCCGTTGGGGTGCTCGGCCATTGCCTCGCGGCGATAGAACGCGATGTGGTCGCGTTCTACGAATGGCACCGTATGCTTGCCGAGCAGCGAGAGCTGGCGGCTCGCGCGCAGCGCGGCGAGCTTGGCGTCGATGGTGTTCGGGTCGACCGTGTCCGGCGCTTCCCCCATCAGGCCCAGGATCACGCCCTTGTCGGTGCCGTGTCCCTTGCCCGTCGCACCCAGCGAGCCATACAACTCCACGCGCACACTGGCCACCTGCGGCAGCAGCCCGTCACGCTCCAGCCCGTGGGCAAACATCAGGGCGGCGCGCATCGGGCCGACGGTATGCGAACTGGACGGGCCAATGCCCACCTTGAACAGATCGAAGACGCTGACTGCCACGGCTGACTCCTGAGATGTGCCGTAAAAGTAAGACTACCCGGCACTCCTGCGCGAGGGCGGTGCCGCAGAGCCGCTTACAAAACGAAGCGAAGCGGTTCTGGCTAGGCGCGCGGCCGCGGACAGTACAAGTGGTACGGCAAGGCCGCGCAACGACGCCAGAATCGTTTTTTAAGCGGGTCTCAGTCTTCAGCGTACTCGCTTAGTGGTACGCACGAGCAGAACAGATTGCGGTCGCCGTACACGTTGTCCGCGCGGCCAACCGGTGGCCAGTACTTCTGCGTGCGCAGCGATGCCACCGGGTAGGCGGCTTCCTCGCGCGTGTACTTGTGGTTCCACTTGTCGCTGACGACCACAGCGGCCGTGTGCGGCGCGTGCCTGAGCGGGTTGTCTTCGCGATCGAAGCTGCCGTCCTCGACACGCGCGATCTCGCCGCGGATGGCGATCATCGCGTCGATGAAGCGGTCGAGCTCGTGCAGTGCCTCGCTCTCGGTCGGCTCGATCATCAGCGTGCCCGGCACCGGGAAGCTCATGGTCGGCGCGTGGAAGCCGTAGTCCATCAGGCGCTTGGCCACGTCCTCGTTGCTGATGCCGGTGGCCTTCTGCAGCGGGCGCAGATCCAGGATGCACTCGTGCGCCACCAGGCCGTGCTGGCCCGTGTAGAGCACCGGGAAGTGCGGCGACAGACGCCGGGCCACGTAGTTGGCCGTCAGGATCGCGTTCTCGGTGGCGGCGGTCAGGCCGGCCGAGCCCATCATCGCGATATACATCCACGAAATCGGCAGGATGCTGGCCGAGCCGAACGGCGCGGCCGAGACACCACCGATGCCGTTCTCGTCACGACGATAGCCGACGCTGTCCTGGTTCGGCAGGAAGTCCGCCAGATGCGCGCCCACTGCCACCGGACCGACGCCCGGGCCGCCACCGCCGTGCGGAATGCAGAACGTCTTGTGCAGGTTCAGGTGGGACACGTCGCCACCAAACTGGCCCGGCGCGGCTACGCCGACCATCGCGTTCATGTTCGCGCCGTCAACGTAGACCTGACCGCCGTGCTTGTGCACGATGTCGCAGATCTGCTGGACGCCCTGCTCGAACACGCCGTGCGTGGACGGGTAGGTGATCATGATCGCGGCCAGGTTCTTGCTGTGCTGCTCGGCCTTCCTGGCCAGATCTTCCAGATCGACGTTGCCGTTCTCGTCGCAGGCCACCACCACCACCTTCATGCCGGCCATCTGCGCCGACGCCGGGTTGGTGCCGTGCGCGGACGACGGGATCAGGCAGATATCGCGATGGCTTTCGCCACGGCTCGCGTGATAGGCATGGATGATCAGCAGGCCCGCGTACTCGCCCTGCGAGCCGGCGTTCGGCTGCAGGCTCACCGCGGCGTAGCCGGTGGCGGCGCACAGCATCGCCTCAAGCTGGTCGATCATTTCGCGATAGCCGACGGTCTGGTCGAGCGGCGCGAACGGGTGGATGTTGCTGAACTCGGGCCACGTCACCGGGATCATCTCGCTGGTGGCGTTGAGCTTCATGGTGCAGGAGCCCAGCGGGATCATCGTGCGGTCGAGCGCGAGGTCCTTGTCGGCCAGCGCGCGCAGGTAGCGCAACATCTCGTGTTCGGCGTGGTGCGTGTTGAACACCGGGTGCGTGAGGTACGCGCTCTGGCGCGCCAGCGTCGCCGGGAAGCCGTCCTGCACCGAGGCCTCGATCGTGTCGAAGTCGGGCACGGCCTTGCCGTGCGCGAAGATTTCCCACAGCGCGATCACGTCGTCGCGCGATGCGGTTTCATCGAACGAGATGCCGATGCGCGTGGCGTCCACGTGGCGCAGATTGATGCCACGGGCCGTCGCCGATGCGTGGAACGCCTCGGTGTTGAAGCCGGTCTCCAGCGTCAGCGTGTCGAAGAACGTAGCGTTCAGCGGCGTGTGACCCAGCGTCTTCAGGCCGGCGGCCAGCGTGGCAGTCAGGCGATGCACGCGCTGGGCGATGCGCTTGAGGCCCTGCGGACCATGGTAGACCGCGTACATCGACGCCATCACGGCCAGCAAGACCTGCGCCGTGCAGATGTTCGACGTGGCCTTCTCGCGGCGGATGTGCTGTTCGCGCGTCTGCAGCGCCAGCCGATAGGCCTTGTTGCCTTGCGCGTCGATCGTCACACCGACCAGACGGCCCGGCATCGAGCGCTTGAATTCATCTTTCACGGCCATGTAGCCCGCGTGCGGGCCACCGAAGCCGAGCGGCACGCCAAAGCGCTGCGAGTTGCCCACGGTCACGTCGGCGCCCCATTCGCCCGGCGCGGCGATCAGCGTCAGCGCCAGCAGATCGGCAGCGGCCACGACGCGACCACCGGAGGCGTGCACGGCTTCGGCAATTGCGCGGTAGTCGGCCACATCGCCATTCACGCCCGGGTATTGCAGGAGCACGCCAAAGGCATGGGCCTGCGCGGCGTCAGCGGCGGGGCCGACCTTGACCTCGATGCCGAGCGGCAGGGCGCGCGTGCGAACCACTTCCAGCGTTTGCGGCAGGACGTCTTCAGCCACGTAGAACGTGTTCGAGGCGTGCTTGTTCACGCGCTGCAGCAGCGTCATCGCCTCGGCGGCAGCGGTGCCTTCGTCGAGCATCGACGCGTTGGCGATATCCAGGCCGGTCAGATCGGTGATCATCTGCTGGAAGTTCAGCATCGCTTCCAGACGGCCTTGCGAGATTTCGGGCTGGTACGGCGTGTACGCGGTGTACCACGCCGGGTTCTCGAAGATGTTGCGCAGGATGACGCCCGGCGTGAGCGTGTTGTAGTAGCCCTGGCCAATGAAGCTCTTGAGCACGCGGTTCTTGCCCGCCAGCGCGCGCAGGCGGCCGAGCGCGGCCTCCTCGGTCAGCGGTGCGGTGAATTCGCCCAGCGACATGCCGTCACGGCGGCGGATCGCGGCGGGCACCACGGCGTCGATCAGCGCGGCGCGGCTCTCGAAACCGAGCACCTTGAGCATGTGTTGCTGTTCGGCGGAATCGGGGCCGATATGACGGGCGGCGAAGGCGTCGCGCGCCTCCAGTTCGGCCAGCGTGGGCCGGGCACCTTGGGCGGCAGCGTTCATGGGGAGCGGGGCGTTCATGGCAAGGAATCTCGTGGGGGCGCGGCGGCAGGTGGTCAGCCTGGCCGCCGCGTTTGCGGCATCGAATCAGTCAGGGTGTCGGGGCTCAGGCGCCGACGCTGGCCTTGTAGGCGTCGGCACTCATCAGGCCGTTCACGTCGTCGCTGTTGGCCGGCTTCAGCTTGAACAGCCAGGCGTCGAACGCATTGGCGTTGACCGATTCCGGCGAGGCCGAGGCGGCTTCGTTCACGGCGATCACTTCGCCAGCCACCGGGGCGTAGATGTCGGAGGCGGCCTTTACCGATTCCACCACGGCAAGCGCGTCACCGGCGCCGACCGACTTGCCCACTTCGGGCAGTTCCAGGAAGACGATGTCGCCGAGCGCGTCCTGCGCGTGATCGGTGATGCCGATCGTCAGCGTGCCGTCGGACTCGACGCGCACCCATTCGTGCGACTCGGTGTACTTCAGGTCAGCGGGGAAATTCATTGAGGTTCTCCGGAATGCAGTGTGTTTCTTGTTTCAGGCATCCCCCCTGGCTGGCCCGCCGGGGGGATGTAAGGGCGACCGTTGGTGTGAAGCCGGGCGATGCCTCAGCTCACGAGTGCCTTGCCATTGCGCACAAACGGCAGTTTAACCACAGTCGCGGTCAGTTTGCGGTCGCGAATCTCCACCTGCACCTCGGTGCCGGGGGTGATGTCACGGGGAAGGCGGGCAAAGGCGATCGACTGCGACAGCGACGGGCTGAATGTGCCGCTGGTGATTTCGCCGTCGCCGGCCGGGGTGATGACTTTCTGGTGCGCGCGCAGCACGCCACCCTTGTCTCGCAGGATCAGGCCGGCGAAGGTCTTTTGCTGGCCACTGGCCAGCAGCGCCGACTTGCCGATGAAGTTGCGCTCGCTTTGCAGGTCGACGGTCCACGACAGTCCCGCATCGAGCGGCGACGTGTGGATATCCATGTCCTGACCGTACAGGTTCATGCCGGCTTCCAGCCGCAGCGTGTCGCGCGCGCCGAGTCCGGCGGGACGCACGCTCGAGGCGGACAGCTTTTCCCAGATTCCCGCGACGTTCTCCGCCGGCACAACGAGTTCGAAGCCGTCTTCACCGGTGTAGCCGGTACGGGCCACCATCAGTTCACCCATCTCGGCGTCGTGCACCACCACCGCGTTGAAAGGCTTGAGCGCGTCGGCGGGCTGGGTCGACGGGAATGCGTCGTACACCTTCTGGCGTGCGTTCGGACCCTGCACTGCAACAATGGCCAGCTTGCTCACGCCGGCCGGGGCCAGGTCGCCACGGCGCGGGGTGATCGTCACGCCGCTGCCGGTGGCCGTGTTGCGGGACTGGATCCATTCGATGTCGCCGATGGCCGTGCTGGCGTTGACCACCAGGCGGAACCGGTCCTCGGCAAAGAAGTAGACGATCAGGTCGTCGATGACGCCGCCTTTCTCGTCGAGCATGCACGAATAGAGCGCCTTGCCCGGCGTTTGCAGCTTGTCGATGTTGTTGGCCAGCAGGCCGCGCAGGAAGGCGCGCGTGTGGGTGCCGCTCAGGTCCACCACGCACATGTGGGAGACGTCGAACATACCGGCGTCAGCGCGTACCGCGTTGTGTTCCTCGATCTGGGAGCCGTAGTTGACGGGCATGTCCCAACCGCCGAAGTCGACCATGCGGGCGCCGAGGGCGCGGTGGATGGCGTTGAGGGGCGTGGCCTGGAGCGTCATGGATGTCCTTGGGGGCGCTCGGTTCGAAAACCGTGGTTCGAAAACGAAAAAAGGGTCATCCGCCGCAGCGTCCGGTCGCGCCAATGCGCTACCAGTCCGCTGCCGCGGATGACCCCTCTGTCCTCGATACCTGAGAGATTACGAAGCATGGTGCTTCGTGCGCCCCTTCGGTGGACATGCTCACCATTGCCTTGCAATAGCGGATGTCGCTCTCCAGAGTGCGGCATGCATTGTGTGCATGTTGCATGCCGATCCAGCCAGTCCATGGTGCCTGAGAGTTTTCGGGTGATACCCCTTCGGCGGCGCAATCGCTGCGCGCTCTCCCGGCCGGATGCGCGTGAATGTACGGGACCGGTCTGCCTTTGTCAAACCTCGCGCGGCAGGCCCGGTCCCGTGCGTGGTCGCCCGTTGCGGGCGGCCCTCGCCAACCTGTCGGTGGCCGTCATCGCGCCCGGTAACAGGCGCTTGATGAGCGGCCCTGGGACAACCCTTAGTGACCCTTGGTCGTGACGTTACCGATCACGCCACCCACGGCGGCGCCGCCGAGCGTGCCCAGCGCGCTGCCTTCGGTCAGTACGGCGCCACCCACGGCACCGACGCCCGCGCCGATCGCCGTGTTGCGCTGCTTCGGCGTCATGTCGGCGCAGCCGCCAAAGGCAGCAAGCGTGACACCAATCAGTGTGAGCTTCGAAATCGTGCGGAACGTAGTCATATGGCCTCCAGTGCTTTGTTGTCGACATGCGGTACTGCCACGCGTGCCAGCCATGCGGCACGCTGTGATAAGTGAGAGGCCGATGCCGTGCCCGGGTGCCCGCGGCTTACGATTGTTACGGGCTCGAAACGCTTGCCGTAGGACGGTCTCCGACACACGTGCAGGGTGCGACCAGACACGAGGCGCGTGACACGAGGCACGTGTTAACATCGCCAGCTTTGGCGCACCGGCTCCGGTGTGCTTCATCCGCGCCTTTTCGGCCGATCCTGGCCAATCCTCATCAAAGATCACATGTCCCACGGGCTCAATTCCGCGCAATCCGAAGCCGTTCGCTATCTCGACGGGCCATGCCTCGTCCTGGCGGGTGCCGGATCGGGCAAGACGCGCGTGATCACGCAGAAGATCGCGCACCTGATCGAGGACAAGGGGTTCGAGCCGCGCCACATCGCCGCCGTCACGTTCACCAACAAGGCGGCCAAGGAGATGCAGGAGCGCATCGGCAAGCTGATGGAGGGCAAGACCACGCGCGAGGGCAAGCGGATTCCGCTCAAGCAGCTCACGGTCTGCACGTTCCATTCGCTCGGCGTGCAGATCCTGCGCATGGAAGCCGAGCACCTTGGCCTGAAGCCGCAGTTCTCCATCATGGATTCCGATGACTGCTTCGGTCTGGTGCAGGAGCAGCTTGGCACCACGGACAAGAAGCTGATCCGCAGCGTGCAGAGCACGATCTCGCTGTGGAAAAACGGCATGATCGATCCGGAGACGGCGCTCGCGCAGGCGAGCGATGCGGACGAGCACCAGGCCGCGATGGTGTATCGCAATTACGTGGCCACGCTGCACGCTTACCAGGCGGTGGACTTCGACGACCTGATCCGCCTGCCCGCCGAACTGTTCGCGCGCGACGAAGCCGTGCAACTGAAGTGGCAGAACCGCCTGCGTTACTTCCTCGTCGACGAGTACCAGGACACCAACGCGTGCCAGTACCAGTTGCTCAAGCTGCTGGCCGGTGGGTCGCATCTGCGCGCGCCGGCATTCACCGCAGTGGGTGATGACGATCAGGCGATCTATGGCTGGCGTGGCGCCACGCTCGACAACCTGCGCCTGCTGCAGTCCGATTTCCCGAGTCTGAAGGTGGTCAAGCTCGAACAGAACTACCGTTCGACCGTGCGGATTCTGGAAGCCGCCAACGCGGTGATCGCCAACAACCCGAAGCTGTTCGACAAGAAGCTGTGGTCGGAACATGGCATGGGCGATCCGATCGCGATCCACCCGATGAACGACGAGGAGCACGAGGCAGAGTCGGTGGTGTTCCGGCTGTCCGCGCACAAGTTCGAGCGGCGCGCGCAGTTCCGTGACTACGCAATCCTTTATCGCGGCAATCACCAGGCCCGGCTGTTCGAACAGATCCTGCGCCGCGAGCGCATTCCGTATGTGCTCTCCGGCGGCCAGAGCTTCTTCGACAAGGCCGAGATCAAGGACATCTGCGCGTACCTGCGCCTGATCGCCAACCCCGACGACGATCCCGCATTCATCCGCGCGATCACCACGCCGCGTCGTGGCGTAGGCAACACCACGCTCGAAGTGCTCGGCACGTTCGCAGGCCAGGCCAAGGTATCGCTGTTCGAGGCGGCCATGATGGGTGGCATCGAGGCGAAGCTGCAGCCGCGCCAGCTTGAGCCGCTGCGCACGTTCAGCGAGTCGATGGTGCGGCTGGCCGATCGTGCGAAGACGGACCCGGCCACGGTGGTGCTCGACGATCTCATGGAAGGTATCCACTACGAGGCCTACCTCTACGACACCTTCGATGAACGGCAGGCGCAATCACGCTGGACCAACACGCTCGAATTCCTCGACTGGCTCAAACGCAAGGGCACGCGTCCCGAGCCGGAAGGCGAGGGCGCGGCCACCGGATTCGACACCGCCGATGGTTTCGGCGACGAAGGCAAGAACCTGCTCGAACTTACGCAGACCGTGGCGCTGATGAGCATGCTGGAAGGCCGCGAGGAAGATCCCGATGCGGTGCGACTGTCGACGCTGCACGCGTCGAAGGGGCTCGAGTACCCGCACGTGTTCCTGGTCGGCGTGGAGGAGGGCATCCTGCCTCACTCGCGCGAGGACGAGGAAATGGGCGACGAGAAGATCGAGGAGGAGCGCCGCCTGATGTATGTGGGCATCACGCGCGCGCAGCGCAGTCTGCAGATCAGCTGGTGCAAGAAGCGCAAGCGCGCCCGCGATACGTATGCGTGCGAGCCGTCGCGTTTCATCGCCGAGATGAAGCTGGAGGACGACCCCGCCCCGAAGGACGAGACCCCGGCCATGAGCCCGAAGGATCGTCTGGCCGGGCTCAAGGCGCTGCTCGGCAAGCCTGCGGCGGGGTGATTGATACAAGCCGGACAAGCTTCGGGATGACCGGCTCTCTACGATTGGCGTGCGCGCTTTCGTCTCGGCGTCTGTCGCGACACATCGCGCCTACCCTTCGGTTTGCGGTGTGTGCTGGGCGCATGCGAGCCCGGCTTCTTCCCTGTTGAGCGCTCCCGGATGCGGCAGCACCGGGGGCGTTTTTTTCCGCCTCTCGTCGCTTGTGGCGTTTTAAGCACGTATCAAGTTTGATACAAAACCGGCATCGCTTGTAATGGGCAAGCTGGTACATTGGGTGCTCCATCCGGCCGCGGTTCCGCGGCCGTTCCCATCTGCAAGCTCGCCCATGGACCTGTCCCCCGCCCTGCCAATCCGCCTGCTGATCGTCGACGACGACCCACAAATCCGGGCCATGCTGGCCGAATACCTCGCCACATTCGGCATGGAGGCCGAAGGTGCCGAAGGCGGCACTGCCATGCGTGCGGCGATGTCGAAGCAGGAATACGACCTCGTCATCCTGGATCTCTCGCTGCCCGGCGAGAACGGCCTGACGTTGTGCCGCGAAATCCGGGAGTCCAGCAACCTGCCTGTGATCATGCTGACCGCCCGCGCGGAACTGGCCGATCGCGTGGTGGGACTCGAGGTGGGCGCGGACGACTACGTGACCAAGCCGTTCGAGATGCGTGAGTTGGTGGCGCGCATCCATACCGTGCTGCGTCGCAGCCGTGCCGACGTGCGACGTCCGGCACCGGCCGCGCCCGGGCATGAAGTCCGGTTCGCGGCATGGCGACTGAACACCACGCTGCGCCAGCTGGTGGATGCCGAGGACACGGTGGTGCCGCTTTCCAACGCGGAATTCCGGCTGCTGCTGACATTCATCGAGCATCCCAATCGCGTGCTCGATCGCGAGATGCTGATCAACACCGCGCGTGGGCGCGATCTGGACGTGTTCGATCGCAGCATCGACCTGTTGGTGTCCCGTCTGCGCCAGAAGCTGCGTGACGATCCGCGCGACTCGGCACTGATCCGCACCGTGCGCGGCGAAGGGTACGTCTTCACGGGCACCGTGGAGCACTGACGGCATGGCAGCGCAGATGCCGCCATCGGCGGACGATCCACCAATGGTGCGGCCAGAATTGCGTTCCAGCACATTGGAGACGCCCCGAAGGCGCTTCGATTCGATGTTCGTGCGGCTGTTCTTCGTGATGGCCGCGATCATGCTTGCTGTTCACGTGCTGGGCGTGACCGTGATCGAGGGGTTCTTCCCGCGCCCGGGTTCGGAGCGCTACATGGAACGGATGCGCCGCGCCGCGTCGGAAGCCGAGGCGGCCGGCCACCCGTTGCCTGCGCCACTGCCGGGCGCGCTGGCGTCGCTCAGCCATCCGCACGGACCGCCACCGCCGCCCAACGCCAATGACGACGATGACGACGGCGACAACGACGGGCCCCCGCTGCATCCCGACGCATTCCGCATGCAGAAAGGTGGCGTGCTCATGCCACCCGGACCCCCTGGGCCGCCTGGGCCACCGTCCGGTTTCCATATCCGAGGTATCTGGCCGCCGCACCTGGGCATGTTGTTCCAGCTCGTGGCCATCCTGATTGCATCGTGGGTTGGCGCGCGTCTGCTGGCGCGGCCCGTGCAGCAACTGGCCAGTGGTGCGAACCGGCTGGCGCAGGACGTCCACGCGCCACCGCTGGAGGAGGAGACGGGCCCAGCCGAAGCGCGTGACGCTACCCGGGCACTGAACCTGATGCAGCAGCGCATCCGCACCCAGCTGGCGCAGCAATCGCGCTTCCTGGCGGCGGTGTCGCACGACCTGCGCACGCCGCTGACGCGCATGAGCCTGCGCATCGAGCGCATCGAGGACAACAACGTGCGTTACCGTCTGCGCCAGGATCTGGCCGAGATGAACGGACTGATTGACGCCACGCTGTACTACCTGCGCGAGCGAGACGATGCCGCCGGCCCGCGCCAGCGCGTGGACGTGCTGGCACTGCTGCAGGCCATCGTCGACGATGCCCAGGAAATGGGTCAGGACGTGCGGCTTTCCGGCACCGCCGTGCCGCTGCTGGCGTACCCGGCCGAACTGCGCCGCGCGGTGGTCAATCTGGTGGAGAACGCGCACCGGTACGGCGGCGCCGCCCATATCGTGCTGACCGACAGCGCCGAGCGCGTGATCATCGACGTGTCCGATAACGGCCCGGGTATTCCGCCCGCGGAACTCCAGCGCGTGCTGGAGCCGTTCTATCGCGTGGAGTCGTCGCGCAGCCGTGCTACAGGTGGCGTGGGAATGGGATTGGCGATCGCCGCCGACATCGTGGCGCGGCACGGCGGGGAACTGACGCTGACCAACCGCACCGAGGGCGGCCTGCGCGTGCGCATCGTGCTGCCGCGCGCCTGACGGGGCGTCGGCGCGTCGATTGCTCAGGCGCGTTGGGGCACACCGCTCTTGTTGATCGGTGCCAGTTGCACGTACTGCGAACCACGTAGTCCGCGCGTGAAGTCGAGCGTGAAATCGCCAACGTCGACGCGCGTCTGCAGCGCGCGACGCAGCTCTACCGGTCCGGGCGCCTTGATGCCGCTGGCCGCGCGCACCAGCCACGCGGCGCCAATGTAGCCGGCCAGCGTGGCGGGCGAGGGCGGCTCGTCGAGATACTGCTTCATGCGCGCGACATGCTCTTTCACCACACGCAGCGTCGACTCCTGCGGCCCCGGCGCGATCTGCGTCACCACCATCCCGCCCGCATAGCCTGTACCGAGGATTTCACGCGCCGACACCGGGCTGACAGCCGACAACCCCACCAGGAATCCGTACCAGTTCTGCGCAGCCAGCGCGCGACCCAGGCTACCGTAGGCGAGCGTGTCGCCGCCGACGATCACCGCACCCGGACGGCCCGCCGCAATGCGGCGCGCGCTCTCGTCGAAGTTGCCCGTGAGCGGCACCGTCTGTACCGACATGGCTTTCTCCAGCCGCGACAGCCAGGGCGTGCCTGCAGCGAGCGTGCCCGCCGCGAAATCGGGAGAGACCGCCAGCGTTACCGCGGTCAGTCCGAAGCCGCGTAGCTGACGTACCGCTGCGTCCAGTTCGGATTGATAGTCGGCGCGGGTGAACCAGACGTTCTCGGCATTCAGTGAGAGACCCGACAGCGGTGCCACGATCTGCACGCCACGGCGCGACAGCTCGGTGGACGCTGCGAGCGCGGGCAGCAATGCATCGCCGGGCCCGAACAGCACCTCGGCATGTTCGCTGTCGGCGAGTGCCACTGCCTGGGCCGTGGCGCCACGCGGATTCGTATCGGCATCGCGCGCGACGTGGACGATATGCAGGCTGCCGTTGGACGCGTTGTACGCATCGAACAGCACCTTCGCGCCGGCCAGGTAGTCGCGCGAAAGATCGGCCTGCGGGCCGGTGCGATCGACCAGTTGGCCGACGACAAGCTGGCGGCGCGCGCCCGATGGCGCGGGCTGCGCGAACGCGGTGAGCGGTGCGATCCCGGCCAGTGATGACAACGCGCCGAGCGAACCCAGTGCGCCGAGCGTGCCGAGCGTGCGCCGACGCCCTGCGGACGCGGGCGCGCATGACGATATCGACTGCGGTGGGGCTTGGCGCATGGCAGTGGTTCGGAAGCGGTGTGAGGGGAAAGGATGTCTCGCAGCGCAGGGCAGCGAGACCGGGCCGAGACTATCGGCGGTTCATGACGTTCCCGTGACTTGCACGCGACTTGGCTCCCCACCTCGGCGGGGCTGGCGGGCGCACGCATGACGTGGCCTTGATGCTTATCAAGATGGCAGTCCCGGGCGAGGCATAGGATCGGACGTACTTCCGCCTAGAAAGCACCAAAATCATGTCCGCCCCCACGTCCGACACCCTCGATACCGCTATCCCTTCCGGCCTCGCATCCCCGTCGACCGCCTTCGATCGCACCGCACTCGCCGACTTCCGCGAGCTTGCCGGCCGCATCGATGGCAATGGCCCGCGCTACACGTCGTATCCCACCGCCGACCGCTTTCACGGTGAAGTCGGCGACGTCGCCTACCGGCGCGCCCTGGATGCCTGCCGTGCGAATGCACCGGCACCGCTGTCGCTGTACGTCCACATCCCGTTCTGCGAGAACATCTGCTACTACTGCGGCTGCAACAAGATCATCACCAAGGATCACACCCGCAGCGCGCGTTACGTCGACTATCTGGCACGCGAAATGGCCATGGCCGCCGAGCAGCTTGGCGAGCGCCGCGCGGTTATGCAGTCGCATTGGGGCGGCGGTACGCCGACGTTCCTCGATCCCGTTGAAATGCGCCACGTGATGTCGGCGTTGCACAAGCATTTCGAACTGCTGCCTGAGGGAGAGCACGCGATCGAGATCGACCCGCGCCGTGTGGGCGACGATCGCATGGACCTGCTCGGCGAACTTGGCTTCAACCGGATCAGCCTCGGCGTGCAGGACTTCGACCCCGAAGTGCAGCAGGCCATCCACCGGGTGCAGTCGTATGAGGAAACCAACGGCGTGGTGCGGGCCGCGCGACGCCTTGGGTTCCGTTCGATCAGCATGGACCTGATCTACGGACTGCCGCACCAGACCACGCAACGCTTCTCGGCAACCATCGACCGCGTGCTGGAAATGCGCCCGGACCGCCTGTCGGTCTACAGCTACGCGCACCTCCCGCATGTGTTCAAACCGCAACGCCGCATCGATCCCGCCGCATTGCCACCTGCCGCGGAAAAGCTCGACATCCTCGTATCGACGATCGAGCGCCTGACCGCCGCTGGCTATGTCTATATCGGCATGGACCATTTTGCGTTGCCGGATGACGATCTGGCCATTGCCCAGCGTGAAGGCCGGCTGCAACGCAATTTCCAGGGCTATGCCACCCACGCAGGCTACGACCAGCTTGGCTTCGGCGTCTCGGCGATCGGCGCCGTGGCAGGCCACTACGCGCAGAACGCACGCACCACAGACGAGTACTACGCCGCGCTCGACAAAGGCCAACTGCCGATCGTGCGCGGGTTCGAGACCTCGGAAGACGACCGTCTGCGCAAGTTCATCATCGGCGAGCTGATGTGCAACGGCACGCTCGACATTCCTGCCGTGGAAGCCGCGCACAGCATCGATTTCGCGCAGAAATTCGCCGCTGAACTGGCCGACCTGGACAAGCTGGCCGTGGACCATCTGCTTCGGCGCACGCGGAACCGGATCGAGATCACGCCGCTGGGTCGACTGCTGGTGCGTCGCATCGCGATGGTGTTCGACCACTATCTGCGTGAAGACGCGTTGCGTCCCAAGCCGGCAGCGCCGGCGGCCAACGACGCGAAGGTCATCCCGCTGGTGCGCTACTCACGCGTTGTTTAAAGAAATTTTGATGCTCAGCAAATGAGCCAATAAAAAAAGCCCGCGAGATATTCGCGGGCTTTTTTTGTGGAGCCGGGGTGACTTCCGGGGTTGCCCCCGGCGTCACTGTCACTCGCTCCGTGACGGTCTTCGAGCCTTACTTGCTGGCCTCTGCCATGTAGTTCGAAGCGGCGATCACGTCGGCGTCCGGACCGGCATAGCCACCCTTCGGCGGCATCACACCCTTGCCCTTCAGCGCGTAGTTGTGGACTGCGTCCATGCCTTCCTTCAGGCGCGGTGCCCAGGCGGCCTTGTCGCCGAACTTCGGCGCGCCGGCCACACCAGAGGCGTGGCAAGCCGCGCAGACTTGTTCATAGACCTTCTTGCCCGTTTCAGCCGAAGCGGGGGCCGGTGCGGCAGCGGCAGCGGCAGCAGCAGGGGCGGCTGGGGCCGCGGCGGCGGCAGGCGCTGCTGCTGCAGGGGCAGCAGCGGGTGCGTCGGCTGCCGGAGCGGCGGCCTGGGCCGGTGCGCCAGCGGCTGGGGCTGCCGGCTCAGGGAACTTGGCGCCACCGGCGTCGGCCATGTACACCACGGCACGGGCCAGTTCGTAGTCGCTCAGGTCGTCCGGGGTGGTGCCGGCACGGGCAGGCATCGCGTTCTTGCCGTTGAGCACCGACTTCATCAGGCCGTCGAAGCCCTGGCCGATGCGGGCCGCCCAGTCACCCGCCACGCCGTACTTTGGCGCGCCAGCGGCACCGCTGGCATGGCAGGCTGCGCAGACAGCCTTGTAGACCTCTTCGCCGGTCTTCAGGACGCGCGGTGCGTTAGGGTCCTTGATTTCGAGCGAGGCTACGGGCTTGATCCGGTCGTTGATTGCCTCGGCAGACTGTGTTGAGCCGGCGCCTTCGCGGGTGCCGTGTCCGACAAAGTTGACCAGCAGGATGATGACGAGGATCGGGATCAGGAACGCTGCGATCACGACGACGATCAGCTGCTTGGGGGTCTTGATTGGCGACTCGTGGTGGTCGTTTTCTTGGTGGACGTCACTCATACAGAACTCTCGATTTTGCGGGAAACCTATTGCACAGCACGTTGGGGGCGGCTTGCTTTGTCTGGCCCTCGGAGACGCTATCCGGACGACTCTGGCGTCGCAGCGCGGCTTCAACTGCCCACGTCCACGCGCCTGGCCGTTTCGGCCTGGCCTCGTCTGGATAGCGTCCCTGTTTTCGGGGATGAATCTGTCGTTTTTGCGTCCGGGTTGTCTCAGGTCCCGGGTACGTCTCTCTGGCGACGCAAATAGGAGCCGATTATAGACGCAAGACATGGCCTCCGGGGGCCAAAAGCGGCGGCTGGGAGACCCGTGGAGACCCGTAATCGCACTAACCGGCGCAACCCGCATGGACGGGCCGGGTCAAACGGAGTATCCTATGCGACTTTCCGACGGCGGCACTCGCCCGTTGTCAGCAAAGCCCACATCGCGCCCGTAGCTCAATGGATAGAGTACTGCCCTCCGAAGGCAGGGGTTGCTGGTTCGATCCCAGCCGGGCGCGCCAATCCCAGCAAGACTTTCCCGAAGTGATTTCAACTCAGGCTGCGCACCGGCCATAGCTGGATTTCGGTCGCCCGATGCCGGAAGTCAAAGGCGCGGACCCGATACGCACGGGCCAATGCCGTGCGTACCCGAATCCGCGCCGATCGCCGCAAGGGCGATTTACAGGGACAAGGGGAGATCAGTACCAGCTCTGCTGCTTGTTGCCCTTGATGTTGCCCGCCACGCCGCCTGCGACGGCGCCGATGGCGGCGCCGGTCCAGCCGCTGCCGCCGGCAATCGCCGCGATACCCGCGCCGGCCGCGGCGCCAATTGCCGCGCCGGATACCGTGCCTTGCTGCTGCGGCGTCATGTTCGTACACCCAGCGGCGCCGACGATGGCCAGCACCACACCAAGCTGTTGAAGTCGTTTCATGGCATCACCTCACTTTTGGGGTTGCAGGCCGGGAATGACCATGTCGAACCAGATCGTCTCGATCACCGGCCGCGAAAGCTGGTCGGGGTGCGCCGCATACCAGTTATCCACACGTTGACGCACGGTATCGAGCGTATGGCCCCTGAGCCCCTTCGACAGACGGGGCATGATGCTCTGAGTGTCGCCGGGCGGCTTGTCGGCGTAGTAAGCCGATTCCACCTGGGCCAGATTGGCGATGCCCACCAGATAGGCCTTCTTCATCTGTTCGGTCGATTGTGTCCATTGCTTGCCGGTGACCAGTGGAATCTCCTGGGCCAGGGCGCTTTGGCCCATCGTCATCACGACACATGCCGTTGCCGTTGCTGCGAGCCAGCTCAGTCTTCTTGCCATTGCAATCTCCCTCCGCTGTTGTAGATACCGCACGGGGCTGGTGCGTAACACCATATTAGTCGCTGTTCCGGTGTCTGCCAGGTCACTGCGGGTGAATGAAAGTGCGCAAAAAGACGCACACAGTGGCCAGCCAGGCAGTGGATTCCAGCTTTGTTCTGGTGTCGAATAGGGTCTGGATGGTTCGCCGGCCGGATATCCGCCCGAGTTGACCTGACATTCCTGCAGGTCCGAACCTGGACACTCACCCCTTGACGGAGCGCAGACGTGGAAATGGAATCCGGCGGCAAGGCTGTTGACCCCTTCGTGTTACGAGAGACCCATGATGGCGTGGCAACGCTGCGGCTGAACCGGCCGCAGCAATTCAACGCGCTGTCCGAAGCCATGCTCGAAGCGCTGCGCGTGGCCTTCGAGGACATCGCCCGGGACGACTCGGTACGTTGCGTCGTGCTGGCCGCCGAAGGCAAGGCGTTCTGCGCCGGGCACGATCTGCGCGAGATGCGCGGTCGCCCGGACCTGGCCTACTACCGCACGCTGTTCGCGCAATGCAGCGTGGTCATGCAGGCGATCCAGGCATTGCCGGTGCCGGTCATCGCGCGGGTGCACGGCATTGCCACGGCCGCCGGCTGCCAACTCGTGGCGAGTTGCGACTTGGCTATTGCGTCGGTCGCGGCGAAGTTCGCGGTGTCCGGTATCAACGTCGGCTTGTTCTGCTCCACGCCATCGGTGGCGTTGTCGCGCAATGTCTCGACCAAACGCGCGTTCGACCTGCTTGTGACAGGCCGCTTCATCGATGCCGAGACGGCAGCGGACTGGGGCCTGATCAACGAGGCCGTGCCCGAGCAGGAGCTTGATGCCGCCGTGGCGCGCAAGGCGGAGGCGATTCTCTCCAAGAGCCCGGCAGCGATCCGCTACGGCAAGGCGATGTTCTATCGCCAGCGCCTGATGGAGTTGGGCGATGCCTATGCATTCGCGGGCGACGTCATGGCGCGGAACATGATGGAAGAGGACGCGGGCGAGGGCATCGATGCGTTCCTGCAGAAGCGTCCCCCTCGCTGGCAGCGATAAGATTTGTCGGCCTGCGTGACCGTATCGGGCGTGCGGATGTCCCTTTCACGCCGTCCCAACTTTGCAACGGGTCGTGCCAACTCGCGGCGGTGTTGCTACCCCGGACATTGAGACAATCCAGCGCCGATGCGGCTTTCCGCCCACTGGCGCGTGCCTTGCATGGATATCTCTTCCGGGTGCGAATTCCGAAGCCCCGGGCATGTTTGTGGAGGTACCGCCATGCCCACCCTGACCACCGATCATATCGACATGCTGCGCCACGCCGTGCGCGGCAAGGTGCTGCTCCCCGCCGATGCGGGATACGAGACAGCACGTACGGTCTGGAATGCCACCGTCGACCGGCGTCCGGCGATCATCGTCCAGTGTTCGGGCACAGCCGACGTGATGCAGGCCGTCGGCTTCGCGCGCGACCGTGGCCTGGTGCTCGCGGTGCGGGGCGGCGGGCACAACATCGCTGGCAGCGCGATCTGCAACGGCGGTCTCGTTATCGACCTGTCGCAACTGCGTACCGTCCACGTGGACCCACTCGAACGCGTAGCGTGGGTGAGTCCCGGCGCCACGCTCGCCGATTTCGACCATGAGGCGCAGGCGCAGGGACTGGCCACGCCGCTCGGCATCAATTCGACCACCGGCGTGGCTGGGCTGACACTTGGTGGAGGCTTCGGCTGGCTCACGCGCAAGTACGGCATGACTGTGGATAACCTGCTGGGCTGCGAGATCGTCACCGCTGACGGCACGCGTCACTGGACCGACTCGCGACACGAGCCCGAGCTGTTCTGGGCGTTGCGCGGCGGTGGCGGCAACTTCGGCGTGGTGACGCTTTTCCAGTTCCGACTGCATCCCGTGGGGCCGATGATCACGGCGGGCCTGCTGGTCTTCCCCGCGGTCGAGGCGAAAACCGTGCTCCGGCAATACCGCGCCTATGTGGAATCGACGATGCCGGAGGATCTCAACGTCTGGGTCGTGCTGCGCAAAGCGCCGCCGCTACCCTTCCTGCCGGCCTCCGCGCATGGCAAGGATGTGGTGGTGCTGGCGGTGTTCCACGACGGCGATCCGGCCGCCGCGGAGAAAGCGATCGAACCGCTGCGCAAGTTCGGGGAAACCGTGGGCGAACACGTCGGACAGATGCCTTACACCGCGTGGCAACAGGCCTTCGACGCGCTGCTTGGTCCGGGCGCCCGCAACTACTGGAAGTCGCACAACTTCACGCGGCTCGAGGATGGTGCGATCGACGCCATGACGGACTTCGCACTGCGGCTACCGTCGCCGCTGGCGGACATCTTCGTCGGGCAGGTGGGCGGCGTGGCCAATCGCGTGGCGCCCGAAGCCACCGCGTATCACCATCGCGACGCCCGCTATGTGCTGAACGTCCACGCGCGGTGGGAGCGTCCCGACGAGGACGCCGCCTGTATCGCCTGGGCGCGCGACTTTTTCCGCGCCACGGAAAGGTTCGCCACTGGCGGTGTCTACGTCAACTTCCTGACCGACGATGAAACCGCGCGCATCGGCGCGGCCTATGGCCCGAACTACGCCCGCCTGGCGCAGATCAAGCGCACCTACGACCCGCAGAACCTGTTCTCCACGAATCAGAACATCGCGCCGGCGTCCTGATACCGATTGCTCCACATCGTCGGCCACGCGTTGCTATGATGCGGCGCATGGCCGACGACTTTTTTATCCCGCATCAGGAGTACGACATCACCGCGATCCGCGCCCAGGGCGCGGGCGGGCAGAACATCAACAAGGTGTCGAACGCCGTGCATCTGCGCTATGACGTGCGTGCGTCGTCGCTGGAGCCCGATCACAAGGAGCGGCTGCTGGCGCTGCACGACCATCGCATCACGCGGGACGGCGTGGTGGTCATCAAGGCCCAGCAGCATCGCAGCCTGGAGTTGAACCGGGAAGAGGCAATCCGGCGGCTGCACGAACTGGTGCGCAGCGTGGCGGAGCCGCCGCGCGTACGGCGGGCCACGCGGCCGACGCTGGCGTCGCGCAAGCGCCGGATCGAGGCCAAGACCCAGCGCGGCCAGGTCAAGGCCCTGCGCGGCAAGGTGTTTGATTAGGGAATCGATCGGGCATTTGATGCCGGTAGCCGATCAGGTAGTTGGTTCGGTGTCGCGCGCCCGGGATTCGAACAAACATTTCAAACGGACGGGGCGGAGCGGACAGAAGTGCCGATTGGAGTGCATCCTCGGCGCCAAAGCGTTGACTTCGCCGCCGAATCTGGCGATTGTCGACGGCAGCTTTCCTGATGACATTCACGCGCGACAAGGCGCTTCCCCCATGTCCACTGCAACACCTGCCGCTGCCCTCGAGCCGATTCCCCGGGATCCGGGCTGGCCGATCTTCGGCAACCTGTTCCAGATCACGCCGGGCGAGGTCGGCCAGCATCTGCTGGCGCGCAGCCGCCACCACGATGGCATCTTCGAACTCGACTTCGCCGGCAAGCGCGTGCCGTTCGTGTCGTCGGTAGCGCTGGCCAGCGAGTTGTGCGACGCCACGCGCTTTCGCAAGATCATCGGACCGCCGCTGTCCTACCTGCGCGACATGGCCGGCGACGGCCTGTTCACCGCGCACAGCGACGAGCCGAACTGGGGCTGCGCGCATCGCATCCTGATGCCGGCGTTCAGCCAGCGAGCGATGAAGGCCTACTTCGACGTGATGCTGCGTGTGGCCAACCGGCTGGTGGACAAATGGGACCGCCAGGGCCCGGACGCCGATATCGCCGTGGCGGACGACATGACGCGTCTGACGCTCGACACCATCGCGCTGGCGGGCTTCGGGTACGACTTCGCATCGTTTGCGAGTGACGAACTCGATCCGTTCGTAGTGGCGATGGTCGGCGCGCTGGGGGAGGCGATGCAGAAGCTCACGCGGCTGCCGATCCAGGATCGCTTCATGGGCCGGGCGCATCGCCAGGCTGCCGAGGACATTGCGTATATGCGCAATCTGGTCGATGACGTGATTCGCCAGCGGCGCGTGTCGCCAACGTCGGGCATGGATCTGCTGAACCTGATGCTCGAAGCGCGCGATCCCGAGACGGACCGGCGGCTTGACGACGCCAACATCCGCAATCAGGTCATCACGTTCCTGATTGCCGGCCACGAAACCACCAGCGGCTTGCTCACGTTCGCGCTCTATGAACTGCTGCGCAATCCGGGCGTGCTGGCGCAGGCGTATGCCGAAGTCGACACAGTGCTGCCCGGCGATGCGCCGCCGGTCTATGCCGATCTGGCGCGTATGCCCGTGCTCGACCGCGTGCTGAAGGAAACGCTGCGGCTGTGGCCGACCGCACCCGCCTTCGCGGTGGCGCCGTTCGACGACGTGGTGCTGGGCGGCCGCTACCGGTTGCGCAAGGACCGTCGCATCTCGGTGGTGCTGACTGCGCTGCATCGCGATCCGAAGGTCTGGGCGAACCCCGAGCGCTTCGATATCGATCGCTTCCTGCCCGAGAACGAGGCGAAGCTTCCCGCCCATGCCTACATGCCATTCGGACAGGGCGAGCGCGCGTGCATCGGCCGCCAGTTCGCGCTGACCGAAGCCAAGCTCGCGCTGGCGCTGATGCTGCGCAACTTCGCGTTCCAGGACCCGCACGACTACCAGTTCCGGCTCAAGGAAACGTTGACGATCAAGCCCGATCAGTTCGTGCTGCGCGTGCGGCGGCGCAGGCCACACGAGCGGCTCGTGACCCGGCAGGCATCGCAGGCCGTTGCCGACGCCGCGCAGACAGACGTTCGCGGGCATGGGCAGGCGATGACCGTGTTGTGCGCATCGAGTCTCGGCACGGCTCGCGAACTGGCCGAGCAGATCCATGCCGGCGCCATTGCGGCGGGCTTCGACGCGAAACTGGCCGACCTCGACGACGCCGTAGACGCCTTGCCCACTTCGGGCCTGGTCGTCGTCGTGGCCGCCACCTACAACGGCCGCGCGCCCGATTCGGGTCGCAAGTTCGAAGCAATGCTCGATGCGGACGATGCCAGTGGCTACCGCGCGAATGGAGTGCGGCTGGCGCTGCTCGGCTGCGGCAATTCGCAGTGGGCGACGTACCAGGCGTTCCCGCGTCGCGTGTTCGATTTCTTTATCACCGCAGGTGCGGTGCCGTTGCTGCCGCGTGGCGAAGCCGATGGTAATGGCGACTTCGATCAGGCGGCCGAGCGCTGGCTCGCACAACTCTGGCAGGCGCTGCAGGCCGACGGCGCGGACTCCGGCGGCCTCGGCGTAGTCGTGCAGGTGCGCAGCATGGCGGCAATCCGCGCTGAAACGCTGCCGGCCGGCACGCAGGCGTTCACGGTGCTGTCAAACGACGAACTGGTAGGCGACCCGAGCGGTCTGTGGGATTTCTCGATCGAGGCGCCGCGCACGTCGACGCGCGATATCCGGCTGCAACTGCCTCCGGGCATCACGTATCGCACCGGCGATCACATCGCGGTGTGGCCGCAGAACGACGCGCAGCTCGTTTCCGACTTGTGCGAGCGACTCGATCTCGACCCCGATGCGCAGGCCACGATCTCCGCGCCACACGGCATGGGGCGTGGCCTGCCGCTCGACCAGTCACTGCCGGTGCGGCAACTGCTGACGCACTTCATCGAGCTGCAGGACGTGGTCTCGAGACAGACGCTGCGTGCGCTGGCGCAGGCCACGCGCTGCCCGTTCACGAAGCAGTCGATCGAACAACTTGCTTCGGACGACGCGGAGCATGGGTACGCCACGAAGGTGGTCGCGCGGCGGCTGGGTATCCTCGATGTGCTGGTCGAACATCCGGCGATCGCACTGACGCTTCAGGAACTGCTGGCGTGCACTGTGCCGATGCGGCCGCGCCTTTACTCGATTGCATCGTCGCCGCTGGTATCGCCCGATGTGGCGACGCTGCTGGTCGGCACCGTCTGCGCGCCGGCGTTATCCGGGCGCGGGCAGTTCCGTGGCGTGGCGTCGACGTGGCTCCAGCATCTGCCGATCGGCGCGCGGGTATCCGCGTCGATCCGCACGCCGAATCCTCCGTTCGCCCCGGACCCCGACCCGACGGCGCCAATGCTGCTGATTGGTCCGGGCACCGGCATCGCGCCGTTCCGCGGATTCCTGGAGGAACGCGCATTGCGGAAGATGACGGGCAATGCGGTGACGCCGGCGCAGCTCTACTTTGGCTGCCGCCATCCGCAACATGACTGGCTCTATCGCGAGGACATCGAACGCTGGGCCGGGCAGGGTGTGGTCGAGGTTCACCCGGCGTACTCGGTCGTGCCGGATGCGCCACGCTACGTACAGGATCTGCTCTGGCAGCGGCGCGAGCAGGTCTGGGCGCAGGTACGGGACGGCGCGACGATCTACGTCTGCGGCGATGGCCGCCGCATGGCGCCGGCGGTACGCCAGACGCTGATCGACATCGGCAAGGCTCAGGGTGGCATGACCGACGAGGCGGCGTCCGACTGGTTTGGCGGTCTCGTCGCGCAGGGCCGCTATCGGCAGGATGTCTTCAATTGAGCCGCTGAGTTCCCGGTTGGCAGAAATCCGCTGAACGTTGTCAGTCGGACGGCTACGCCGACCCGTACGCTGGGTGCCATCCCCATTTCCCTTTCGGAGACGCGATGGCTTCCCACGCATTGCGGCAGGCGCGCGTGTTGGCGCTGTGCCAGGCACTCTATACCTCGGCGCTGTCCGTCGACCTGACATTGACCGGGCTGGTCGGCTACACCCTCGCGCCGAACAAGGCGCTGGCCACGCTGCCATTCGCGCTGATTACCGTGGCATCGGCGCTGACCGCCATCGCCGCGGCATTCCTGATCGAGCGGCTTGGCCGACGCCCGGCGTTCTGCCTCGGCGCACTGGCCTGCATGGCCGGTGGTCTGATTTCGGTGCTGGCGATCTGGCGGCACGACTTCGTGTTGTTTTGTCTCGGTACGGCGCTGGTCGGAGTGTTCCAGGCATTCGCGCGCTTCTATCGCCTGGCCGCCGCCGATGCTGCGCCGCTCGCCGAGAAGCCGCGCGCGATATCGGTCGTGCTGACCGGTGGGGTGGTGGCGGCGGTGTGTGGCCCCGCGATCGCGGCCTGGAGCGCTGACATGATGCAGCCGCTGCCGTTTGCCGGTTCCTACGCGGTAGTTGCCGTGTTCGGCGCGTTATCGGTGGCTGTGCTGGCGCTGGCCTATCGGGAACCGTCAGCAGCGGCGCACGCCGCGGCAGCTGTGGATAGCCTTCCGGCCCGGCCGCTCGGCGAGATCGTTCGCCAGCCTGTGTTCCTGGCATCGTTTGCGAACAACGGTATCGGCAACGCCGTGATGATGTTCATGATGACGGCCACGCCGATCGCGGCCGTGGCGTGCCAGCACACGATCAAGCAGGGCGCCCAGATCATCGAATGGCACCTGGTCGGCATGTATGCGCCATCGTTCTTCTCTGGCTGGCTGCTGCAGCGCTTCGGCAATCCGGTGATGCTGGTGAGCGGCATTGCGTTGTCGGCGCTCGCGGCCATCGTCGCGCTGTGCTCGACCACGCTGCCGGCCTTCTATCTCGCCCTGCTTTGTCTGGGTGTGGGGTGGAACTTCATGTTCGTCGGCGGCACGACGCTGCTGACCAGCAGCTACCGCCCGGCGGAGCGGGCACGGACGCAGGCGGCCAGCGAGTTTTCCACAGCCGCGCTGACCGCGCTGGCCACACTGGCGGCGGGGCAGGTGTTGAACCAGTGGGGTTGGCAGGGCGTGAACCTGGCGGTGCTGCCGGCATTGGCCGTGGCGCTTGCCGTGACGCTGGCGTGGCAGCGTCAGGAGCGGTTGGCGCCGTCGGCGGCGGGCGTATGATCGGCGCATCCGCGCCCAATCACTTGCCCCCCATGCACCCAGCCCATGAACCGCCGCGCGTTGTGGTCATCGTCGCGCCCGATCCTGCGCAGGAACTCGACGTCACCGGGCCGACCGCCGTGTTCGGCGCCGCCAACAAGCTGTGCGGCCGTGAGTCGCCGCCCTACGACCTGCACGTGGTCAGCGTCAGCGACGATGCCATCGTGCGTACGGAGAGCGGTCTGCGCATATTGGCGGACGCGCCGTACCACCGCATCGTCGAGCAGGTGGGCAGACCGATCGACACGCTGCTGATCTCGGGCGGCTCGGGCCATGCGCGGGCCGCCGAGGACGAGCGGCTGATCGGCTGGCTACGCACGCAGGCGACGCAGGTGCGGCGGATGGGCGCGGTTTGCACCGGGGCGTTCGTGCTGGCCGGTACGGGGCTGCTCGACGCGCAGCGCGTGACCACCCACTGGCGTCACGCCGAGCGCCTGGCCCATCGGCACCCGCAACTGGACGTCGATGCCGATCCGATCTGGATTCGCGCGGGGCGCTTCTATACCTCGGCCGGTGTCTCGGCTGGCATGGACCTGTCGCTCGCATTGGTCGAGGAAGACCTGGGGCACACGGTGTCGCTGGACGTCGCGCGGGATCTGGTGCTGTTCCTCCGGCGTCCGGGCAATCAGGCGCAGTTTTCGACGGTGCTGCGGGCGCAGGCGGCGCAAAGCCCTGAACTGCGAGCGTTGCAGACATGGATTGCCGATAACCTCGGCCGGGACCTGTCGGTTGGCGTGCTGGCAGAGCAGGTGGCGATGAGTCCGCGCAACTTTGCGCGGGTCTTCGTGAAGCAGGTGGGAGACACGCCCGCGCGCTATGTCGAGCGGCTTCGCGTGGAAGCGGTGCGGCGTCTGCTGGAAGGGAGCGATCGGCGGCTGGAAGCCATCGCGCATGTCACCGGATTCGGCAATGCCGATGTCATGCGTCAGGCATTCCAGCGCCATGTGCAGACGACGCCCGAGCGATACCGGGCGGCATTCCGCGGGGAAGGGCAGGCAGTGGCGCTGGCGGCCGCGTAGCCACCAGCGCTCTGCGGGGTTTAGTGGGTGCCTTGCAGGGCCGCGATGCGCGATTCGATCGGCGGGTGACTTGCAAACAGCGCCAGCCACGACTTGCCGCCCGAGATACCCATCGCCTGCATGTTCTGCGGCAGGCCGTCGGCGTCCAGACCACCCAGGCGGCGCAATGCCGCCACCATCGGGCTCGGCGTGCCGAGCAGCTTCGCCGCGCCGGCGTCGGCACGATATTCGCGATGACGCGAGAACGTGGCGACGATGACGCTGGCCAGGATGCCGAAGACGATCTCGCAGACCACCACGGTGACCATGTAGCCGATACCGGGGCCGCTCGACTCCTCGTCATTGCGGCGCAGCCACGAATCGACGAAGTAGCCGACCACGCGTGCCATGAAGATCACGAACGTGTTCACCACGCCCTGAATCAGCGTCAGCGTGACCATGTCGCCATTGGCGATGTGGGCCACTTCGTGCGCGAGCACGGCCTCGACCTCGTCGTGCGACATCGACTGCAGCAGGCCCGTGGACACAGCCACCAGCGAGCCGTTTTTCGACGCGCCGGTAGCGAATGCGTTGGGCTCGCCATCATAGATCGCCACTTCAGGCATCGGCAGGCCGGCGCGCGTGGCCAGCTTCTCGACGGTCTGCACGAGCCAGAGCTCCGTGCTGGTGCTCGGGTGGGTGATGACCTGGGCGCCGGTCGACCACTTGGCGATGGTCTTGGACATCAGCAGCGAGATAAACGAGCCACCGAAGCCCATCAGCGCCGCGAATGCCAACAACATTCCGAGGTTGAGGCCGTTCGAGGTCAGGAAGCGGTTCACGCCCAGCAGGCTGGCCGTGACACTGAGGACAAGCATGACGGCGAGGTTGGTCGCCAGGAACAGAAAGATACGTTTCATGGATGTGGGGCGAGACTAGGAAGAACGCGGACGGGCCGCAAGCGCGCGGCCCGCTGGATGCGAACTGCGCGATAAAGGTGCGCGCGAAGCAACCTTCGCGCGAAAGCGGGATCAGCCGCGCGGCGGGCGCGGCAGCAGAGGCAGGTCGGGGTCCGGCAGGGCGATGCGGGCGTACTGCGGCACCGCGCCACGGCCGGTTGCGGTTGCCATTCGCGGAAGCGGCGCGGGCAACAACTGCTCGGCGAAATCCGCGCCCGGTGGCGACGGTTCCGCATTATCGGCAGGGTAGGAGGAGTCTTGAGTCGTGGATGCCGGCGTATCACCACGATCGCCAGGATCGCCAGGATCGCCAGGATCGACGATAGCGGAAGCATCGGTCGCCACGGCGAGCGTGGCCCGAGTGACGTCGGCGACATCGGCCGTCTGATGCACCTGCGCCATGCCGACGCCTGCCGCGGACGTGCCGAGACCTGCCCATGCCTGCAACGGCAGGAAGGCAAGCAGCACAATCATCAGCAGTAACCGGAACGGTTGCACGAGAGGTCGGGGCGCGGGTGACGTAAAAGACAAAAAGACTGGCGTCGATTCTACAGGATGGCAGGGGCCGGCGCAGACGGTCGTCCCCACCCCGGCGTCACTATCCGACGATTCTCAGCGCGGCGCGTGTGCCCCACCATGCCGCTTCCTCGAACACGGAGAGTCCGCTCAGGTCGGCGTGGGCAAACAGGATGCGGCCGTCGGTCTCACGCAACGCACGGATGCCCGCGTTGCCCAGAAAGCCCGGCACCGGCGTGGCCATCGCGTGACCGCGTGCCGTGATCTCGACGGCGTCCGCATGGCGCCAGAATTCGCGGCCATAGACCGCGCGAAGATCGGACACGGCCAGATCCATCAGCGCGGCCGGGTCGGCATCCGCCAGCCATCGCCTGACGGCATCTGGCGATCCCCCGGCAGGCGCGCCGGATTCGGCGTCGAGCGGACAGTAGGCCGTGAACGCGGTGTGCGCCGGACGTGCCTGGCGGATCCACTGGTGCGTGGCCACGACGTAGCCGAGGCCGCGCGAGCCATGCACGACGTTGTCCCACGCCAGCGGCACGCCGGCGGCCTCCTGCGGAAACCCCCGCAGGTGGAACGATGAAACCAGCCAGGGCGCGTGATACTGCAGATGTTGCGCCGGGTCGAAGCCGAGCGGCTTCAGCGGCACGACGTGCGCGGCGACGTGCAGCGGCATCGCGCAGATTACGCGCCGCGCCCGAATGCGAAAGAGCGCGGGCGGCTGTGTGACGCCATCGGGCCAGTGCGCGCACAGCACACTGACGCCCTCCGACGTTTCGTCGATACGCACCGCCATGCCCGCGCGCCGCCATGGCTGGCCGGCATTCATCCGCGCATCGATCTTCGATGTCAGCCGCGTCACCATGCCGTGCAATCCGTCAGGCCATGTCAGCACCGCGCCATCGGCGGCATTGCTGGCATGGCCGCCACGGCTGGCGAAGTAGTGCAGGCCTGCCCAGGCGGACACGACATCGGCCCCCGCGCCGTAGTCGTCACGGCAACAGTAATCGGCGTACCAGTGCAGCGTTGGTGCGGTAAAGCCTTCGGCTTTCAGCCATTGCCGGAAGGTCTGGCGATCGAGCGCCGTCCATGCCGGGTCACGCGAGGACTCGGCGATCGGAATCGCAAATGCCTTGCGGCCATCGCTGCCGGTGGCGTGGCGCAGCGCATCCATGCGGGTGAGGAAGCGTGCGTGCTGCGCATCGTGATCGTCATGATCGGGCAGCAGGCCGTCCTGCCACTTCCCGTCGAAGAACAGCCGCTCGTCCGGCGCGTGCACCAACGCCCGTTCGTCGAAACGTGGGCGCGCATCGAATGGATCGCGCTCGATCACGCCGACGTCGGCCAGCATCTCGCGCACGTGGGTTGATTGCGCCGAAGGCAATGGCAGGTAATGCGCGCCGCGCGGAAAGCCGATCTCGCCGAACTGGCCGCCGGCCGCATTGCCGCCGAACTCGGGGCCGTCTAGCATGATGAAGTCGCGATGACCGGCGCGCGACAGTTGCCATGCGGCCGACAGCCCGCCCGGACCGCTACCCAGGATCGCCACATCGGTGCGCAGTTCGCCGCCCGGCTCCGGCCAGCCGCGTTGGTCACGCAGCGCGTGCCCCTCCGCCATGCCGGGGCGCAGGACCACCGGCGTGGGTTCGCGCAGGCCCAGGCCGCGCAGGAAGCTGTCGGCCTCGTCGCTGATGCGGCTACAGCCGGCCAGCGCGGTACCCGCGGCGGCGATCAGGAAGCGGCGGCGGTCCATCGGCGTCCTGGAGCAGCCGCTCCGGCAAGCGAACTTGCGGATGACTTGGCGGATGACTTAGCGGATGACTTAGCGGATGACATTGCGCCAGTCACGCTCGAAGTCGTGCACGAGAGTTTGTTCATTGAGCCGGTTCGGCTCGCCCTGGCGCGGCGCCATGTCGGCGGGAAAACGGAACATCAGCGCAGTCGTATCCCCGTCGAGGAACTTCATCGGCACGTCGTAGCGCGTCGGCGGCGTGTAGTCGTTGCGCTTGCCGGCCAGGATGTAGCCCCACTCGCCGAACGACGGCACGTAGGTATGGTACGGCCACGTATGCAGCCCGGCTTCACGCAGCGTGGCGTCGATGTCCCAGAACGAGCGCGGTGCGTAGTAGGGCGATGTCGACTGCACCACCGCGTAGCCCTTCTCGGCCAGATGGCGCGACATCAGCCGGTACATCGGCACCGAATACAGCTTGCCGAGCCCGAAGTTGGATGGGTCAGGCAGGTCGACGATGATCGCGTCGAAGCTGTCCTGGTTCTGCTCGAGCCATTGCGCGGCATCGGCGTTGACCACTGTCACGCGCTGGTCGGTCAGCGAGCCGTGGTTCAGTGCCCGCAGCGGTTCACTGCGCGAGAATAGCGTGGTCATCGCCGGGTCCAGGTCGACCAGTGTGACGTGCTCGATATTGCGGTACTTGAGAATCTCGCGCAGCGCCAGCCCATCGCCGCCACCGATCACCAGCACGCGACGCGCCCACGGCAGCGCCTGCAGCACCGGGTGCACTAGCGCCTCGTGATAGCGGTGTTCGTCGCGCGAGGAAAACTGCAGGTTGCCGTTGATGTAGAGGCGGAGATCGTCCTTCCAGCGCGTGATGACCAGCCGCTGGTACGGGGTGGTTTCGCTATGGATGATCTCGTCGCCGAACAGGCCGCGTTCGGCCCAGTGCGTCAGATAGTTCGAACCGGCGAAGCCGACTGTCAGCACCGCCAGCACCATGCCCGCGCGCAGCGTGCGCAACGTCGTGCGCGACACCTCGTCGCGGAAGATACGCAGTGTGAACAGCGCCACCGCGACGTTGAGCATGCCGAACAGGAATCCCGTGCGCGACAGCCCAAGCCGTGGCGCGAGCACCAGCGGGAATACCAGAGACACTGCCAGCGCGCCGAGATAGTCGAACGTGAGCACGCGGCTCACCAGATCGCTGAACTGGGCACGCCGCGCATTGAGGATGCGCATGACCAGCGGAATCTCCATGCCGACCAGCATCCCGATCACGAACACCAGCGCATACAGCGCGGTGCGGAATGGCGCGGAGAGCCAGGCGAATACCACGAACAGCAGCGCCGCCGAGATACCGCCGAGCAGGCCGACAAGGATCTCGATGTCGATGAAGCGGGTCAGGACGTCCTCGTCCTTCACGTAGCGCGAGAGCCACGAGCCGACACCCATCGCAAACAGGTAGCAGCCGATGATCGAGGAGAACTGGAGGATCGAATCGCCGAGCAGATAGCTCGACAGGGCGCCGGCAATCAATTCGTAGCCAAGCCCGCAGGAGGCTACGATCAACACCGAAAGGACTAGGGTACGGTCGCGCATGGGGCGGCGGTCGCAACAGGTGAGCAACAGGAGATCGCCCGGAGCGCGGCTGGCGTTCCGGCGTTTCACAAATTGATATTGGAAGGAATAGGACTGCGGCTATACTTTGCCGCGTAGTTTGCCGCTGGCATCGCCGCACGGCAAGCGCATCGCGCAGGACCGGTATTTCCACAACTTCATTGACAGGCCGCGTACCCGAACCATGCTACCCATCTACGCCTACGCCGAGCATCTGCTGGCCAGCCTTGTGCTGCTGGTCGTGTTCGTCGGAGTCTACACCAGGATCACGCCCTTCAACGAGTTCGCGCTGATCCGCCAGGGCAATGTGGCTGCCGCGCTCTCGCTCGGTGGCAGCACGCTCGGTTTCTGCTTCACGCTGTCGTCGAGTCTCCAGCACAACGACACCTTTCTGATGTTCCTGGTGTGGTCGCTGGTGGCGATGGTGGTGCAGGCAGTGGTCTACGCGGCGCTGGCGCGCGCATTGCCGGATATGGATGCGGCCATCGAATCTAACAATATGGCCATGGGCGGGCTGATGGGCACGATGTCGGTCTCGGTCGGCGTGCTCAATGCCGCGTGCCTGTCCTGAGGCCAGGACATGAATCATTCCTTGGGAAGAAGGAGCTGACATGAGCATCGGGTCGTTCATCAGGAAGCAGTTTATCGACATCCTCCAGTGGACGGAGGACACGGACGGCGTGCTGGCGTGGCGCTATCCGATGGAAGACATGGAAATCCAGTACGGTGGCAGCCTGACCGTGCGTGAATCCCAGATGGCGGTCTTCGTCAACGAAGGCAAGATCGCCGACGTGTTCGGCCCCGGCATGTACAAGCTGACCACCCAGACGCTGCCGGTGCTGACGTACCTGAAGAACTGGGACAAGCTGTTCGAGTCGCCGTTCAAGTCGGACGTCTACTTCTTCAGCACCCGCCTGCAGATTGGCCGCAAGTGGGGCACGGCGCAGCCGATCACGATCCGCGATGCGGACTTCGGCATGGTGCGGCTGCGCGCCTTCGGTCTGTATTCGTACAAGATCAGCGATCCGCAGAAGTTCTACACCGAGATCAGCGGCACGCGCGCCGAGTACACGCGCGACGAAGTGGAAGAGCAACTGCGCAATCTGCTGATCGCCACGATGACGAACACGCTCGGCGCGTCGTCGGTGCCGTTCCTGGACATGGCGGCCAACCAGACGCTGATGTCGCAGACGATCCACGAAAAGCTCGCGCCCGAGTTCGAGCGTTATGGCGTGGCGCTCGACAACTTCGCGGTCACCAATGTCTCCCTGCCGGAGGAACTGCAGAAGGCCATCGACACCCGCATCTCGATGGGAATGATGGGCGACATGGCCAAGTACACGCAGTACCAGGTGGCCAGCTCGATCCCGCTTGCCGCGCAGAACGAGGGCGGTGTCGCCGGGCTCGGCGCGGGTCTGGCCGCCGGGGCGGTCATGGGGCAGGCGATGGCTGGCGGACTCGTGGGCGGCGTGGCGGGTGTACCGGCCGCAGCTCCCGTCACTCCTGCAACGCCCGCCGCCGAAGATCCGGCGGTGCGGCTGCAGAAGCTCAAGGAGCTGCTCGACAAGAGCCTGATCTCGCAGGCGGAGTTCGATACGGCCAAGGCGGAAATTCTCAAGAAACTCGTCGGCTGATTCCGCTCCATGCAAACGGTCAACTGTCCGGGCTGCGGCGCGGAGGTCCGCTTTCGGTCGTCCGCCGCGGTCATGGCGGTCTGCGAGTACTGCCACAGCACCTTGCTGCGCGAGGCCGACCAGGTACGCGACATCGGCAAGATGTCGGCGGTGCTCGAGGACTACTCGCCGTTGCAGATCGGCACCAGCGGCATCTGGCCGAATGACGGCAAGGGGCAGGGCTTCACGCTGGTCGGCCGCATCCAGTTGCGGTACGACGCCGGTCTGTGGAGCGAATGGTATGTGCTGTTCGATGACGGCACGGACGGCTGGCTCGGCGATGCGTCGGGCCAGTACATGTTCACGCGCAGGGTCTCTGACGAAGACGCCGCGAGGGCGTCGGTCGGCAAGCTGCCGAAGTTCGAAGGCCTGAAGCCCGGCGAGCCGCTGTTCTTCAACAAGTATCGTTACGAAGCCGGTGATGTGCGCACCGCGCGCTGCACCGGTGGGCAGGGCGAGTTGCCGTTCCAGGTCGGCACGGGCTGGACCGCTCAGGTCGCGGACTTCCGCAACGCGGGCAACTTCCTGACGCTCGACTACGCCGATGGTTACCCGCCTGCGGTCTACACGGGCCAGATGGTCGAGCTCGACCAGCTCAAGTGCCAGCTTCTGCGCAGCGCAGACGAGATTGACCGCACCGCCGACCGCTATCGTGGCAAGGCGATTCCGCTGGCTTGCCCAAACTGCGGCAGCCCGATCGCCTATCGCGCCGGCGTGGCGAATTTCATCATTTGCCCAAGCTGCCATAGCGAAGTCGATTGCACGACGTCGACAGCCATCGTGTTGGAGAAGCACGCCGAGATCGAGGCACTGCAGACCAGCCTGACGCCGGGCGAGGTCGGCACGATCGACGGCAAGCCATACACCGTGCTCGGCCTGCTTCAGTGCACCGATGATGACGAGGACGAGACCTCGACCTGGATGGAGTACCTGCTGTTCAACGAGACGGCCGGCTTTCTGTGGCTCGTGGAGCAGGACGCTGGCTGGGACCGCGTGCGCGTGCTGGATGTCTGGCCCGGCACGATGGCGTCATCGAGCGTGGCCGTGCTTGCCGGCAACGAGTACCGCAGGGGGTTCGAATACGACAGCCGCGTGCTCTATGCGGCGGGCACGTTCAATTGGCGCGTGCAGGCCGGCGATACCACGCAACTGACCGAGTTCGGCCCGCCGGCGCGGCGACTGACGCGCGAGACGAGCGACACCGAGATCGTCTGGACGCAGTCCACCACGGTGTCGCGCACCCAGGTCGCGCAATGGTTCAAGGGCAACAAGGCGCTGGCCGCCGCGGCGAAGGCGCTGCCCGAGCGCAAGCGTCCCGCCGCGCCGGCCACCGGCGACCTCGCGTACTGCCGCAAGGTCGCGTGGGGCATCGCTATCGCGATGTGGCTGCTGAACCTGCCGATCTCGTTCTTCGGCGGTGCCGGCATGGCCGGGCTTCTGCTGGGCACGCTGCTGCTCTGGCTGCCGATCTGGACCGTGCAGGCGTTTTCGGGGCATATCGGGGGAGGGGACTGAGCTGTGCGCTTTTTGTTTCTTGTCTACGGATTGATCGTGCTGTTCGGCGTCACGTTCTACACGCTGGGGTCGGCGGGCAGTACGTCCGGTGGATCGTCGTCGGCTCGCGGCTGGAGTGGCTCCGGCGGATACGGCGGTTCGGGCGGCGGCTGGTCTTCGGGCGCCGGGCACAAATAGTCCGGTGAGACGATCACCATGAATGCCCCGACGCTTGCCTGCCCACCGGTTCTTGGCCGCCACCTGCTGCTCGACATGCAGGGCGTGACCGCCGAGCGGCTCACCGATGCCGTGCTGATCGAGCGCGTGCTTTACGATGCCGCCCGGGTGTCTGGCGCCACGCCGGTGGACGCGCGGTTCCAGCATTTCGGCCCCGGCCTCGGTGTCACGGGCGTGCTGCTGCTCAAGGAGTCACACATCAGCATCCATACCTGGCCGGAATATGGTTTCGCGGCTGTGGATATCTTTATGTGCGGTGCGGCGCAGCCCTACCGGGGCATCGAAGCCATCGTGGCCGAACTGGCGCCGGCGCAATGGCATGTGCGCGATGCGGCGCGTGGCCCCGCCTCTGCAGGTTCCGCCTGATTGGGCTACACTTCAGCGGTAACCCTGTAATTACTACAGGGATCT
The DNA here is from genome assembly GCF_002335265.1 of Cupriavidus sp. UBA2010. Taxonomy (NCBI): domain Bacteria; kingdom Pseudomonadati; phylum Pseudomonadota; class Betaproteobacteria; order Burkholderiales; family Burkholderiaceae; genus Cupriavidus; species Cupriavidus sp. UBA2010. The sequence continues at coordinate 234,504 of NZ_DDCI01000015.1, forward strand.
GGCATCGAGGAGGCACTCACCATGCGTATCGGCGAACTGTCCCGCCACAGTGGCTGCGACATCGAGACCATCCGCTATTACGAACGTGAAGGGCTGCTGGACGCACCGCAGCGCGAGGACAACGGCTATCGCCGCTACGGCGACGGGCACCTCGTCCAGCTCAATTTCGTGCGCCACTGCCGCTCGCTGGGCATGAGCCTGGCCGACGTGCGCAAGCTGCGCGACTTCCAGCGCAATCCGTCACTCGCGTGCGACGACATCAATACGCTGTTGGACCGCCAGATCGAGCAGATCCACGCCCAGCGTGTTTCGCTGGAAGCGCTGGAAGGTCAGTTGCGCACGCTGCGCCATACCTGCGAGAACCCAAATCCGCATCCGGCCAGCGAGTGCGGCATCCTGCAGAACCTGCAGCAGGCAGCCGAGGGCGCGGCCTGCGAGTGCCACCCACGACACTAGGGATGCAGCGGGACGGCATCGTCACGCCGATCTCGCAACATCTCGCTACAAGGCGGGCGGCAAGCCGAAACTGGGGCATTCCGCCCCCACGCTTCGATTCGGACCGTTGCCCGCTGGCTGTGCTACGATGGCCGCTGGTCGCTTCGGTGACTTACCTGTAACTCAGAGATTTCCCAACGATGTCCCGTCATCTACTGCTCGCCGTCTCCGTCATGGTTCGCTTCCAGCGACCGGCGCGCGCGCGCGTGATGCCGGCGCCCATCGACGCCAGCCGCTGGATCAACGCCCCGCTTGATCCAGCCCGGTTCCCGGCCTAACCGATCCCCTTCCTGAACCAGCAGAAGGCCCGGCGCCGAACCGGGCCCGAGCCAGCACGTACCCCCGCTTTCACGCGTAGCACCAGGCCTCGCCAGTTGCCGTGTGATCTGCTGCCGATTTAGTTGCTGCATTCGCTGCATTACCAAGCTGTGTCCGTCCGGCGCGCGTGAAGTTGCGCCGGCCAATCGATTCTGGATTTCACTTCCGTGAGAGGCATTGCCATGGCCAAGACCAAGAACACGACCGCCGCGCCATCGCGCCCGGCAACCCTTTATCTGACCGAACTCGACGTCGCCCGCCTCGAGGGAATTGCCAGCCGTGCCGGCACCGCCGAACTCGACGAGATGCTGGATGCACTGCTGGAGCGCGCCGCCATTGTGTCGCCCGACTCGATCCCGAAGGACGTCGTGACGATGAATTCACGTGTGGTTTGCGCGCTCGAAGGCGAGGCCAAGCCGCGCGACTGGACCCTGGTGTATCCGGACGACGCCGATCTGGCCACTGGCCGGCTGTCTGTGCTGTCGCCGATTGGCCAGGCACTGCTGGGCGCCCGCGCCGGAGACACGGTCGACTACCGCCTGCCCGACGGCCGCGCGCAACGCGTGACCATCGTGGAGATCGCGTTCCAGCCCGAGGCCAGCGGCCAGTTCACGCTTTGATCCTTCCCCCGGCCAGCTACCCACCGTGCGCCCGAAGCGGCGCGCGCGGGTAGCCGCGCCGCCTGGCAGTACCGAACGGTATGCACCGTTCGGTCTGGCAATCCCTTCCGTTCATCCAGATCTTCAGCGTTTCACGGCGTGCAACGCACCATTCGTCGCAGCGCTATTTCTCCGGGTTCGTTGAGCCACTAACCTTCAGTCCGTGCTCGATCGCCACAGAGATGGCGTATCCGGGCAGAAGTCAGCTGTATCCATAAGAAAGTTGTGAATCAGTTGAAGGAGTCCCAGATGAACGCCAAACGTATCCTTGGCGGCGCACTCGTGCTGGCTGCATTTGCCGCCTCGGCCGCGATAGCCGCTCCCGCCGCCACCAAGAAGGCCGGCAAATTCGATGTCTATGCGGACGCCGCCCGAGTGGGCAAGTTCGATGTGTATTCCGACGGCGCGAAGATCGGCAAGTACGACTTCTATACCGACGGACAACGCGCCAGCAAGTTCGACCCGTATAGCGAAGGCACCCGCCAGGGCAAGTTCGATAGCTTCAGCGAAGGCGCCCACGCATTCAGCGGCGAGATCTCCGCTTCGTCGCTCGACAACTCGCGCAACGGCGGCGAGCTCTACGGCTACAGCGTCTGACGCATCCGGTCCTTATGGACCGTGGCGGCCACTCCGGTGGTCGCCAGTTCAAAAGTTTCTCTCCCACCTGCGCGACCGACCTCCTCCATCTCTCTCCGTCGCGCAGGTGATTTTTCCCCCTCGGCAGTGTCTGTAGTTCTTCCCGAAGTGATCTAGAGTTGCCGCGCGGCAAATGTGTCGCACTTGCGGATATCGCCGGTCGTCAGTCCCTGACGCAGCCAGCGCACACGCTGCTCGCTCGTGCCATGCGTGAAGGCTTCAGGCACCACGTAGCCCTGTGCCTGACGCTGCAGCCGGTCGTCGCCGATTGCGGCGGCAGCCTTCAGGCCTTGCTCGATATCGCCCGGTTCCAGCAACTGCTGGTTCAGCTTCTGCGCGTTGGCAGCCCACACGCCTGCCAGACAATCGGCCTGCAATTCCATGCGTACCGACAATTGGTTGGCCTGCGCCTCGCTCATGCGGCGACGTGCCGCATCCACCTTTTCCGAGACGCCGAGCAGGTTCTGCACATGGTGGCCGATCTCGTGCGCGATCACATATGCCTGCGCGAAATCACCACCGGCGCCGAAGCGCTGACGCAGTTCGTCATAGAAGGACAGGTCGATATAGACCTTCTGGTCACCCGGGCAATAGAACGGCCCCATGGCGGACTGGCCAGTACCGCAGGCGGTTTGCGTGGCGCCGGAGAACAGCACCAGTTTCGGTGGCGCGTAACGGCGGTTCAGGTCGGTTTCGAAGATGTGTCCCCACGTGCGCTCGGTATTGCCGAGCACCTTGCGGGTGAAAACCGTCAGCTGGTCGTTGGCGGGCGGGCGATGTGCCTGGGACTGCGGTGCCTGTTGCTGCTGGTTCTGGACGACCGATGCGCCCTGGAAAATCAGCGAGGGGTCGATGCCGAAGAAATATGAAGCGGCCAGCGCAATGACGATCGTGCCGATACCGATCGACTTGCCGCCGATCGGCAGTCCGAACCCTCCGCCTCCGCCGTAGCCACCGCCGCGGCGATCTTCTACGTTCTGGCTTTCGGCTTCGTCATCGAGACGCATGGGGGCTCCGTCGGGTCATGTGTGGCGGCAGCCGTGCTTCGGCTGCCCGATGCCGGTGGAGTATAGCAACGGCACCTGACGCCCAGCGCACCGTTCAGAATTCGTTACCTCGAAAAAGGGAAGCCGCCCGCGCACCAGGCGACAAGCGGGCTGATAAGGGCGTGGGCGGCCGGCGAGCAGGGGGTCAGCCTGGTAGCCAAAGGGAAATCCTGCGTAGCCGGCAATGTGCATCGCCAGCCTGCTCCCCCGACCCCTTTCCCACGTGACGGAAGCGGGATGGGGGAGCGATTCAGCGCATCAAACCGCCTCGGCAGCCGGCACCTTGCCGATGTCCAGCCCGGCCACTTCCGTCCCCACCTCTGCCACGCGCAGCAGGTTGGTCGTGCCGCCCTGGCCAAATGGCATCCCGGCCGCGATGGTGATCTGGTCGCCCGGTGCGGCATAGCCTTCCACCAGCGCGGCGCGCGCGGCGGCCTCGACCATTTCGTCGACGCTCTGCACGTCCGGGCTGACAGTCGAATGCACGCCCCAGGTGATGGCCAGCCGACGCGCGATCTCCAGGTTCGGCGTGATGCTGACGATCGGCGCGCATGGCCGCTCACGTGCCGCGCGCAGCGCGGTGGCGCCGGACGACGTGTACGTCACCGTGGCCTTCGCGCCGATGATCTGCGTGACCTCGCGCAGCGCCGCGCAGATTGCGTCCTGGCGCGTGGAGAGCGGTGCCTCGTGCTGGGCGTCGATCATGTTGCGGTAGAGCGGATCGTTCTCGACCTCGGTGATGATGCGATTCATGATCGAGACAGCGGCCACCGGATGACGGCCATTGGCCGATTCGGCCGACAGCATCACCGCATCAGCGCCGTCATAGATCGCACTCGCCACGTCTGACGCTTCGGCGCGCGTCGGCACTGGCGAGTCGATCATCGACTCGAGCATCTGCGTGGCGATCACGATCGGCTTGCCGAGCTGGCGGCAGATACGCAGGATGCGCTTCTGCACACCTGGCACGCGCTCGGGCGGCAGTTCCACGCCGAGGTCACCACGCGCGACCATCACTGCATCCGACACCCGTACGATTTCCTCGAGCTGCTGCAATGCGGCCGGCTTCTCGATCTTCGACAGTACGCCGGCACGCGTGCCGATCAGTTCGCGCGCTTCGAGGATGTCCGACGGGCGCTGCACGAACGACAGCGCGATCCAGTCGGCGCCAAGTTCCAGTGCGAAGGCCAGGTCCTTGCGATCCTTTTCGGTCAGCGCGGGGATCGGGATCACCGCGTCGGGCACGTTCACGCCCTTGCGGTCGGACAGCGTGCCGTTGTTGGCCACGCGCGTGGTGATGCTGCCGCTGGCCACCGATTCGATGTTCAAGCGTACCTTGCCGTCGTCGATCAGCAGCGACTGGCCCGCGTTGGCGGCCTTGAACAGTTCGGGGTGGGGCAGGTAGACGCGCTTCGCATCGCCAGGCGTCGGGTCGCTGTCGAGGACGAACGTGTCGCCGGCGCTCACGGCCACCTTGCCGGCCGCGAACGTGCCAATGCGCAGTTTCGGGCCCTGCAGGTCGGCCAGGATCGCGATCGGACGGCCGGTCTCGGCTTCCACCTGGCGCACGGCGTCGTAGCGCGCGCGGTGGTCCTCGTGCGTGCCGTGGCTGAAGTTCAGCCGGAACACGTCGGCCCCGGCATCGAACAGTTGGCGGATGACCGCGATGTCCGTGCTGGCCGGGCCCAGTGTGGCCACGATCTTGGCTTTGCGCTGGCGTCTCATGAGTGTCTCCTCTCTTCCTCGTTCCTTGCAGGGCGCGATCAGATGATCAGGATCGCGCGAAAATCGTTCACGTTGGTACGGGTCGGGCCGGTGACGATCAGGTCGTCGATGCCGGCAAAGAATCCATACCCGTCGTTGTTGTCCAGATGCGCGCGGGCAGACAGGCCGCGTGCCACGGCGCGCGTCAGCGAATCGGGGCCAAGCAGTGCGCCTGCATTGTCTTCGGAGCCGTCGATGCCATCCGTGTCGCAAGCGATCGCGTGCACACCGGGCAGGCCGTCGAGCGATACCGCCAGCGACAGCAGGAACTCGGCATTGCGACCGCCACGGCCATTGCCTCGCACCGTCACCGTCGTCTCGCCGCCGGACAGGATTACGCACGGTTTCTCGAACGGCTGGCCATGCGCGACGATCTGGCGTGCGATCGCCGCGTGGACTTCGGCCACGTCGCGCGCTTCGCCTTCGATGCTGTCGGACAGGATGTGCGCCGTCAGGCCGAGTTCGCGTGCGCGCGCGGCGGCAGCTTCGAGCGACTGTTGGGCGCTGGCCAGCGTCACGTTGCGATGACCTTCGAAACGGACGTCGCCGGGCTTCGGCGTTTCACCCGCGCCGCTCTCCAGATGCGCGTGCACGTTGGCGGGCACATCGATGTGGTACTTGGCGATGACCGCGAGCGCATCCGCGCAAGTGGTGGCGTCCGGCAGCGTCGGGCCGCTGGCGATCAGGGTGGGGTCATCGCCCGGAATATCGGAAATCAGCAGCGTTTCCACACGCGCGGGTGCGCAGGCCAGAGCCAGGCGGCCACCCTTGAGGGCGGACAGGTGCTTGCGCACGCAGTTCATCTCGCCGATGCTCGCGCCGCTGCGCAGCAGCGCCTTGTTCACGGCCTGCTTGTCCGCCAGCGTGATGCCCGGCGCGGGTGCCGCGAGCAGGGCGGAGCCGCCACCGGAGATCAGGCACAGCACGAGGTCGTCGGCGGTCAGTCCCTGCACCAGTTCCACCATGCGCTGCGCGGCCTGCTGGCCCGCGGCGTCAGGCACCGGGTGCGCGGCCTCGACGACTTCGATGCGCTGGCAATCGGCGCCATGGCCATAGCGCGTGACCACCAGCCCCGACAGTTCGCCCTTCCAGTTCGCCTCTACTGCCTGCGCCATCGCGGCGGCGGCCTTGCCCGCGCCGATCACAACGGTGCGTCCCTTTGGCGGTTGTGGCAAATGCGGCGGCAGGCAATGCGTCGCGCTCACGGCCGAGACGGCCGTATCGAACAGATCGCGCAGCAGCGCGCGGGCTTGAGAAGCGTCGCGATAGTCGGGCGTGCCGGCCTGGCGCTGCGGCGACAGCAGGGCGGCGGTGGCGTCGGTGGCAAACATGTGGGTCCTGAAATGAAACGCAAGCAGAAAAACAAGGACAACAATCAACGCGGCCGCCCGCCGTCAGGCAGGGCGGCCGCGGGAGGGCTTACTTCCCGCCCTTGGCGATCTCGTGGTTCGACATGATTTCGATCGCGCGGCACAGTGCCGAGTGATCGAGCTTGCCGAAGCCGTTCGCGGCGCACGCGTTGAACAGCTCTTGCGCGGTCGACGTGTTCGGCAGCGATACGCCCAGCGCCTTGGCGCCTTGCAGCGCCAGGTTCAGATCCTTCTGGTGCAGTTCGATACGGAAGCCCGGATCGAAGGTGCGCTTGACCATGCGCTCGCCGTGCACTTCCAGGATGCGCGAAGCCGCGAAGCCACCCATCAGCGCCTGACGCACCTTTGCCGGATCGGCACCAGCCTTCGACGCGAACAGCAGCGCTTCGGACACGGCCTGGATGTTCAGCGCCACGATGATCTGGTTGGCCACCTTGGTGGTTTGGCCGTCGCCGTTGCCGCCCACCAGCGTGATGTTCTTGCCCATCAGTTCGAACAGCGGCTTGACCTGGTCGAACGCTTCAGCCGGGCCACCGACCATGATCGTCAGCGTTGCGGCCTTGGCGCCCACTTCACCACCCGACACCGGTGCGTCAAGGTACGAGGCGCCGAGCTTGTTGATGCGCGCGGCGAAGTCCTTCGTGGCGATCGGCGAGATCGAGCTCATGTCCACGACGATCTTGCTGTAGCTGGCTTCCTTGCCGGCTGCCTTGAAGGCGGCGGCAACACCCTTTTCGCCGAACAGCACGGCTTCGACGTGCGGGGTGTCCGGCACCATCACGATCACGATGTCGGCACGCTTGGCCACTTCCTCGGCGCTGGTGCAGACGGTGACGCCAGCGTCCACCAGGAACTGCGGTGCCGGGTTCACGTCATGCACGAACAGCGTGTGGCCGGCGGCGCGCAGGTGACCCGCCATCGGCGCGCCCATGATGCCCAGGCCGATAAAGCCGACGTTGCGTTGGTTTGCCATGTTTGTCTCCAGTCAGTAGAAAGAATTCGATTCGGATTTCAGCGGAACGCCGGCTCAAACGCCGTGCGCCGCGCGCCAGCCCAGGCCGGCTTCGGTGGTCGTCTTCGGCTTGTATTCGCAGCCGATCCAGCCCTGGTAGCCGATCTCGTCGAGGAAGCGGAACAGGTACTGGTAATTGATCTCGCCGGTGCCGGGCTCGTTGCGGCCGGGGTTGTCGGCAAGCTGCACGTGCTTGATCTTCGGCAGGTTGGCGCGGATCGTGTTGGCGATCTCGCCCTCCATGCGCTGCATGTGATAGATGTCGTACTGCACGTAGAGGTTGGGCGCGTTGACCTGACCAATCAGGTCGATCGCCTGCTGCGTGCGCGACAGGAAGAAGCCGGGGATGTCGAACGTGTTGATCGGTTCGACCAGCAGATCGATATGTTCCTGCGCCAGCGCATTGGCCGCGAAACGCAGGTTTTCCACCAGCGTTTCCTGCGCCTGTTCGCGCTTCACGTTCTGCGGCAGGATGCCGACCAGGCAGTTCAACTGGCGCACGCCCAGTACCTTGGCGTACTTGATGGCCTCGCCCACGCCGTCCTGGAATTCGCCCACGCGGTCCGGGTGGCAGGCGATGCCGCGCTCACCCGCTTCCCACTTTCCGGCGGGAAGGTTGTGCAGCACGAGGTCGAGCTGGAAGCGGTTCAGGCGATCGGCGATCTGGTCGGCGTGAAACGCGTACGGAAACAGGAACTCCACGCCACGGAATCCGGCGCGGGCGGCGGCCTCGAAGCGGTCCAGGAAGCCGACTTCGTTAAACAGCATCGTCAGGTTTGCTGCGAGCTTTGGCATTGTTTGTCTCTCTCGGTGTCTGGGAAAAACCGCCACACCCGCCCCGGTGGAGCGGGGCAGGGTGGCGTACTACGGGGAAGCGGTACTCGGTACTCAGGCGGTGGTCTCTTCGACCAGGATCGCCGAATCGGCGTCCGCGGCGTCTTCGAGGTCCTCGATCGGCTCGAACTCGTTGATGTTGTCGATCTCGGTACCCATCGCGATATTGGTGACGCGCTCGAGGATCACCTCGACCACTACCGGCACCGAGAACTCGGCCATCAGGTCGCGCGCTTCGGCAAAGGCCGGTGCGATGTCTTCGGGCTTGAACACGCGGATTGCCTTGCAGCCGAGACCTTCCACGACCTTTACGTGGTCCACGCCGTAGCCTTCCAGCTCGGGCGCGTTGATGTTGTCGAACGCGAGCTGCACGCAGTAGTCCATCTCGAAGTTGCGCTGCGCCTGACGGATCAGGCCCAGGTACGAGTTGTTCACCACCACGTGGATGTACGGCACCTTGAACTGCGCGGCCACGGCCAGTTCCTCGATCATGAACTGGAAGTCGTAGTCACCCGAGATGGCCACGATGTCCGAGTTCGGCGAGGCGGTCTTCACGCCGATGGCGGCGGGAATGGTCCAGCCCAGCGGGCCTGCCTGGCCGCAGTTGATCCAGTGGCGCGGCTGGTTCACGGACAGGAACTGCGCGGCGGCGATCTGCGACAGGCCGATCGTCGTCACGTAGCGCACGTCGCGCGGGAAGTACTGGTTCATCTCGCGGTACACGCGCTGCGGCTTGACCGGCACGTTGTCGAAGTCGCTCTTGCGCTTCATCGTGCGGCGGCGCTTCTGCACGTCGGCCACCCACGCCTTGCGGCACGGCAGGCGGCCGGCCATCTTCATTTCGCGGGCCACTTCGACGAACTGCTCCAGCGCGGCCTTGGCATCCGAGACGATGCCGAGGTCAGGACCGAACACGCGACCGATCTGCGTGGGCTCGATGTCGACGTGCACGAACTTGCGGCCCTTGGTGTAGACGTCGACGCTGCCGGTGTGGCGGTTGGCCCAGCGGTTGCCGATGCCCATCACGAAATCCGAGGCGAGCAGCGTGGCGTTGCCGTAACGGTGCGAGGTCTGCAGGCCCACCATGCCGGCTTGCAGCGGGTGGTCGTCGGCCAGCACGCCCCAGCCCATCAGCGTGGGCACCACGGGCACATTGACCAGCTCGGCGAACTCGACCAGCAGTTCCGACGCGTTGGCGTTGATCACGCCGCCGCCGCAGACGATCAGCGGACGCTCGGCCTGGTTCAGCATCGAGATGGCCTTCTCGATCTGGGCGCGCGAGGCGGCCGGCTTGTACGGTTGCAGCGGTTGATACGTTTCGGGATCGAATTCGATCTCGGCCACCTGCACGTCGAACGGCAGGTCGATCAGCACCGGACCCGGGCGACCCGAACGCATCAGGTGGAACGCCTGCTGGAACACCTGCGGCACCAGCGCCGGCTCACGCACGGTCACGGCCCACTTGGTCACAGGCTTGGCGATCGACTCGATATCGACGGCCTGGAAATCTTCCTTGTACAGACGGGCGCGCGGCGCCTGGCCGGTGATGCAGAGAATGGGGATCGAATCCGCCCAGGCCGAGTACAGGCCCGTGATCATGTCCGTGCCGGCGGGGCCCGACGTGCCGATGCAGAGGCCGATGTTGCCCGGCTCGGCACGGGTGTAGCCCTCGGCCATGTGCGAGGCGCCTTCCACGTGGCGCGCCAGCAGGTGGCGGATCGAGCCAGCGCGGCGCATGGCCGAGTAGAACGGGTTGATGGCAGCGCCGGGCACGCCGAACGCGGTGGTGATGCCTTCCTTTTCCAGTACGGCGATGGCCGCGTCGACTGCTCTCATCTTCGGCATGTCTGTCTCCAATACGATTCAAAACAATGGGTGGGATTTGTTCTGGGTCTGATGCTATGCCCGCACCGGCCTGTGGATAAACAGAAGGGAGATCAGTTGATTCGATACGTACGGTTAGCAATGCCGCAGCATCGAACGTCGAATGTGAGCGATGCAGTATGTGCTCGAACCCTTCGCCGGATCCCCCATGGAGAGGGGTTCGGCGCAATCTGGTGGCGTCGCGGGCTTTCGGTCGCGCCGCCATCGGGCCAAAATGACAGGTTTGGAATCGCCCTTGCTCTGTCATGTACTCGCGGCTGCCGACCACCTACGAATTGATTGAAGCGCTCCAGGCCTCTCCGCAGGCCGGACCGGCCGCCGAGAGCCGGCTGGCCACGGTGTTGTGGGCCGGCTTTGTCCTGGCGCTGGTGCCGATGCTGGTCGCCGGCGGCGCGCTGGTGTGGTGGCACCGGGTGCTTGCGCAGGTGCCGCCGGCGTGGCTTCCGCAGGCTTTTCACGTGCTGCTGGCCGTTTGCGGGGTGTTCTACGTCGGCGCATGGGTGATCAGGCTGCTTGATCGCCGTGCTGCGTTGCAACATCCGCTTCGCTGGCTGACGCGTCGGCTCGATACCCAAAGCGAGGTCGAGAACGCGCTGCTGCTACGCCTTGGCCGCATTCCTGCGCTCCAGCTCCGCGCTCGCCAGCGTCGCGTGGTGCTGCAGGCGCGGCTCTGGGACGCCAGCGCCCGCACCATGGCGCTGGTCCTGGCCATCGGGCCCGCCGCGGTGATCTTGGCCGACGGTGTGGCGGTCATGGCACCCGGCGGCGTCCCGGCGCTCGTGGCGATCTACGGCGCAGTGTTGGTGGCTGGATGCGCCCTGGCGTTGTTCGCGCAGTTGCAATGCAGCGCCCCGCTGCGCCGGCTGGCCCACGTGCTGGGTGAAGCGGCGGAAATCAACGAGGCCGTGAACCGGCAGCGTCAGCCGTAGCAGTCGTCCCGTGCCGGGCTTCCGGGGCGTGACGTTCGGTGGGCCGGATGGGCGTCATAGCGCCCCGGGGATGCGCGATATGGCTCCGATGCCTCACAATGTGCCGGCAGGAGACATTTAGCTGGGCTGGCATGGACAAACTCAAACAGATCGAAGCATTCATCGCCGTGGTGGAACACGGCAGCATGGCCGCCGCCGCGCTGACGCAGAACGTCACGCCGGTCATGATCGGCCGGCGCATCAACGCGCTGGAGGCACGCATCGGCGTCAAGCTGCTGCATCGCTCCACGCGCCGCATTGTGGTGACCGAGCAGGGCGCCGCGTTTATGGAGCAGTGCAAGAAGGCGCTGGCCGACCTGGACCGCGCCGAGATGCTGATTGCCGAAGGCAAGCACAAGGCCACCGGTCACCTGATCGTGTCGGCACCGGCCGCATTCGGGCGCAAGCACGTGGCGCCGCACGCGCCGGCCTTTCTCGCCGCCAATCCCGAGGTGCAGATTTCATTCAACCTGACTGACCGCGTGGTGGATCTGGTGCGCGAGGGCTATGACGTCGGCATCCGCATCGGGGGCGCGATCGACCCGAACTTCGTGGCGATCAAGATGGCGACCAACAAGCGCGTGGTATGCGGCACGCCCGCGTACTTTGCCAGGCACGGCGTGCCGCACACGCTCGAGGATCTGGAGAAGCACAACTGCCTCGCGTTCAACCTGCAAGGCGGGCAGCAGCGTGGCTGGTACTTCCAGCAAAACGGTAAGACCGTGACGGTGCGCGTGAACGGCAATCTCGACTGCAACGACGGCGAGCTATTGCATCGCTGGACTGGCGAGAGCCTGGGACTGGGCTGGCGTTCGACGTGGGAGATCCTGCCGCAACTGGAAAGCGGGGAGCTGATCACGGTACTCGACGAGTACGCGCTGCCGGATTACGACATCCTCGCGGTGTACCCGCAGCAGCGGCCGGTGCCGGCCAAGATTCGCTTCTTCATCGAGCACTTGAAACAGGCGTTTGCAAAGCCGGGGTATTGGAGCGGCAGGGTCTGAGGGGTTTGAAGCGTTGGTGCTCCGGCGCGCTGGCGCCGTCTGCGCGGAACCAGGTCCGCAAAACCGGACCCCCAAAAGAAAAAGCCCGCAGCCATTGCGGTCTGCGGGCGGTCCTTCTTGCGAAGGACGGGGAGAGCTCATGAAGTGCGCCCCCGCAACTCCATGGCGAGGTGAATATTGCGCCTCTCCCGCTTCTTCGTCCTTGACTCCGATCAAGCCTATCGCATTCGCTCTGAGCGTCAGGCCAGCAACGCGGCCACCAGGTCCTTGCCACGTGCTGCCGCCGGTACTTCCTCGAAGTGCAGGGCGGCCTCCACATGCGCCAGATGCTCGACCATCAGCTTCACGGCAAGCTCGGCATCGCCCGCGCGCGCGGCGTCGATAAAGGCGCGGTGCTCGTCCGATGAACACGTCGCATCGCGGCGGCTCTGGTAGAGCATCGTGATCACGGCGCTACGCATCGACAGTTCGCGCATGATGCCGGTCATCACGCTGTTGCCCACCACCTCGGCCAGCACGATATGGAAATCGCCCAGCAGCCGGGTACGCGTCTGGGCATCATTGCCGCCCAGCGACTTGCGCTCGGCGGTCAGGTGTTTCTCGATGCGCTTGTAGTCGGCAGGCGTGGCCTTGGCGACGAACTCGCGCGCCAGTGCCGCCTCCAGGATGCGCCGCACCGTGAACACCTCGCGTGCTTCTTCCGCGCTGGGCTTGGCCACGAACGCGCCCTTGTCCGGCACGATCTGGATGACCTTGTCCTTGGACAGCATCAGCAGCGCGGCGCGGACCTTGGTGCGGCTGACACGATAGACGCTGGCCAGCGCCTCCTCGCGCAGCTTGGTGCCGGGCGGCAGGCGGTGCGAGACGATGGCGGCGACGATATCGTCGGCAATCGCCTCGGCGGTCATGTCTGGATCGATATGCTCGGGCATGGTGTCGCGCGTCGCCTGGCAGGCCAGCGCGGAGAGTGGGATGTGCGTGATTCTAGCGCCCCGAGGCCACCCCCGGCAGCGGCGCCGGTACCGGGACTTCCCCGGAGCCATGCTCGTGCACCGTCAGCCCTTCCTCCAGCTCGCCTGCCGGGATCGTGCCATTGAGCACGCCGTGGGCCCGTTCGCGGTCGATGTCGCGCTCCCAGGCGGCCACTACCACCGTGGCCACGCAGTTGCCAATCAGGTTGCCCACCGCGCGGGCGATGCCGATGAACCAGTCCACCGACAGCACCAGCACCAGGCCGATCGCGGGGATCGCCGGATGGGCGGAGAGCGTCGCGGCCAGGATCACGATCGCCGAACCGGGGATGCCATGCGCGCCCTTCGACGTGACCAGTGCCACAGCCAGGATGCCGAGCAGGTCGCCCAGCGCCAGCGGCGTGTTGGTAGCCTGCGCGATGAACACCGCGGCAAGCGTCAGGTAGATCGAGAATGCATCGAGGTTGAATGAGTAGCCGGTGGGAATCACCAGGCCGACCACCGACTTGCGGATGCCCATGTACTCGAGCTTCTTCATCACCTGCGGCAGCACGCTGTCAGACGACGCTGTGCCCAGCACCACCAGCAGTTCGGCACGCAGGTAACGAATCAGCTTCAGCACCGAGAAGCCGCACAGCCGCATGATCAGCCCCAGCACGCCGACCACGAAGATCACCACCGCGCCGTAGAACAGGATCACCAGGAACCCGAGCTGCTTGAGCGAGCCGATGCCGTACTTGCCCACGGTGAACGCCACCGCGCCCAGCACGCCCAGCGGCGCCAGCTTGATGATGAAGCCCATCATCTTGAACAGCGTGTGCGAGAACGTGTCGATCAGCCTGACCAGCGGACGGCCGGATTCGCCCACGACGGACAGCGCGCAGCCGAACAGGATCGAGACCAGCAGCACCTGCAGTACGTCGCCACTGGAGAACGCGCCCATGATCGTGTTCGGAATCAGCTTGAGCAGGAAATCGACCATGCCCGCGCTCTTCACCTTGTCGGCGGATTCGATGTAGGCCGACATGGCCGAGATATCCAGCGAACGCGGATTCACATTCATGCCGGTGCCCGGATGGAACACGTAGGCCAGCACCACGCCGAGCGCCAGCGCGATGGTCGTGACCACCTCGAAATAGACCACGGCCTTGATGCCGACGCGCCCGACCTTCTTCAGCTCACCGGCGCCGCAGATGCCGGCCACGACCACGCAGAACACGATGGGGCCGATCAGCATCTTGATCAGCTTGATGAAGGCATCGCCCAGCGGCTTGAGCTTGGCGGCGAACTCGGGGAAGAACAGCCCGAGCAGGGTGCCGATCACCAGCGCGATCAGCACCTGACCGAACAGGGAGCGGGTGAATCGGGTGTGCAGGCGTGCACCAGCGGCGCGCTGCGAGGGTACGGCTTGCTGCATCGTTGTCTCCGTGCCGGGCGCGGTCCAGATGAGACGTCTTTGCGTCGCTGGCCGGCCCTGATCTGATTCAGGACTACCTGCCGTCACATGGCGCGGGAGGGCGGATGCGCGGCGGGTCTGGCATCACCACGGGAAATCGGCCCGAGAGCCATATCCCGCGCGGAAAGCCCCCCTGTTGAGGCGGAATCCACGCAATCCACTTGTCCGGACCGGATTGTCCGCAGCGGATTGTTGGTGCGTGGAGGCCAATATAGTGCATATCATTTTTGTATGCAATTTTTGAATTCACTGTGCTAACATGAATCGCACAGAATAGAGCTACGGCACCGGGCGCCCGCCTTGACTGGCCTTCCCGCCAGGATTTCCTCGACCGAGCTCACGCACCACCAGCAGGAGAGACACACACATGGCAGCAACCCCTACGCCGTTGTCCGCTGAAACCGGCACGCGCATCATGACCTGGGCCGACGCCCTGGCCGTTCATACCGATCAGCCCGGCATCCTTACCCGCACCTATCTGACCGAGGCCCATCACGGCGCCGCCGCGCTGCTGACCGAATGGATGGAAGCCGCGGGCATGACCGTGCGCCGCGATGCCGCCGGCAACGTGATCGGCCGCTATGAAGGCACCACGCCAAACGCCCCGGCGCTGCTGACGGGTTCCCACTTCGACACCGTGCGCGACGCGGGTCGCTACGACGGCAACCTCGGCGTGATCCTGCCGATCGCCTGTGTGGCCGAGTGGAACCGCCAGGGCAAGCGCTTTCCGTTCGCGCTCGAAGTGGTCGGGTTTGCCGAGGAAGAGGGCGTGCGCTTCAAGGCCACGCTGCTGGGCAGCCGCGCCATCGCGGGCACGTTCGATACCAATGTGCTCGACAACGTCGACGACTCGGGCAAGACCATGCGTGAAGTGATGCGCGCGGCCGGGTTCGATGCCGGGCAACTTCCCGCCGCGAAGCACGATCGCAGCCAGGTGCTGGCCTTCATCGAGGTTCACATCGAGCAGGGTCCGGTGCTGCTGAACGAAGGCCTGCCCGTGGGCGTGGTTACCGCCATCTCCGGCGCCACGCGCTTCATCGTCGAACTGGAAGGCCTGGCCGGCCATGCCGGCACGGTGCCGATGGATATGCGCCGCGACGCCGCGATGGCCGGCGCGGAGATCGGCCTGTTCATCGAGAAGCGCTGCGGCGGCAAGCCGGGCCTGGTCGGCACGGTCGGCCAGTTCAACGTACCGAACGGCGCCACCAACGTGGTTCCGGGCCGCGCGGTGTTTTCCATCGATATCCGCGCTGGCGATGACGCCGAGCGCGAGGCCGCCGTCAACGACGTGCTGGCCGAAATCGAACGTGTTTGCGCGCGCCGCAACGTGCGCTCGCAGATCCGCAAGACGCACGAAGCCGCCAGCGTTCCGTGCGCGCCGTGGCTGCAGTCCCAATGGGCCGCGGCAGTGGAGCGCCAGGGCGTGCCCGTGCGCCACCTGCCCTCCGGCGCGGGCCATGACGCCATGGCCATTGCCGCCATCGCCGATGTGGCCATGCTGTTCGTTCGCTGCGGCAACGGCGGCATCAGCCATCACCCCACCGAAACCATGACGTCGGAAGACGCCCAGACGGCCGCGCGCGTGTTCGCCGATTTCGTCGAGCACTTCCATCGCCCCCAATAAGCGGCGCCATCGGCGTCGCCCCGAACACTCCAGAGATAACGAAGATGACCGCACGAGACAACATGAATCCCGTTGAAACCACGCTGACGCAATATATCGACCAACATCGCCCGCAACAGGAAGCGTTCCTGGCCGAGCTGGTCAAGGTGCCGTCGGACAACCCCCCCGGCGATTGCGACGCCCATGGCAAGCGCGCCAAGGAACTGCTCGAAGGGCTGGGATTCAAGGTCGAGGCCCACAAGGTGCCCGAAGACAAGGTCCGTGCAGCCGGCATGATCAGCGCGACCAACCTGCTGGTGCGCAAGACGTTCGGCAACGGTGGACCGACCATCGCGATGAACGCCCACGGTGACGTGGTGCCTCCGGGCCTGGGCTGGACCAAGGACCCGTACGGCGGCGAGATCGCCGACAGCGAACATGGCCCCGTGATGTTCGGCCGTGGCGTGGCCGTGTCGAAGTCGGACTTCGCCACCTACGCCTACGCCGTGCTGGCGCTTCAGGAAGCCGAGAAGCAGGGCGCGAAGCTGAACGGCACCGTCGAACTGCAGTTCACCTATGACGAGGAAACCGGTGGCGACATCGGTCCGAAGTTCCTGCTCGACGAAGGCCTGACCAAGCCCGACTACGCAATCTCGGCCGGCTTCTCGTACGGCATCACGTCGGCCCACAACGGCTGCCTGCACGTGGAAGTCACCGTCAAGGGCAAGCAGGGCCACGCCGCCATGCCGCACACTGGCGTGGACGCGATTGAGGCTGCCACGCACATCCTGCAGGCGATCTACGGCCTGCGAGCCGAACTGGCCACGCGCAAGAGCAAGGTGCTCGGCATCGACACTGCCACGCTGAACGTCGGCCTGATCAAGGGTGGCATCAACACCAACGTGGTGCCTGACCTGGTCACGTTCCGTGTGGACCGCCGCATGATTCCGGAAGAGATCGGTTTCGACGCCGAAGGCGAGCTCCGTGCCGTCGTGGAGAAGGCCGCCAAGGAGCGTCCGGGCATCGAAGTGAAGGTAGAGCGCATCATCCTGGCCGAACCGCTGTCGGAACTGCCGGGCGTGGAGAAGCTGATCGGTGCCCTGAAGCAACGCGCCGAGTCGGTCTTCGGCGTGGAGATCCCGGTGCAGGGCGTGCCGCTCTACACCGACGCTCGCCACTACACGAGCCGTGGCATCCCGACCGTGCTGTACGGCGCCGGCCCGCGCACGCTGATGGAAGCCCGCGGCCACAACTCGGACGAGAACCTGCGTCTGAACGACCTGAACCGTGCCACCAAGGTCGTCGCGCTGGCACTGTCGGACCTGATGGCCTGAACAAGACGCGCCCCCGCGAACTGTAGTACCTCTTGGTTGTGATGATGGCCCGCGAGACACTCGTCCGCGGGCCTTTTTTCATTCGGCGGCGTCTTCGTCCGGCACGGCCAGGCTTACCAGCCATCGCCGCACGATCTGCTCTTCCTCGGCGGTGAGCCCGGCGCGCAGTCGCTTGTCGGCCTCCCGCGCGCGTACCTTGCACTCGGCCAGCAACGCCTGCCCGCTCTCCGTCAGCGCGATCGTCTGGATGCGGCCGTGCACCGGATGAGGCTGACGCGCGATCGCGCCCATCTTCTCCAGGTTGTTCATGATCACGCTGACCGTCTGCGGGGTCAGCATCGCCAGCCGCGCCACGTCGGCACCGGAAATGCCGGGGTATGCGCCAAGCATCGTCAGTACGAAGAACTGCGGCAGGGTCACGCCAAGATCGGCCAGTAGGCGTTCCATGTTCAGGCGATTGGCCGCGCTGGCCTGCCGCAGCAGGTACGCCAGATAGCCGCTCTCGCCGCGCTTGCCTTCACCGGGTGCGGGAATCCGCGCCGCTTCCGCCGCGTCCGCCTTCTTCCCTTTGTTTTTCCCTTTGGATGACAGGGTCTTTCCCATGATATCAGTGCTCTTACATTAATCTTCGAACTCTGACATCTTATCGCAAGGAGCCAGTCATGGATTTCCAGACCTTCACGAAATCGGCACCCGACGTCTACGCGGCGCTGAGCGGGGTGAGCAAGGCGGTGGAAGCGGCGGGGATGGACAAAGCGCTGACGGAGCTGCTCAAGCTGCGTGTCTCGCAGATCAACGGCTGCGCGTTCTGCCTGCAGTTCCATCTGAACATTGCGCGCAAACTCGATATCGACCCGCGCAAGTTCGACTTGCTTGCGGGCTGGCGCGACGCGGGCATCTACACAGCGCGCGAAGCCGCGGCGCTGGGCTGGGCCGAGGCGCTGACGTCCATGAACGATCCCGCCGCGCGCGATGCGGCCTTCGCCGCCGCGCGGACGGTGTTTAGCGAGCAGGAACTGATGCTGCTGGCAGCCGCGATTGCGTCGATCAATGCCTGGAACCGCATTGCGGTCGGCCTGCATTTCGCGCCGCCGCCGGCCGCACCCGGGGGCCGGCCATGAACGGCGTCACCGTGGAGCGGATCGAGATTCGGGGCATCGATACGCCCGACGACGTGGCTGCGGCGTTTCCCTTGATGCGCCAGTTGCGTCCGCATCTGCGGGACGCGAACGAGCTGGTCACGCGCTGGCGGCAGCAGACCGGCGACGGCTACCGTCTGGTCGGCCTGTGGGACGACGGCCCGTTGGTAGCGCTGGCTGGCTATCGGTACGCGGAAAACCTCGTCTACGGGCCGTACTGTTATGTCGACGATCTGGTTACCGACGCCGCCGCGCGCAGCGGTGGGTACGGCCAGATGCTGATGGACTGGCTGAAGACGGAAGCGCACGCGCAGGGATGCGCGCGGCTGGTACTGGATACGCCGCTCGACAATGTGCTCGGCCACCGCTTCTACTACCGCAACGGCCTGCTGGCCCGGGCGCTACGGTTCAACTACGTGTTCGACTGAGTGAGTCGATCACTGCGCCGAACTCATGGGCCGAACTCATGGGCCGACCATACGCCCCCAGACATGACCACATTGCTACACCTGAACGTCAGCCCGCGCGGCGAACGATCACATAGCCGCCGGGCTGGAACCGTCGTACGAGAACGGCTGGCCGCGCATCGCGGACCGCTGACCGTGATCGAACGCGATCTCGGTGCCGAGCCGCTGCCGCCCATCGACGCGGCGTTCACCGACGCGAATCTTGCCGTGGCGGCCGGCGGTGACGAGCAGGCCCCGGCGCTGATGCTCTCCGGGCGCCTGATTGCCGAACTCGAGTCTGCGGACATGGTGCTCATCACCACGCCGATCCACAACTTCACGGTGCCGGCCACGCTCAAGACGTGGATCGACCTCGTCGTGCGGCCGGGGCGGACTTTCCGAAGCACGCCGCAAGGCAAGCAGGGCCTGCTGCGAGATCGCCCGGTGCTGGCCGTGGTGGCCTGCGGCGGCGCGTTCCACGACGGGCCCGGCAGTCAGCAGGATTTCTTCACGCCATACCTGAAGTACGTGCTGGGGACGATCGGCCTGTCGCGCGTCGAGGTCCTGCGCATGGAAAACATGAATCGCGGCTCCGACCCGGTGGCGCGCAGCTTTGACCACCTACGCGCCTGGTGCGAAGCCGCCGTGCCCGTGATGCCGGACTGATGCCGGACTGATGCTGGACTGATGTGGACTGACGCCGCAGAGGCGGCCCACTCGGCCAATCAGTCGGGGACTGTCCCGTCTCCGACACCAAGCGGGCGCTGCATCAGCAGGGTGTCGATCCACTGGCCGTGCTTGAGACCGACCGCTTCCAGCCGCCCGACGGTACGGAATCCCAGTCGCTCGTGCACGGCCACGGAACCGGCGCCCTCGCCGGACGCGGTCAGTGCCACCACGGCCACCATCTGACGCCACGGCCCGGTCTCGCAGCGCGTGATCAGTTCGGCCAGCAGCGCGCGGCCCAGCCCTTCGCCGGTATGGCGATGGTCGATATAGATCGAATCCTCGATGGCGAAGCGGTAGGCGCTGCGAGCGCGATAACTCGACGCATAGGCATAGCCAAGGATCTCGCCATCGCGTTCGGCGACGATATATGGCAGACCCTTCTTGAGGACCTCGCCGAACCGGTGCCGCATCTCGTCGACGGTCGGCGCCACTTCCTCGAACGAGGCGCGGCCGTGTTGCACGTGGTGGGCGTAGATGGCGTGGATCGCCGGGACGTCGTCAGTGGTGGCGTCGCGCAGCCGGTAAGGCTTGCGCGCGGTGGTGGGGAGGGCGGACACGTTGGATTCCGAAGAAGATTCTGAGGGGTAAACCTGCCATGGCACGTCGTCGCTGGCCATGGTTCAGCGGTAGGCCGGGTCTCGCATGATGCGTGCCAGCCGGCATTCGTTGCCTGTCCGTTGCAGCGTGCCGTTGTATATAGTGCGGGTAGTTCAACACAGACTGCCGGAACAGGCCGAAGGAAGCCGTCATGATCACGATCTACCATAACCCCCGCTGCTCGAAGTCGCGCGAAACGCTCGCGCTGGTCGAATCGGCGGCGCAGCGCCTGGGCGAACCGGTGGAGATCGTGGAATACCTCAAGACACCGCCGTCGCTCGCCACGCTGCGCCAGCTCCACACGATGCTGGGCGTGCCGGTGCGCGCCATGATCCGCGATGGCGAAAGCGCCTACAAGGAACTGGATCTTGCCGATCCCGGCCTGACCGACGCCGAACTGCTGGCCGCCGTGGCCGACAACCCGATTCTGTTGCAACGACCGGTGGTGGTCCGCAACCGCCGCGCGGCGATCGGGCGTCCGCCGGAGAACGTGGCCCCGCTGCTGGGCTGAGCGCCAGTTTTCCGCCCCTGAAATAGAACCGGCCCCCACCAGAGGTGGAGGCCGGCCGGTCAGACAGGGACTGTGCTTCAGACGGGGCCGTTCAATTGACGCCCAGCCAGTGCATGACCTCCTGACCGAAAGAGATTCCTGCCAGGACGACCAGCAGCACGACAGCCGTGACCGCGCTCACGTAGATCGTCGCCTGGGCGACTTCCGCATCTTCCGTGACGGAATGGTAGTGCGTGACGATATCGGTATGCGCACCAGGACGGTGCGGCCAGTGCAATCGGCCGGAAAGATCCTTGAGATGAAGATCGGGATGGAATCGCATGGCCACACCTCCTCGGCGCACCGTCAGGGATCGCTGGCGGACACAGGCGCGCGAACGCTCACGCCACCTCACGCCACCAATTGCACGCTTCTACTATAGGTGACGTTTGCCATGCTATCGATGCGGCACGGATCAAACAGGTGTTGGTTGCCGCACCAAGGCGGTGCGCCTGTTTGGCCTCAAATGCACCGAAAGCGATCCAGCATTCACACTGCGGGTTTGGGATCGCCTTCCGATGTGTCCGCCGCCGGGGGCAGGGCAGCCAGGGCGGCTTCCCGCGCGCGCAGTTCGGTCAGCATGTTGCAGAACAGCGCCCCTTGCTCGAGCGCGTCGTCGAGCGCCACGTGCGTATGTGGCAGCGGATCGTGCCAATGGGCCGGAAAGGCCGCCTTGACCGCTTTACGGTAGGGCAGCCCGGTCAGCGCGAAGCCGACGGTCTTGATGTCGAGCGCGGCCCAGCCGAAGGGTGACCGGCCCACGAACCGCATCATGTACCAGAACACCCATGTGAAATCGAAGCCGGCCGGGAACGCGACGAAGACCGGCTTGCCGGGCAGGCTTTCGACCCATTCGACGTAACGCGGCATGGCGTCCTCGGGGCGTTGCAGGTCACGCCGGCATGCCGCCCAGGCTTCGGGCTGCGTCTTCCACCATTGCATCTGTACAGGATGACCGGCCGCACCGGGCAAGGTCTCGAGGTTCGCGGAGAACGTGCCCACGACAGTCTTGTCCGCCAGCATCGCCACCGATGCGAAGGACAGCATCGAATGTGGGCCCGGGATCGGGCCGTCGGCCTCCACGTCGGTACTGACGTAGATCTCGGGACGCGTGTCCGGCGCCTGTTTTTTCGCCATGGGTCAGGCCGCGTCGATCAGGTGATCGGCCACGAATGGATTGTTGCGACGCTCCTCGCCGAACGTGGAGACCGGGCCGTGACCCGGCACGAACGTCACGTCGTCACCCAGCGGCCAGAGCCGGGTGCGGATCGAGCGGATCAGATCCGCGTGGTTGCCGCGCGGGAAGTCGGTGCGCCCGATCGAGCCGGCGAACAGCACATCGCCGACGATCGCGAGCTTGTTGGGACGCGAGAAAAACACAACGTGGCCCGGCGTATGGCCCGGGCAGTGATAGACCTCGAGCGTCTCGTTGCCAAACGTGACCGTGTCGCCGTTCTCGAGCCAGCGGTCCGGCTCGAACGCCTCGGGATGCCCAAAGCCGAATCGCCGCGTCTGCTCGGGCAGTTGCTCGATCCAGAAGCGTTCCTCCTGCTGCGGTCCCTCGATCGGAATGCCGAGCTGGCGCGATAGCGTCGCGGCGCCAGC
Source organism: Cupriavidus sp. UBA2010 (assembly GCF_002335265.1). Lineage (NCBI taxonomy): Bacteria > Pseudomonadati > Pseudomonadota > Betaproteobacteria > Burkholderiales > Burkholderiaceae > Cupriavidus > Cupriavidus sp. UBA2010. The sequence continues at coordinate 256,924 of NZ_DDCI01000015.1, forward strand.
GCAGTGATCGACGTGCCCGTGCGTCAGAAAGATCTTCTCCAGCGTGACGCCTTGCTCTTTGACCGCCGAGAGGATGCGGTCGAGATCGCCTCCGGGATCGCAAACGGCTGCGCGCTGCGTGGTCTCGTCGATCAGTAGTGAACAGTTTTGCTGGAAGGGCGTGACGGGGATCAGGAGGGCTTTCATTTGTGCTTGTTGCGGCATATTTTGAGGCCAGACGCCAGCCTCAGCAGGTGGGTCATTGTAGCCGCGTCATGCGTTCGTCATCGCTCGGTCATCGACTCCGATACGTGCGATGCCACACGGAAAGTGCAGCATAGGCCGTGCACGCTCCATCGGAAGCCCGCCCCGGGGTATCCGGCGCAATCCCTTGCCACGCCGTGGATTGCGGGGAATTGACATCAATTTAAGCACCTTTTGATTAAGTTTCGTAACAAAATCAAGGCACTAGCCTCAATACGACTCTGTTAGACTGCGCGCCTATGTTTAGCCAGCCTGCACTCCGCCCGGAGTCCGTGCGCACGATAGCGCCCGGCTCCACACGCTTCCTTCGTCAATGCGCGATCATCGTATCGGCGTTGGTGATGGCCGCGTGCGCGACGCCGCCGGGCGGCGACACCGAGAACGCATCGACGCAAGGCGCGATCCCGACCAAGTCCGCACGGTCGAAGTCCGGCACGAACGCGCCGGCGACGGCCAAGTCCGACGATCGCGGTAGCTGGAACCTGTTCGGCCTCGATGAAGGCGCGCCGGCGCAATCGTCGATCGACGGCCTGCGCGCGGACATGGGTACGTTCGAGCAGCGTGGCACGGCGTCCTGGTACGGCAAGGGCTTTCACGGCCGCAAGACCGCCAATGGGGAACGCTTCGACATGCGCGCCATGACGGCGGCTCACCCGACCCTGCCGCTAGACAGCTGGGTGCTGGTGCGCAATCTCAGCAACAACAAGGTGGCCGTGGTACGGATCAACGACCGTGGCCCCTATCATGGCAACCGGATCCTCGACCTGTCGTACGCGGCAGCCAAGCGCCTGAGCTTCGTCAATAGTGGTTCGACCAAGGTGGAAATCCGCCGGCTGTCCCGCACCGAAGTGGCGGCCCTGGGCCCCGAGATCGAGGCGGGTGGCACCGAGGCCGGCGACGGCAGCGGCGCCGACGAGATGCCGGATACCGCCAATGCGCTGGTGCCGGCGAAGTCGAAGGCCAAGAAGTCCACGGTCAAGCGCAAGCGCCCCTGATCCGCGATGCAGGCCGGCCGGATCGATCCTCTCGCTCCCCGCTCAACCGCCCGCCTGCAGCCCCCCTCCCAATTCAGATTTTTCTCACTCAGCACGCTGCGCGAGCGCGAGCTGGTAGAGCGCATCCGTCTTCGCGCCGGTGATCGCGGCCGCCAGCTTGGCGGCACGCTTGGCTGGCAGCTCGGCCAGCAGCAGCTTCAGCACGCGCACGGCTTCGGCATCGGGCGCATCTTCATCGCCCGCTTCCGCCCGACGCACACCTTCCACTACCAGCACGAACTCGCCCTTGCCGCGCGCAGCTTCGCTCGCAAGCCAGGCCGGGGCTTCCGCCACGGTCAGGACGGGTGTCTCCTCGAACAGCTTGGTCAGTTCGCGCCCGATCAGCAGGCGGCGCGTGCCGGGCAGGGCGGCCGCCAGCGCGGCCAGCGTGTCGGCAATGCGGTGCGGTGCTTCGTAGAAGACCCAGGCGTGGTCGAGCGCAGCCAGCCGGGCGATCTCGTCCGCGCGGGCCTTGGGCTTGCCGGGCAGGAATCCGACGAACGTGAAACGGCCTTCGCCGGCCTCGAGCATGTCGCCCGCCACGGACAGCGCTGTGACCGCGGCGCTCGGTCCCGGCAACGGCACCACGCCGAGTCCGGCCGCGCGCACGGCTTCGACCAGCCGAGCGCCCGGGTCAGAAATACCCGGCGTGCCGGCATCGGACACATAGGCGATCCGCTCCCCGGCCCGCAGGCGTTCCACGATACGGACGGCGGCCTCGCGCTCGTTGTGCTCGTGCACGGCGACCAGCGGCCGCTGCAGCCCCACGCGGGTCAGCAGTTGCCCGGTGTTGCGCGTGTCTTCACAGGCGATTGCGTCGGCCAGGCCGAGCACGTGCAGCGCGCGCAGGGACAGATCGGCGACGTTGCCGATCGGCGTGGCCACCACGTACAGCGTACCCGGTGGGTAGGTCTGGCCGCTTGCCAGCAGGGTCCAGTCACTCATGCTTGGAGAACTTCCGTTGATTCGCTCATTCAAAACCACCACGCCATCCGCCTTGCCGGCCTTGCCGGCATCGTCCACGACGCGGCAAGGCGCGCTGGCCGAGGATCGCGCGCTTGCCTACCTGCAGCGGCAGGGTCTGGTGCCCGTCGAACGCAATTATCGCTGCAAAGGCGGCGAGATCGACCTGATCATGCGCGCCGCTGACGATACGCTGGTTTTCGTCGAGGTGCGCAAGCGCGGCGGACGCGGGTTTGGCGGCGCGGCGGCAAGCATCACGCTGACCAAGCAGCGGCGCGTGCTGCGCGCGGCCAGTCATTACCTTGCCACGCTGGACCGGCTGCCGCCATGCCGGGTGGATGTGGTGGCGCTGGACCCGGGCCGGCTCGAATGGCTGCGGAACGCGTTCGACCTCGGGGTGCTGGATTCCGAGGGCGGCGGCGAGGGGCGTGCGTCATAATGCGCGGGATTGTGCAGAAGTCATCAAGCCATGAGTATTGAAAGTATCGAGCAGCAATTCCTGGACAGTGCCGAGACCAAGCGGATGGCCGCCACACTGATGGCGCCTCACATTGACGCCGCCGTGGAGCGGATGGTCGCGGCCCTGACCAGCGGCAACAAGATCCTGGCCTGCGGCAACGGGGGCTCGGCTGCGGACGCCCAGCATTTCGCGGCCGAACTGGTCGGCCGGTTCGAGCGCGAGCGCCCGGGCCTGGCAGCCATCGCCCTGACCACGGACAGTTCGATCCTGACGGCGATCGGCAATGACTACGATTTTTCGGTGGTGTTCTCCAAGCAGGTGGAAGCCCTGGGCCAGCCCGGGGACATCCTGCTGGCGCTCTCCACTTCGGGTAATTCGGCCAACGTGATCGCGGCCATCCACGCCGCGCACCAGCGCGACATGAGCGTGGTGGCGCTGACCGGCAAGGGTGGCGGCAAGATCGCCACGGTGCTGGACGAATTCGACATTGACCTGTGCGTGCCGAGCGATCGGACCGCGCGGATCCAGGAAGTGCATCTGCTGACACTGCATTGCCTCTGCGACGGTATCGACGAGGCACTGCTGGGTGAAGCATAAGGACCACGCCAGTGGACGCCCGCGAGTTATCCCGGGTTATTCACAGGCCTGCCCACAACGTATCCACAGGTTTTGCGGCGTCATCCACAGTGATATCCACAGCCGCGCAACCGCCCTGCAAACCGCTGCAATCTGATTTCCTGCAAAGGACCGCATGACGAACGTGACCAAGACCAACCAGAAGAAGACTTCCCCGGCCCGTATCGCACGCACGGCCGTCACCGTGGCCGCACTGATCGTGTCCGCCACGCAGCTCGCCGGCTGCTTCCCCGTGCTGGCCGGCGCGGTCGGTACCGGCGTGGTGATGGCCACCGACCGTCGGCCCACGGGCACGCAAACGATCGACCGTGGCCTGCAGATGGAAATCGACAGCACGCTGAGCTCGCGCTTCAGCGGCGACAAGGCCCGCGTGGAGGCGGCGGTGTTCAACCGCAAGGTGCTGCTGGTGGGCGAAGTCAGCAATGCCGACGTCAAGCAGCAGGTCGAACAGTACGTGCGCGGCCTGCAGAACACGCGTGACGTAGTGAATGAACTCCAGGTCACGGCCTCGCCGGGCTTCATGACGCGCAGCAATGACGCGTACCTGACCAGCAAGGTCAAGACGCTGTTGGTGACCGCCGAGGGCGTGCCCGCCAATTCGATCAAGGTCACGACGGACAAGGGCGTGGTCTATCTGCTGGGCATCGTGACCAATGCCGAAGGCGACAAGGCCACGGACGTGGCCCGCAACTCCAGCGGCGTGCAGAAGGTGGTCAAGGCGTTCGACTACATCAGCGAATCCGAGCGCGCCCGTCTGGATGCATTGGGCAGTTCGCAGAACGGCAACACCGGCAGCGAAGCGGTAGGTACGCCGGCGCCGGTCCAGTCGGTGCCGGGTAGCGCACCCAACGCGCCCGTGAACTCCGACGCGCCCGCGTCGATGGGCACCTCCGGTGGCGCGACCACGAGCCCCGTGGCCGCGCCGGTCTCGTCGCCGGTGGCGCTGCCGCCGGGCCGCAACCTGCCGTAAGCGACATGACGCTCGCGCCGCGGTACCTGAGGGGCGTCGTGGCGGGTGTCTGCGTGGCGCCGGCGCTGGCGCTCGCGCAGCCGGCTTCGGCACCCGCCGGGCCGGCCGAAGCCGGCAAGCTGACCGTGGAGGCGCAGGCGGCCCGCACGATGCAGGGGCGCAATCTCGCCGCGTCCTGCGCGGTCTGCCACGGCACGGACGGCAAGCCGCCTGCGGATAGTCCGATTCCGCTACTGGCGGGCCGGCAGCAGGCCGAACTCGTCGAGCTGATGTTCAATTTCAAGAACGGCAAGCGCTCCGGGACCGTGATGCCGCAAATCGCCAAGGGCTATAGCGACGCGCAGATCCTCGCGATGGCCGCCTGGTTCGCCGACCAGAAATAGCCCATGCAAAGACGCTCTGTCCTACAGGCCGCCCTGGCCGGTGTCGCGGCCTCCACGCTCGGCATGTTGACGCCGCGTCAGGCGCGCGCAGCAACTGCAGCGAAGGTCGTGGTGATCGGCGGCGGCTTTGGCGGCGCCACGGCCGCACGCTACCTGCGCACCTGGAGTCGTGGTGCTGTCGACGTCACGCTGGTCGAGCCCGACGAGGCGTTTGTGTCCTGCCCGCTGTCGAATCTCGTTGTCGCCGGCTATCGCCAGATGGCCGACATCACGCTGCCCTACGACACGCTGGTGAGTCGTCACGGGGTGAGGCACGTGCGCGACACGGTCACGGCGATCGACCCGGCGGCACGCACTGTCCGGCTGGCGAGCGGCGGGACGCTGCCGTATGACCGCCTGATCCTGTCCCCCGGCGTGGAGATGCAGTCCAGCGCGATCCCGGGTCTGGCGCGTCCTGGCGGGGATCAGATCGTGCACGCCTGGAAGGCCGGTCCGCAGACCGACGTCCTGCGCCGCCAGCTTGCGGCGATGCCCGATGGCGGTACGTTCGCGATCACGATCCCGCTGGCGCCGTACCGTTGCCCGCCCGGCCCGTACGAGCGGGCCTGCCTGGTTGCCGACTATCTCAAGCAACACAAGCCGCGCAGCAAGGTGCTCGTGCTCGACGCGAACCCGGACATCACGTCGAAAGGCGCGTTGTTCCGGAAGGTCTGGGAGACCCGCTACAAGGGGATGATCGAGTACCGGCCGCAGTTCGAGACCGTCGATGTCGATCCGGCCACACGCACGATCCGCTTCGACGTGCAGGACGACGAGCGGGCCGACGTCATCAACCTGCTGCCACCGCAGCGCGCCGGCGCCATCGCCGTGGCCAGCGGTCTGGCGACGGCCAACGGCCGCTGGTGCGAGGTCGACTTCCTGACCATGGCGTCGACCGTGGCACCCGACATCCATGTTCTTGGCGACGCCGTCCAGATCGCGCCGCTGATGCCCAAGTCCGGCACGATGGCCAATCAGCACGGCAAGGTGGCCGCCGCCGCGATCCTGCGGCTGCTGGCAGGTCAGGATCCGGACCCGGAGCCGGTCTACACCAACACCTGCTACAGCTTCACGTCGTCGAACGAGGCCATCCACGTGGCCAGCGTGCATCGCTATGATGCCGGCGAGAAAACCATGCTGACCGTGCCGGGGTCCGGCGGGCTGTCCGTCGCGCCAAGCAGGCGGGAAGGTGAGTACGGACTTGCCTGGGCCCACAGCATCTGGGCCGACATGCTGGGCGCCTGACTCACTGACAGAGTGCCGGCTGCCCCACACGCCCCGCTCACCCCACACGCCGCAAAACCGCAGGATCGTGCAACGCCGCGCCGCCATGGGCTGATACGCTAGCCGTGCCGGTCATCCCGCCCCCAGGGATGTGGCGATCCTTTTTCGATCATGCAATCCAAAGACCGTCTGCTTGCCCTGGCCATCATCGTGGTCTGGGGCGTCAATTTCGTCGTCATCAAGGTCGGCCTTGTCGGCGTGCCGCCAATGCTGCTGGGCGCGCTGCGCTTCTGCCTGGTGGCGTTTCCGGCTGTTTTCTTTATCCCTCGGCCGCGTATCCCGCTGCGGATGCTGGTGGCCTACGGCGCCACCATCAGCCTTGGGCAGTTCGTGTTCCTGTTCTACGCGATGGCTGTCGGGATGCCGGCGGGGCTGGCCTCGCTGGTGCTGCAGTCCCAGGTGTTCTTCACCGTGGCCATCGCCGGGTTCTGGCTTGGCGAGCCGGTGCGCTGGCACAACATCGCTGGCATGGCCATCGCCGCCTGCGGGCTCGCCCTGATTGGCAGCGGCGCCGCCCACGGCCCGGGCGGCATGACGCTGGCCGGCTTCCTGCTGACGCTGTGCGCCGCCCTGTGCTGGGCCACGGGCAATATCGTCAGCAAGAAGATCGGGCCGGTGGACCTGCTGGGCCTGGTGGTGTGGGGCGCGCTGATCCCGATCGTGCCGTTCGCGCTGCTGTCGCTCTGGTTCGAGGGCCCGGCCCGGATGACGCAGGCGCTGACCCATATCTCCGGCATGGGCGTGTTCGCGGTCTGCTACCTGGCGTTTTGTGCCACGCTGTTCGGCTACACGATGTGGGGCCGCCTGCTGACGCGCTACGCGGCCAGCAAGGTGGCGCCGCTGACGCTGCTGGTGCCGGTGGTCGGCCTGGTCTCCGCACACCTGCTGCTGGGCGAAGCATTGGCGCTGACGCAATGGGCTGGCGCCCTGGTGGTAATGGCCGGTCTGCTGCTCAACGTGTTCGGCGGGCGACTGTGGGCCGGTCGGATGCTCGCCGGGCGGTGATTTCGAGGGTTAACCCGCAATTTAGCCGCCGTTCCCGCGTTTTTGCGCATATGGATATCACGTGTGAATCCGTATCGTTGCCGCTTCTTGAGGCAAAATAGCGGACTGGCCGCAACCCGCCCGAGACGCTCTCACCGATCACCCGAGAGGCCCGGAGGCCCAGAGGCCCGAAAGAAGGCCCGCCCCAACGGCGGCCAGCGCGTGCCGCGCCGCGGGATCGCCCCCCCCAAGCGCGTCCTTGCCGTCCCCACGGCTCAATCAGTTTGGAGCACAACAACATGAAGCAGTTTGTCATCGCCGCCGCTCTCCTGGCCGCCGCCGCATCCGCGCACGCCGTGGACGCCGCCAAGGCCCAGGAAATCGCCAACAAGAACGCCTGCATGGGCTGCCACCAGGTCGACAAGAAGCTGGTCGGCCCCGCGTACAAGGACGTGGCCGCCAAGTACAAGGGCGACAAGACCGCTCTGGCGAAGCTGACCGCGAAGGTCAAGAACGGTGGTTCGGGCGTCTGGGGTCCGGTTCCGATGCCGGCTAACGCCGCCGTCAGCGATGCCGACCTGAAGACGGTCGTGGAGTGGGTGCTGGCTGGCGCCCCGGCCAAGTAAGCGCCGCGACGTCCGCGCGGGCCGTCTGATGTTCCGGCGGCCCGTGCCATTTCCGGCGGTAGGACATCCATCGTGATGACCGGCGAAATACCAAAGCAATGCCGGCGCACTGTTCGCAAGAAGTCGTTTCAGAATGAAGCGAAGCAGTTCTGGCCAGCCACGCGGCTGCAGACAGTGGAACGAGCGCCAGAATCATTTTGAAACGGCTTCCAGGGAAACCGGGTAAGCAAGGCAAGTACAGGAAATACAGCAACATGAATGCGAAACGACGAGACGTGCTGCGGATGACCGCTGTGCTGTCGCTGATGGCCGCCACCGGCCTGATCAGCGAGGCGCAGGCCGCGGAGTGGAACAAGACGGCCTTCGACGGCAAGAGCGTGGCCGACGTGATCAAGGCACTGGGCGGCAGCGGTCCCGAAAAGAGCTCGGCCATCACCTTCATCGCACCGGACATCGCCGAGAACGGCGCCGTGGTGCCGGTGGCCGTGACCAGCAACATCCCCGATACCGAGCAGATCGCTATCCTGGTGGAAAAGAACCCGAACACGCTGGCCGCCGATTTCGCGATTCCGGCCGGCACCGAGCCGTTCGTCTCCACGCGCGTGAAGATGGGCCAGACCTCGGTCGTCCACGCCGCGGTCAAGGCCGGCGGCAAGTGGTACGTGGCATCGAAGGAAATCAAGGTCACGCTGGGCGGCTGCGGCGGCTGACGCCCCATCGTTCAGACGAGAACACGGACCAGATTTCCAGATTACTGCTGACAGGAGAAGCACATGGCAGACCCGATGCGCGTTCGCGCCACCGAAAACGGCGGCGTGGTTGACGTCAAGATTCTGATGAAGCACGACATGGAGACCGGCCAGCGCAAAGACGCCTCCGGCAAGACGATTCCGGCCTGGCATATCCAGACCGTGATCGCCACGTGCAAGGGCAAGGAAGTGTTCCACGCCCAGTTCGGCCCGGCCGTATCGAAGGATCCGTTCCTGAACTTCAAGTTCAAGGGCGGTGCCAAGGGCGACAAGGTCACCGTGACCTGGGTCGACAACCGCGGCGACAAGCGTACCGACGAAGCCACCATCGCCTGACCAGGGCGAAGCGAGGAAGCACCATGCGGCGAGCATTCTTTCGGGCCACGGCGGCGCTGGCCGCCATCGGCCTCACCGCCAAGGCAGCGGCACAGGAGAAGGCGTCCATGCCTATCCTGGGCAAGGGCCGCGTCAAGGTCGTCTATCAGTTGTCAGAGGGCATCGATCAGGCCGTGCGTGCCATGGCCAATCTGCGCAATCACCTGAACGCCGCGCCGGATACGAAGATCGTCGTCGTAGCGTTCGGCTACGGCATCGACTTCCTGGTGGAAGGCGCCAAGGATTCGCGCGGCAACACGTTCGAAGCCCCGGTGGCCGCGCTGGCGTCGTCGGGCGTGGAGTTTCGCGTTTGCCATAACACGCTTGCTGCCCGCCGCATTTCCGAGCAGAACCTGCTGATGGATGCCAAGGTGGTGCCCGCCGGTGTGGTGGAAGTGGCACGCCTGCAGTTCGACGAAGGCTACGCTTACCTCAAGCCCTGATGTGTTCGCGAGGCGTTCGCCGCTGCAAGCGCGAGCGCCGAGCGCGATTTCCGGAAGTCCGGCCATGAGCCCCTGGGCCGGACCCGCATAGCAAGCCGTCCGCCGCCCGACCATGTGGCGAGATGGCGAGGAGAACGCCCCGATGGTTTCCCCGCGCAATACCCGCCGCACGTACCGCGCCGCTTCTGCCATTCTGGCCGTGGCCGCCGCCGTCACCGCGATCGCCACCACGCTCTCCGCGCCCGCGCTGGCGCAGGGCAGCACCGCCGAAGAACTCGCCAAGTACCGTCAGATGCTGGCCGAAGGCAATCCCGCAGAACTATGGGAAGCCGCCGGCGAGGAACTGTGGAAAAAGCCGGCCGGCCCGAAGAACGTCTCGCTCGAACAGTGCGACCTGGGCAAGGGCCCGGGCGTGACCAAGGGCGCTTACGCCGAACTGCCGCGCTACTTCAAGGACACCAACAAGGTCATGGACCTGGAGCAGCGCCTGGCTTACTGCCGCGTGACGTTGCAGGGCCTGACACAGGAAGAGGCGACGAAGAACCCGTTCTCGTCGCAGGGCAAGCCGTCCGACATCGAACGCCTGGCTGCCTACCTGACCGGCGAATCGCGCGGCGTGAAGATGAACGTCCAGCTCACGCACCCCGAGGAAAAGCGGGTCTACGCGCTGGGCGAGAAGATGTTCTTCTATCGTGGCGGCGCGTATGACTTCGCCTGCGCCACCTGCCATGCCGTGGATGGCCAGCGCATCCGCCTGCAGGACCTCCCGAACCTGCTGACGTCGAAGGGCGCCGAGGCCGCGTACACCACGTGGCCCGCCTACCGCGTCTCGCAGGGCGAGGTTCGCACGATGCAGCACCGGCTTTACGACTGCCTGCGCCAGCAGCGCTTCCCCGAACCGGCCTATGGTTCCGACGTGATTACCGCCCTGACGATGTTCCTGGCGAAGAACGCCAACGGCGGCACGTACGACGGCCCGAACATGAAGCGCTAGGAGACCACGACATGAACAAACTCCATACGATGGCGCTGGTCGCCATGGTGGCGCTCTCGGCTGCCGGCACGCAGGCGCTGGCGCAGACGGCGGCAAAAGATACGACGAAGGCTGCGACGAAGGGCGCGACCGCAAAGGTCACCGACGCCGACGTGCGCCAGATGATCGAATCGTCCTTCACGTCCAAGGGGCCCGCCACGGTCGAGGGTGTGCTGAACCAGGATGCCACGCAGAAGGCATGCAGCCAGTACCCCGATCGCAGCAAGGTGCCGGCCGCCGTGGCGAAGAAGGTGGAAGCCGCCGAGCTGAAGCAGGTGAAGTATCCCGCCGACAACAACTGGCTCGGCGACTGGAAGGAAGGCGAGAAGATCGCGCAGAACGGCCGGGGCATGCAGTTCACCGACGCGGTGGGCGGCACCAACGGCGGCAACTGCTACGCCTGCCATCAGCTGACCAAGGCCGAGATCTCATTCGGGAATATCGGGCCGTCGCTCTACCAGTACGGAAAGCTGCGCGGTAACTCGCAGGAAGTGGTTCGCTACACGTGGGGCAAGATCTGGGATTCGAACGCGTTCAGCGCCTGTTCCAACATGCCGCGCTTCGGCCACAAGGGCATCCTGACCGAGCAGCAGATTCGCGACGTGATGGCGCTGCTGCTCGATCCGGCATCGCCGGTCAATCAGTAAGGGGCGCATGATGCGGGCTCGGCGCGTCGTGGTCGCATGGATGCTCGCGCTGACCGCGGCGTTTGGCGCGGCAGCGCAGTTGGCTCAGGCGGCGGAAGTCGGCGACGTGATCCACCTGCCCGACGTGAAGCTGCTCGACGGCCGCACCGTGCCTGCCTCGCAGTGGGCGGGCAAGCCGCTGGTCGTCGAGATCTGGGCCTCGTGGTGTCCGTTCTGCGCGCTGCAGAACCCGCGCCTGCAGGCCCTGTACGACAAGACGCGCGGCACGCCGCTGCAGGTGCTGACGATCAGCATCGACAAGCACCCGCATGAAGCAGTGGCGTACCTGAAACAGCGCGGCTACACCTTCCCCGCGACGATGGATTCCGATGCCCTGCGCCACGCCTTCGGCAAGCGCAAGGGGCTGCCGGAACTGTACGTGCTGGACGGGCAGGGCCGCGTGGTGCAGAAGGAAGTGGGCGAGATGCTCGACGACGACGTCGCCGCCCTGGCGCGCTACGGCAAACGCTGAGCGCGCACGACTCGGACGGAAATCAGCATGAATCGACGCGAGTTCCTGCAGGTGCTGGCGGTGGCCGGCGCCGGCGGCATGGCTTTCCCGGGCGGCGACGCACAGGCCGCGCGCGCCGCGCAACAGTTCTACGACGTGCCGCGCTTCGGCAACGTTCACCTGCTGCACTTTACCGATTGCCACGCGCAACTGCGTCCGGTGCATTTTCGCGAACCCAGTGTGAACCTGGGCGTGGCTGAATGGGCAGGCAAGCCGCCGCATCTGGTGGGCAAGGCCTTTCTGCACGAGTACGGCATCCGCCCCGGCACCCCCGAAGCGCACGCGTTCACCTGCCTCGATTTCACCGAAGCCGCGCGCCGCTACGGCAAGGTGGGCGGGTTTGCCCATCTCTCTACGCTGATCCAGCGCATGAAGGCCAGCCGGCCCGGCGCGTTGCTGCTCGATGGCGGCGATACCTGGCAGGGCTCGGCCACGGCGCTGTGGACCAAGGGCCAGGACATGGTCGACGCGGCGCTGCAACTGGGCGTCGACGTGATGACGCCGCACTGGGAAATGACGCTCGGCGCCGAGCGCGTGAAGCAGATCGTCGACAACGACTTCAAGGGCCGCGTCTCGTTCCTGGCGCAGAACATCAAGACCAACGACTTCGGCGATCCGGTCTTCGACCCATACGTGATCCGCGACATGAACGGCGTGGCCGTGGCGATCATCGGGCAGGCCTTCCCATACACGCCGATCGCCAATCCGCGCTACTTCGTGCCGGACTGGACCTTCGGCATCCAGGAAGAAAACCTCCAGCAGGTGATCGACGATGCGCGTGCCAAGGGCGCGGAGGTGGTGGTTCTGCTGTCGCACAACGGCATGGACGTCGACCTCAAGCTCGCCTCGCGCGTGCGCGGCCTCGACGCGATCCTCGGCGGCCACACGCATGACGGCGTGCCCAAGCCAGTGCATGTCAGGAATCCGGGCGGTGCGACGCTGGTGACCAACGCGGGCTCCAACGGCAAGTTCCTCGGTGTGCTCGACTTCGACGTCCGCAACGGCAAGGTGGCCGACTTCCGCTACAAGCTGCTGCCGGTCTTCGCAGACTACCTGCCGGCCGACCCCGCGATGGAGGCACTGATCACCAAGGTACGTGCCCCGTACGAGTCCAGGCTCAGCGAGGTACTGGCGATCAACCGTGGCCTGCTGTATCGCCGCGGCAACTTCAACGGCACCTTCGACCAGCTCATCCTGGACGGCCTGATGGCCGTGCAGGACGCCGAGATCGCGTTCTCGCCCGGTTTCCGCTGGGGCACCACGCTGCTGCCCGGCGAGAACATCACGATGGAAGCCCTGATGGACCAGACGGCCGTCACGTACCCGTACACGACGGTGACGCCGATGACCGCCGAGACCATCAAGACCATCCTCGAGGACGTGGCCGACAACCTGTTCAACCCCGATCCCTACTACCAGCAGGGCGGCGACATGGTGCGCGTGGGCGGGCTGCAATACACGATCGACCCCAACCAGCCGATCGGCAAGCGAATCACCGACATGCGGCTGGGCGGCAAGCCGCTGGAAACCGGCAAGACCTACAAGGTGGCCGGCTGGGCCCCGGTATCAGAAGAAGCCCGCCAGGCAGGTGGGGCGCCAATCTGGGATGTGATGGCCCAGTGGCTGCGGACAAACAAGGAAGTCAGCGCTCGCCCACTGAACCTGCCGACCGTGCGCGGCATGAGCGGCAACCCGGGAATTACGACCGCCTGACATCGACGCAACGGTTGCGCCAATGCGATTGAAAGGCCGCCTGAAGGCAGCTACAATCATCCGCTACGGGCCGATAGCTCAGCTGGGAGAGCGCTGCGTTCGCAATGCAGAGGTCGGGAGTTCGATCCTCCTTCGGTCCACCAAGAACATGTCCCGGATGATCCGGGAAAGTCCAAAAAACCCCGCAAGTTCAAGGCTTGCGGGGTTTTTTGTTTCTGCTGGAGTCCAACATCGTCCGTTGACATCTAGGGGCATGAGGGGGCATTTTAGGGGGCATGTCAGCTGTCCCTTTCGCTGATGCCCCCACGGAGACCAAATGCCCTTAACTGATGTCGAAGTCCGCAGCGCGCGCCCGCGCGATAAGGCTTACCGTTTGACGGACGGCCTCGGCATGTACCTTGAAGTCTCACCAGCAGGGGGGAAGTACTGGCGGTTCAAATACCGATTCGCTGGCAAGGAAAAGCGATTGGCGCTGGGTGTCTATCCGGAGGTAAGCGCCAAGGAAGCGCGGACGCGTCGAGACGATGCGCGAAGGTTGCTCGCCAACGGCGTTGACCCCGGTATCGAACGTAGAGTGCAGAAAGCGGCCAGCGTCGAGCGAGCTGCAAACAGCTTCGAGGCCGTCGCGCGCGAGTGGTTTGCAAGGCAAGCGCCGGGCTGGGCCGCTAGTCACGCCGACAAGATCATTGGGCGCCTTGAGAATGACGTGTTTCCCTGGCTCGGGGGCCGGGCGATCGCGGAAATCAAAGCCCCAGAAGTGCTTTCGGTGCTTCGTAGGGTGGAAGCCCGAGGGGCGCTTGATACAGCACATCGCGTACACCAGAATTGCGGCCAGGTCTTTCGCTACGCCGTGGCCACAGGGCGAGCGGAGCGCGATGTCAGTGCAGATCTTCGCGGAGCGCTTCCACCTGCGCGCCACACCCATTTTGCTTCCATCACTGAGCCTGCAGATGTTGCAGGCCTCCTGCGCGCACTAGATGGATTCCGTGGAACATTCGTGGTTCAGTGCGCGTTACGACTCGCCCCAATGTTGTTCGTTCGACCGGGGGAGTTGCGTACGGCCGAATGGTCGCAGTTCGATCTCGACAAGGCACAGTGGCGATATACGGTTTCCAAGACAAAAACTGAACATCTGGTGCCCCTTGCCTCGCAGGCTGTTGCAATCCTGCATGAGTTACATGCGCTCACAGGTGACCGGAAGTATGTTTTTCCGGGACGGGACGTCAAGAAGCCGATGAGTGGCGCTGCGATTAATGCAGCGCTTCGACGGATGGGCTTCGATACGAAAACGGAAATAACCGGACACGGATTCCGTGCAATGGCACGTACGATCCTGCACGAGCAATTGCGCTTCCCGAGCGAAGTCATCGAGCACCAGCTTGCCCATAAGGTTGCTGATGCACTGGGCACCGCCTACAACCGGACAAAGTTTATCGATGACCGCATTTCAATGATGCAGAGGTGGGCAGACTATCTTGAACAGCTGAAGGCAGGAGCTGATGTCGTGCGGCTTGGCGGCCAAGCGGCCTGAGCAGACGCGGGAGCAAGGTGCAGTTGTCTTGCTTCCTTGCCGACTGCTACGACTTACGGACGGTGGGACCGTTTTGACTAAACAACGAATAATACCGGGAGAGAAGGGCTATATGGGTTGGGAGCACAACGAGCCGGATGCTTCAGATGTTCAACAGTGGTTTGATGCCGCTACGCAGATCGACAGCGGATATCGGCTACTACGCGGAGATTTTGATTCTGATACAAGCCTTTGGGCGTATCTGGATCGGCTGACCCCGTTCGTCCCGCTTCCTCGACTCGCCACGCCGTATTCGACGGAGGAAGACTTCCTTGAGGAGGGCGGGCGGGAAGCTTTTGTGGGCTTGATCGATTCCTACCCTCTGGACCCCGAACTTCTCAAGGATAACGATCGCGTGTATCGCCGAAGCATGGTGCGCTTGTGCGGTGAATTATTGACGGCAAAGGCTGCGCTTGAGGCTGGCCTGACGGAAAAAGCATGGTGGCATTTGTCGCGTGCCTGCTTTCACGAGGGCTGGGCGCAGGGGTATTACTTGGCGGCGAAACCGGCGGAGGATACGAAGCAGAGCGGAAGAAAGGGAGGCATCACCAAGGAGGCGAACAAGCGGCAGGCCGTTCGGGAAGCGTGCATCAAACACCTAAACGATGATCGCCCTGAAGATGGTTGGATATCGCGGGACGCCGCCATTCGTACCGTAGTCTCAAAGGTTGCAGAGTCGATTAGAAAGAAACATGGAGATGTTGATGTCCGCGCGCTGCTCCACGACTGGTTGAGCGATGACCCGGAAGTCCAGCAAGCTGGCGGTTTCACAATGCGGGGTAGGAAGGACTGATTTGTTCTGATTGTTGCTCCGTTTGAGCTGTCCCCGAGCCCGCCTGCCGTTACATATCGATCAGAACTACGCCGAACAAGCCCGCGAACGGGCTTGTTCGGCTGTGGCGGCGTCCTGCACTGTGCCCCCTATCCGCACAAGCCACGTGGACTGCCCCGCGAAACCCGCGCCAAGTACGCCTTCCGCTACAGCTTCTACTGCGCCGACTGCCACCGCTGGCTCGCCATTTTCTGTGCGCTTTTCGGCCAGCGCGTGTACGTCGCCGCGATCGTGGTCGCCGTCAGCGCCACGCGGGCCAGCGCAGGTACGGCTGCTGCCATGCGTCGGCTCGACACGCTTGGCGTGCCGCATTCGACGGTCGCGCAATGGCGGCAAACCGAATTCCTCGCCTCGCAGTTCTGGATGCTCGGCTACGCGGCCTTCGTGCCGCCGGTGAACACCGCTCAATGTCCGGCCAGCCTCCTCGAACGCTTCGCTGCAGTGTCGCCGCCCACCCCCACCATCGTCTCACGTCAATTGCGTACCGCCTGAATAGCGTGGTTGCACGCCAACCATCGATCGTCTGATTGACGCTGGGTATTTTTTTACAGGCGCTAGGCATCGTGGATTTTCGCTCGATCCTCAATCATGCCGGAACTGCAAATTCGCAGTGTCCAACGAGGAGTAACCATGCACAACAAAACCCCGATGGACGCCACTTCTCCGTTCGCGGCGAAGATTGGGCGACCTGGAGTAGGGCCGTCAAGCTGGGCGCACGACGAAGCCGTTCCCGACCGTATCGGCATTCCGCCCGGCGCTCGCGTGCTGCGCATCAAAGATGTAATTGAGCGCACCGGCCTCTCACGTTCGACCCTGTACGTACTGATGAAGAATGACCCGGCGTTTCCGAGAAAGGTCTCGCTGTCAGCCCGTACTACCGGGGTAATAGAACACCATCTCGATGCGTGGATCGCCTTGCGTGCCAGCTCGCACGCTTCAGCATAGATCGGAGAGAAAGATGCTTATTTCCAAACCGACATCGGGCGCACATGCGTGTATTCGGTTGCTGCAGCCCGTCGACACGACGAAGTATGGATCGGCCGCTAGTACACCCGAGTGAGTTACATCGGGCCGCTGACATACCTGTATGAGGAACGAATAATGGAACTTCAAAATACAACCGACAGCCTTCCCCTGGCGAACGTAGACCAGTTGATCAAGCAACTGGATGCGCTACAGCCAGGCAAGCAGCAGCAGAAAACGGCGTTATTCCGGAGGCTGTACCCCGCTATCGAGAGCGCACTGGCGCGGGAAGTACCGCAAAAAATGGTCGTCGCGCAACTGAGCGCGGAGTTGCCACTGTCCATGGGTGGTTTCCGCGCGCTGCTTGAGGCTGAGCGCAAGCGCCGGGCAGAGTCGGGTGAGCCTCTCTGCTGTGACTACTGCGGCGGTGTCTTGCCGGTATCAAGCGATGCCTCCAATCCACGAGACATCCCCACGCTGGCCAGTCTTGCCGCAAAGAGCATGGATCACCGTGAGTTGGTACCCGAGGGCAACAAGCATCAGTGACGAGGGATTCGCTGGCTCTTCGCGTTGCTCGCCAGATTCGCCAACACGTAGTGGGGCTGGCGAGGGCGCAATGGTCAGTCAGCCATTTGCGAGAAAAGAAAAAATGCATGTCAGGAAAAATCACACGCCGTTCTCGTTGGATCAGCGCGTGTCATTGACGAACTACGTCGGGAACATGGTGAGGGTCGGAAACACCGTATGTGTGCCTTTCACTTGTCACGCCGCAACAAGCGTAGGAGGCCTTGCATGAACCCCACGCTCACACTACAGGAGCCTTATCCGCTGCATGCCTTTCATGTCGTAATCAAAGAGGCCGTTGAAGAAGTTATCAGGCACGTTCAGGCGCCGGATGCACTGGTCGCGATGGAGTTCTTGACCAACATGTCGGTATCGGCACAGGGGCTCTACGACGTACGTTTGCCGACGGGACAGATTCGCCCGCTATCACTGAATCTGCTGACGGTTGCGGATTCAGGCGAGCGCAAGACGGGTGTCCACAATCTCGTAGCAGAACCGCTCTACGAATTTGATCGTGCACGCACACGGAAACACGAGGCCGATCGCGCGCAGTATGAACACGAAATATCCGTCTGGGAGCACATCGATAAAGGGCTACGTCGAAGGCTCACCAAACTGACAGTCGATGGCAAGCCAACCGACGAGTTGTGTCATCAAATGGCGGAGCATGCGGCTTCCAAGCCCGTCAAGCCGAGGCTTCGGCGTAGCATGCGCCAGAGCGCATCGGAGCGTGCCGTCATGGAGGCGCTTGAAGGGGATGGTGAGTCGGTGGCTTTCGTCAGTGATGAGGGGGATGTCATTATTCAGGGCGGTGCACTTGATCAGCTCGGTGTGCTCAACAAGGCTTGGGATGGCGCGCAGATGCTGACGATGGATCGCAGCCATGGCGTCAGCATCGTCGCGCGCAATCCGCGTGTGACGCTGTCCTACCAGGTGCAGCCAGCTGTGCTCAACGATCTTCTGCGCCGCCGAGGGGATGTCATGCGCGGATCAGGCCACTGCGCGCGATATCTCGTGGCTTACCCGCCTTCAACGCAGGGTACTCGCATTAAGTATCGGCTAGACGGTGAGTTCTACCATCTACCCAAGTTTCACAAGCGACTACGCGAGGTGCTCGACGATTGGGGGCGCCGCCTCGATGCAGGCGCTACGGAGCGAACGATTTTGGAGTTCGCCGAAGATGCGGTCCGGCGCTGGGTCGGCCTTGCCAATGAACTTGAGTCTTCGCTCGGGCCAGATGGTCCACAGCATGATATCAAGGACCACATATCCAAGGCGTTGGAAATAACGGGCCGTATTGCAGCTTTGCTGCATGTGTTCTCGAGGCAGGAAGGTGCCATCTCGGTTGATACGCTTGGTCGGGCGGTCGACATCGTTGCGTGGCACATTGGCGAATTCAAGCGAATCTTCTCTCCGGACCATGCTGTCCCACAGGAGCAGGCGGATGCGCAGCCGTTGGCGCGTCACCTCTGGACCCGCTATGGGCGCTGGAACCGATGGATAGTGCCGAAGAATGGGGTGTTGCGAAATGGTCCGGTGCGCCCGGTCTCGCGTCTCGACGCTGCACTGGACTGCTTGATCGCCGATGGCGCCGTGTGGATCACCGTCGGGCCAAAAAGAGAGCGCTATATCCATCTCAATCCAGCGTATTTTGCAGCCTAGACCTTGGCGTTCGGCATGCGATTCGTGCGATTAATCGCACGAATCGCATGCTTTTTTCCCTGGCCGGTTCGTTTTTTTGTGGGAGAGACCGGTCCATCTCCGGATTTGTGATCACGACGGGTTCCATCTTGGCGAGTGCGAGAACAGGGTTGGCAGCCCCGAGGCACTCAGCTGAACTGTTGCTGTATGCCAGGCGCCGATGTTCTCGACTTCACATGACGCCTGTGCACCATGACATCTACTTGGTTTGATGACGTGTGTGAGCTCGTCTTGCCTCCACTACGCGAGCCTTGTCTTCCTCTGACATTTCCTGGATACGCGCTGGCCCAAGGTGGCGCTCTGGTGCACGCTCGATGCCTTGCTCCCGCAGCGAACGGTGATCGACCCTGATTGGATGGCCATGCTTCTCTAGCGCTGCGTTCTGCAAGTCAGCGCACATTTTGCGTGTTTGGATGAGCTCGTCGCGCAGAGCCAATCGGTTCCTACCCCCGCTGTCCTTCTTGCATCCACCACGTTCTGGCTGTTTCGCGTTGTAGCGGCTGAAAGTTTGCTCGGGCGATCGCTCAATGCCGTCCTGCATGCGATCAGAGAACATCAGGTGCAGGTGCGTATTGGTGCTGCCCTCGATGGACGAGTTGGGAGCATGTATCGCGTACTCATAAGGCTTGCTGCCGACCATCATTTGGATCAGCTCGACGACGAGTTCTTTCTGCTGTTCGCACGTCAGTTCGGCCGGCAGTGCGATCTCATGTTCGCGATAAACGGCACCGTTTGCGCGCTCGTGCTTGTCTCCCGTCTTCCAGAATGCCGAGGGATTGCCCTTTGCCCATGCGGGCATGTTGCCGTGCCCTGTGCAGACCAGATCCTCGCGATGGCCATGTTTTCCTTGTCGGGTGATGTAGGCCGCGTGATTCGCAGCAGTGCCCTTTTTGCCGCTCTTGAGGCAGTGATGAAAGCTCGCCATGATGTGTTACTACCCTTTCTTTTGCAGGAATAAAAAAGCCAGCGAATAAATCTCGCTGGCTGCTTGCGGGTAGGGTGATCAGGGTTGATTTGACTCGAAAAGAGAGAAAGGTTAAGTGCGCGTCCTTTATATCCTCTCTTTGTTTGTCACTTAGTGTTGATGATTATCCGTTGATACCTCGATCGACTCCTTCCCACAACATATAGGGGGAGTTATAAAAATACCTGAGGTGGTAGTCGCCATGACATCCACTGCAGCGCCGATGGTGCTGCTACAGGTGACAATGATGCGGAAAGCATCAGTAGGTCTGCTGCCGCATGGTAGATTAGCGAACTGAACTTTCAAGGTGTTGGTTTATGGCAATGGCGACCATCGTTCCCTCGCTTTCCTCTTGTGTTGGCAGAATGTGGCCAGGTGAGAAGCGTCTTGCCGAACGACTTGAGCAGAAGCTGGATGACGATTACAAGATCTGGTACGACGTGCGTATCGCTTCGCTGGAGAAATATCCGGACTTTGTAATCTTGCATCCAATGCATGGATTGCTCGTGCTTGAAGTGAAGGACTGGAAGCCGAGCACCATCGAATCGGCAACACCTGGGAATTGGACCATTTGACCTTGCCCCTGTTCCACGAA